>JBAUJO010000213.1:0-11005 GCA_049683875.1 Ornithinimicrobium sp.
GCTCCGGGCAGGTGGTGCGGATCGGTGAACCGGCCCAGGTCGAGCCGGAGTCACTGGACCTGCTGCTGCGTAGCGGGATCGTCCCGGGAGCCGATGTCGAAGTGGCCACAGAGGGTGATCGGATCCATCTGCGGGCCGCGGGTCACGACCCGGTATCACTACCGGTGGGCCTCGCCGCCCATCTGTTCGTGCGTGTCTGAGAAGTCTGTCTACCTGGCGCATCTGGAGCTTGGCTCAGGTGGGGCGGCCGCTGAGGCGAGGAGCCGTCGATACCTTTCTGTGATGTGAGTTCGGTCACGTCAAGGAACCGTAGACCCGCGATATGACCGTGTTTATGCTGGTCACACGCGTACTCGCGAGGTTTCTCCTGGGGCCTGGCCCCTACGCCTTTACCGAAACGTGACATTGCGCGACGGCCCTGTGTACTGTCGTTCACGCGTCGCCTTTCCTGGTTGCGCCTCTACCGTGACGCCGAACCCTGTCAGCACGGTCGAGCCCTGAACCGCCCGCATGACAGGAGCGGGGATGCGCTGCTGGAGTCGCCCACGACTCCACCGGAGCCACGCGTCGGTCCGCCCGTCCGGGAGGTCGATGCCGGGTGCCTTGTCGCCATGTGGCCCGACATGCCACCTCGTAGGCGAGGCATGAGGTTGACTGTGTCGCAACGCACCAACGGCCGCCACCGCGCGCCCAGCAAGTTCACCGTGACGAGCACCGCGATGACCCGCTCCGCGAAGGCTACCGCCGTAGCCGCCACCTCCGGTGGCCTGCTCGCGGCTGCAGCCGTTCCGGCGCACGCCAGCCCGCGGGGTGTCGGCGAGGACGTGGCCGCGTTCGCCGCGGACACGACGACCGGCTCGGAGTCCGTGGTGGACCTGATGGCGGTGGAGCTTCCGTCCGTCGTGACCCCCCAGGACCGTCCCGTTGTCCCGGCCGTGGCCCCCAAGGCCACTCCGGTGATCGAGAAGCAGTCCTTCGGAACCACCGGCTTCGTCGGAGTGGAGCCGCCCGCTCCCGAGCCCGAGCCGGCTCCCGAGCCGGAGCCCGCCCCCACCTACGAGAGCGAGGCCGACTCCTCCCCGGAGGCCGAGTCCTCGAGCACCGGTTCGACGGACACCTCCTCGTCCAGCAGCTCCAGCGAGGGGACGTCGAACTCGTCCACCACATCTTCGTCCACGTCGGGCTCGACCAGCTCGAGTTCGTCCAGCTCGGGGCGGGAGTCCAGCTCCTCGAGCCGCACGCAGACGCGTGAGGCGGCCCCGGAGCCCGCGCCCGCAGCCACTGGGGGTGTGATGGGCGTTGCCGCCAGTCTCACCGGCATCATGTACCGCTATGGCGGCACGACGCCGGCGGGTTTCGACTGCTCCGGCTACACCTCCTACGTCTACGGTCAGGTCGGAGTGAGCCTGCCTCGCACCGCAGAAGGCCAGCGTCAGGTGACCACCCCGGTGAGCAACCCTCAGCCCGGCGACCTTGTCTTCTTCGGCTCCCCGGCCCACCACGTCGGCATCTACGCCGGCAACGGCATGATGTATGACTCGGGACGGGCCGGCATCCCGACGCAGCTGCGTTCGGTGTTCAGCGGCGTGAGCGGGTACGGCCGCGTCGGCTGAGCCCACCCCGTCTTCCCGACAAGGCCCCGTCCCATGGTGTGGGAGGGGGCCTTCGTCATGCGCGGTCGCCTCCGGGCAGAGGATGCCCACAGCGTTTCCTGCAGACGTCGACGAGAGCGACGGCCCGCGCGCTAGACGCTGGCGGCGGCGTCGGTCTCGTCGTCGAACTCGCCGAGGATCTGCTCCAGGATGTCCTCCAGCGAGGCCAGGCCGGCCAGCGCTCCGGAGTCGTCGCTGACCAGAGCCATCTGGGCCCTCTCGCGCCGCATGGAGGTCACGGCGTCGATCAGGGGCATGTCACTTCGCAGCCATACCGGATCCTGCAGGAGGTCCGTCACCGGCGTCTTCGCGTGGCCACGTGACGTGGAGCGCATCGCGTCGCGGACGTGCACCAGGCCGATGACCGCTCCGGAGCCGTCGCGGATGAAGAGGCGAGAGCGGCCGCTGTCGTGACAGGCCCGCTCGACGTCGCGCGCCGTGCCGGTGTCGGGGACCGTGACCGCGTCGTCGAGACCGAACATCACCTCCGCCACGGTCTCCTCCTCCAGTCGTAGGGCACCGGTCAACATCTGATGGTCGGCATCCGGAAGGACACCGTGCTCATGAGACTCGGCGAGCAGCAGCTGCAGGTCGGCCGGCCCGTGGGTGCCGGACTCCACCGTGTCGATCGGTTCGACCTTGACCGCTCGCAGGCACGCGTTGGCCAGTCCGTTGAGCACGAACAGCACCGGTCTCACCGTCCAGGTGAAGGCCCTGAAGGGCAGGGCGATCAGGATGGCCGAGGTCTCCGGGTGGGAGATCGCCCATGACTTGGGGGCCATCTCGCCGACGACCATGTGCAGGAAGACCACGATGGAGACCGCGATGACCACGGCGATGACGTGGCTGATCCCGTCGGGGAGCCCCGTGAGGTGGATCAGCGGCTCGAGGAGGTGGGCGATGGCCGGCTCCGAGAGGGCGCCGAGGCCCAGGGTGCACAGCGTGATGCCGAGCTGGGCGCCGGCCAGCATCAGCGACAGCTCGCGGTGAGCCTTGACCGCGGCTCGGGCCGCCGGGCGCCCACTTTCGGCCGCCTCCTCGAGTCGGTGCCGTTTGGAGGCGACGACGGCGAACTCGCTGGCGACGAAGAAGCCGTTCAAGGCCAACAGCAGCACCGAGAACAGGAGAGCGAGGGTCGTGTTCATCGGTGGTCCTGGTCAACGCGTCGGTCGTCCTGTCGTCCACGCGAGTGACGGCCCTCGTGGTGCTGGCCCTCAGAGGAGCCCGGGCCTTCGCTGGCCCGGGCGGCTCCCGGCGAGATCATCGGCTCGTTCGTGTCGTGGCCATGGGGCACGTCATCGGGGTCCAGCTCCGTGTACTCGGGCGGATGCAGCGCCACCGTCTCGGGGACGTGCCGCGCGATGGTCAGCACGTCGATGTCCACGCTCACCTGGTGGGCCTCTCCCTCGGGGTCGCGGGTCGGCCAGGTGACCGTGACCCTGTCCCCGTGCTGCGGCATGCGCCCCAGACGGTGCATGACCAGCCCGGAAAGGGTGTCGTAGTCCTCGTTCTCGGGCAGCGCGATGTCGGTCAGCGACTCGACCTCGTCGATCCGCATCCGGGCGGCGATCTGCCATACGCCGTCGTTGCGAGCGGCGGGCTCGGTCTGTTCGTCGTCGTCCTCGTCCCAGATCTCGCCGACGACCTCCTCGGCGACGTCCTCGAAGGTGAGCACGCCGGCGAACCCCCCGTACTCGTCCACAACGACGGCGAGCTGACGGTGTTGTTGCCGCATCTCCTCCAGGACCCGAGGCAGCGGTAGCGACTCGGGCAGGATCAGGGCCTCGTCGGCGAGCTCGCGCACCGGGATGGTGCCGCGTTCCTCGGCCGGGACGTTGAGCAGCTCGTGCAGGCCGATCACTCCGACGATGTCGTCGATGTCCCGCCCGATGACCGGGAAGCGCGAGTGCCCGGTGTCGAGCAGCTCGAGGACCCGGCTCGCCGGCTCGTCGGCCTGAACGGTCTCGACGTCGATGCGGGGCGTCATCACCTCCTCGGCAGCGTGACGACGGAACGCCAGCCCTCGGCCGAGCAGGGTGGTCAGGTCGTCGTCGAGCAGTCCGCCCATGGCCGAGTCGGCGATGATCCGCGACAGGTCCTCCGGGGTAGCGCCCTGGGGCAGCTCCTCGACGGGTTCGATGCCGACGGAGCGCAACAGGGCGTTGGACGCCCTGTCGAACAACGAGATCACCGGGCCGGCGACCATGAGGTACAGCAGCGTGGACCGAGACAGCGCTCGGGCCAGCGGAACCGGCTTGGCGATGGCGAGGTTCTTGGGCCCCAGCTCACCCAGGACCATCTGCACGGCGGTGCTGAACCCGAGGGTGATGGCCAACGACAGCGTGAGCGACGCGCCGTCTGACAGTCCGGTGACGCCGATGGCCTCGGCGAGACCGCGTCCCATCAGAGGCTCACCGGCGTAACCCACCAACAAGGCGGTCAGGGTGATGCCGAACTGCGCGCCGGAGAGGGTGAAGGACAGCCGTGAGGTGACGTCCAGCGCTCGGGCGGCGGCGGCGTCCCCCCCGTCGGCCAGCTGCTGCAGCTTGCCTCGCTCCACCGAGACGTAGGCGAACTCCTGCGCCACGAAGTACCCCGTGGCCACGGTGAGCAGCAGGATGACCAGGACTCCCCCGAGGATCAACACGGAGGGGCGTCACCGTTGCACTGGGCCATGCCGCCCCCGTGACGGGCAGCACGGGGGTGTCCAGGGCCTGCGGCCCCGCTGCTGGTCATGACATCAGGCTACTGGACCACCGTCGTAGGCTCGCAGTGTGAGCGCAGATGTGCCCGTGGTGGGTGCGGTCGCCGTCGGAGGTGCAGCAGGGGCGCTGGCCCGGGCCGTTGTCGAGGTGGTGGCCGGGGTGCAGGCCGGTGCTTTCCCGTGGCCGGTGCTGCTCATCAACGTCGTCGGCAGCTTCGGCCTGGGAGCGCTCACCGTCCTCGTCCTGGCCCGACATGTGCCGCGATGGGTCGCACCAGCGCTCGGCACCGGCTTCTTCGGGGGTTTCACGACCTTCTCGGGGTACGTGGTCGCCTCCGAGGTGCTGCTGCAGTCGGGGTCTGCGGCGCTGGCGGTGGGCTATGGCCTGCTGACGCCGGTGCTGTGCATCGCCGCGGCCTCCGCTGGGGCCCAGATGGTGCGGGTGGCCAGTGCCCTTGGTGGAGGCGCGTCCTCCCCCGGAACGCAGGGGTAGGCGTGCGAGGGGAACAGCGGTGATGCTCACCGTGACCACGGGGCTCGCCGTAGCGCTCGGTGGCGCCGTGGGTGCCGTGATGCGATACGGAGCGGGGGTCCGCTGGGGCAGCCTCCAGGGCACCTTCGTGGTCAATGCCGCCGGGTGCGCTCTGCTGGGGATGCTGGTGGCGCTGGCCCCTCAGGGCCAGGTGGCCGCGCAGTCGTGGTGGTACGCGCTGCTGGCGACCGGCACGGCCGGCGCACTCACCACGTGGAGCACGCTAGCGATGCAGGTCTACGACCTGGCGACGCGGGACCGCGCCGCAGCAGTGGGGTATCTGATGCTCTCCACGGGCGTCGGAGGTCTGTTGGCCCTGGTGCCGATGCTGGTGTGGGGACACTGACCCGATGTGCGCGGGATTGTCGGCACCCGCACCTAGCGTGAACGGCATGGTCACCTTCCTGCACACCGCCGACTGGCAGCTGGGGATGACGCGACGCTGGCTGGAGCCGGAGGCTCAGGCCCGTTTCGATGACGATCGGGTGCAGGCCATCCGTCGCGCCGGTGTGGTGGCTCGGGAGCAGGGGTGTGACTTCGTCGTGGTGGCCGGCGACGTCTTCGAGCACCACCAGCTGCGTCAGGCCACCGTCCGACGGGCGCTGGAGGCGATGGGTGAGATCGCGCTACCGGTGTACCTGCTGCCCGGCAACCACGACCCGCTGGACGTCGTCAGCCTGTACCGGCAGGAGCGGTTCGTCCGGCACTGCCCGGACAACGTCGTGGTACTCGACGAGGTCGGCCCCTACCCCGTGGCCGACGGGGTGCAGATCGTTGCCGCCCCTTGGCGAGGCAAGCATCCCGAGGAGGATCTGGTCTCGAGCGCGTTGGCTGCGGTGCCACCGCCGCCGGCCGGCACCCTGCGAATCGTGGTGGGTCACGGCGGTGCTGACCTGCTGGATCCGCACGGTTCTCGGCCCTGCACGATCGACATCGCGAACCTTCGGGCGGCCCGTGACCGGGACGAGGTGCACTACGTCGCGCTCGGAGACCGCCACTCGCGCACCGACGTCGGTGGCTACGGCTTCGTGTGGTATTCCGGTGCCATCGAGGTGACCGACTCACGTGAGCAGACCCCCGGCGACGTGCTCGTGGTGAGCCTGTCCGCCGACCGGGCGCCGGTCGTTCAGCCCCACCACGTGGGCGCCTGGACCTTCGAGGAGGTCCATTGGGACCTGACCTGCGGTGAGGACGTCACGGCTGTCGTCGACGAGCTGGCGTCGAGACCGAGCAAGGAGCGTGTGGTCCTGACCTTGCGTCTGCGCGGGGCGCTCGCGCTCGCGGACTACACCCGGCTACAGCGGGCCTTGGAGGAGTACAGCACCGTGTTCGCCGGCCTCCGGGAGTGGGACCACCATCGAGACCTCGTCCTCCTGCCCCGCGACGCCGAGTGGGACGAGCTCGGCCTGTCGGGGTTCGTCGCCGAGGCGATGAGCGAGATCCGCGGGCTGAGCACGCAGGAGTCCACCGGTCGCGCGCCTACCGCTCAGAAGCCGGCCGATCAGAAGCCGGCCGAGAGGTCACAGACCGTGGACGAGTTCCCGCGCGATCAGCTCACGCGTCCGGTCGACGCGCACCGCCTCGCCGCAGCCGACCGTTCACCGGCGGCTTCGCGGCCGTGGAGTGCGCGGCACGACCGCGAGGATGACGCACAGAGTGCGCGCGACGCGTTGGCCCTGCTCTACCGGCTCAGTGGCGCAGGGCAGCGATGAAGATCCATCGGTTGCGGCTGCGCCATGTCAAAGGGGTCCAGGACGTCACGGTAGAACTGCCCGACTCGGGACTGGTCGTCATCGAGGGGCCCAACGAGGTGGGCAAGTCGACGTTGCTCGAGGCCCTGGACCGCCTGTTGGACCCGAAGCTGAAGGCCACCTCGCGCGCGGCAGCGGTCACCTCGTTGCAGCCAGTGGGGGTCGATGTAGGTCCCTTCGTGGAGGCCGAGATCTCGATCGGCGGTGTGCGCGTCGTCTACGCCAAACAGTGGCTGCGCCAGCCGTCCACCGTGCTGACGGTGCTGGAGCCGGCCCGCGAGGTGCTGACCGGGGACGAGGCCGCCAACCGGATGACGCAGATCCTCGAGCGGAGCCTCGACCGACCGCTGCTGGAGGCCCTGCGGTGCGCTCAGTCCGGGTCGATGCACGGCATCGAGCTCGCCGACAGCGATGCCCTGACCCGGGCGCTCGACGCAGCCAGCGGTGCCGAGCTACATACTGACGACGGTGCTGACTTGGTGAGCGCCGCTCAGCAGGAGTACGAGCGCTACTTCACAGCGACCGGGCGAGCCACGGGAGAGCTTCGATCCGCGATCGTCGCCGTCAACGTGGCGACCGACGCCGCCGCGGAGACCGAGCGAGCCTGGGCGGAGGCCGAGCATCTGATCACCAGGCGGCTGGAGGCGGCCGCACACGTGGCGGTGGCCGAGGCCGACGTCCCCCGCGCCGAAGCCGGGTGGCTCGCCGCGAGCGAAGCGTGCCGCCACCTCGAGGTCGAGCAGGACCGACGGTCTACGGCGCAGCGGCACGTGGCGACGGTCACTGCTGAGCTGGGACGGGCGGAGGCCGACCGGCGCGCCCGTGCTGGCCTCGTCGATCATGCCGCTGAGCGAGCGACGACCGCGCAGCACGCGCAGGAGAGCTTGGTCGCGGCCACGGCGGCGCTGGACGAACAGGTCCGCGTCGAGCAGGAGGTCGAGACGCGACACGCCCGAGCCGTCGGTCGTCGAGACGGGGTCGAGCGGGACTCCGTCGCTGCCGATGAGGCCGTCAGGGCAGGCCGTGAGCAGGCCGAGACCGCCGACCTGGCGCAGCGGCTCGACAGGGCGCAGGCCTTGACCGAAGCGATCAGCGTGGCAGCCGCGCGCCTGGACCAGGAGCGTGCCACACCGGCCGCGTTGCGTGCCCTCCAGAGCCTGGAGCACGACCTGGCAGTGGCCTCAGCCGGTGCGGACGCGGCGGCCACAACTCTGACCATCGACGCGCTCGCCGGCGAGCCGACGGTGACCTTCAACGGCGACACACTGTCACTGGAGCGGCCGGGCGCGAGCATCGAGCACCGAGTGGCACACGGTGCCGAGCTGGTCGTGGGTGACGTGCGTCTGCGGATCGATCCCCACCCCGACGCGGTGCGCTACGCCCAGCAGCGCGACGCGCTGCGCTCACAGGTCGAGGAGGGGCTGCGGGCCATTGGTTGCTCGGGCCTCGCGCAGGCCAGCGAGCGGGCAGCGGCCTACGAGCAGGTCAGCGAGGAGGCCGAGCAGCTCAGGAGGCAGCTCTCGACCACCCTGGACGGCCTCAGCCTGGCGGAGCTGACCGAGGTGGTGGATGAGCGTGCCGGGCTTCACGACATTCCCGGAGGTCGCATCGACCTCGATGCCGTGACCGCGCACGCCACCGAGTGCGCACAGCGCGTGCGAAAGACCCGGGCAGCCGCCGAGAAGGCACAGCTGGAGCTGGCCGAGCAGACCCGTCATCGGGTGGCGGCTGAGCGCACTTATGCGCTCGCGCAGGCCCGTCGAGACAGCTCCGAGGCCGAGCTGTCACGGGTCCGGGGGGTGCTGATCAGCGACCGCTCCGCTGCAGACGACGGTGCCCTCGCCCAGAGGGTTGCCGACACGCGGCAGGCCCTCGTGCTGGCTCGGACCCAGCTCACGGAGGCGGACGCGGCCCTGACCGCCGTCGGCGCCGTCTCGCTCGAGTCGAAGCTCACCGAAGCCCAGGCGCTCCGGTCGCAGACCCGGGACAGGGTGGAGTCGGCCCGCGCTGAGTTCTATGACGTCAAAGGCCGGCTCGAGGCCACCGCGGCCGAAGGACGACAAGAAGCCCGCGAGCGCGCCCAACAACAGCTCGATGACGCCCGGCGTCGCTACGACTCGGTGGAGCGTCGGGCACGGGCAGCGCGGCATCTGCACACGACCTTGCAGCGGCACCGAAGCCAGGCTCACGACTGGTACGCCGCACCGTATGCCCGTGCGATCGAACGGCTCGGCGCCGCGGTCTACGGGGACTCGTTCGAGGTCACGGTGGACTCCCGGCTCGTCATCACCCACCGTCAGCTGCACGGCATCCGTGTCCCCTTCGAGCAGCTCTCCGGGGGTGCGGCCGAGCAGCTGGGCATCCTGGCCCGTCTGGCCGTGGCCTCGCTCATCGATCCTGGTCACTGCGCGCCAGTGGTCATCGACGACGCCCTGGGTTTCACCGACCCCGAGCGCATGAAGGGGATCGGGCGGGTGTTCAGCGGCGCCGGTCAGGAGCATGCCGGCCAGATCATCGTGCTGACCTGTACGCCGCAACGCTATGACGGGATCGCGGGGGCGCATCGGGTGCCTTTGAGCGCCTGATCAGGTCCGCGCCTCCACGTCGGCCTGGAGATGCCGGTGCACTAGCGTGGAGTGGTACCCGCTGGTGCGGCGCTGACGATGCACCAGTGATGATCCCTGAGGAGACTTGAGATGACCGAGCAGACCAGCATCACCGTGGAGCGCACCATCGACGCCTCGAACGCCGAGATCTTCGAGGTGCTGTCCAACCCGGAGAATCACGTCCGGCTCGACGGCTCAGGATTCATCCGGTCGGTCGACCACGGTGACCGCATCACGGGCACAGGTCAGGTGTTCACGATGAACATGTCCGGTGACCACATGGGTGGGGACTACCAGAGCGACAACCACGTGACGGGCTACGACGACGGAGCACTGCTCGCGTGGCAGCCCACCCCGGCCGGGACCGAGCCCTACGGGTGGGAGTGGGTCTGGCGTCTGGAGCCTCAGGGGCCCGACGCGACGCGGGTCAGCCTGACGTATGACTGGGGCAAGGTCACGGACAAGGAGATCCTGGCCCAGGTCAAGTTCCCGCTCGTGCCCGAGAGCGCCCTCGAGGATTCGCTCAGCAACCTTGCTGCCGCAGTAGCGTCCTGAACCGCCCACAGTCTCCGCAGATCTGGTTCAGGTTTCAACCGACCGTTACCAATGCGTGACATTTCGGGGCAAATGTGAGTACCCTCTGAAAACCTTCTCACTTCGAGAAGTCCCCAGCGGTCGTCGAGTCCTGTCACCGTTCACGGGTGTCGAACTACTTGCCGTCTGACAGGAGCGGGGGACCCAACGTTTGTGGCGCGTCGAGAGACGTGTCTTGGGGTGAAGTGTGGATCGCGTCCGTGAAACGCGTCCATGCCGGGTACAACTCCACCCGAACCCGACAGCTGACCCCGTAGGCGTATGGAGAGAGTTCAGCTATGCCTAGAAGCACTCGTGGGCGCCACCGCGCTCCCAGTCGTATCTCCCTCAAACCCTTGATGCGGGCCGGCATCACAGTGGCGGTGACCAGCGGTCTGGCGGTGTCCACGGCCACCACCAGCACGGCCGCTCCGGTCACCGCCTCGGCCAAGCCGAGCTCACTGGTAACCAGCGCACTCCCCGCCGCCGCGGGGTCGGCTGCTTCCGCCATCGGCGCAGCCGTCACCGCGCCGGTCATCGTGCTCCCCACCGCAAGTGTGCCGAAGCTGCGGATGGGATCGCGAGGAAGCGCGGTGCGACGGGTGCAGCGCATCGTCGGTGTCTATGCCGATGGTGTGTTCGGGCCGCGCACCCGCGCCGCGGTGAAGCGTTATCAGGGCCGCAAGGGCCTGTACCGGGACGGGATCGTCGGCGCCAGGACGGCTCGTGCCATGGGTCTGACGTACCGCCCACGCGCCACCTCATCGGCTTCGCGCAGCTCCTCCCGGTCGTCCTCCCGAGTGCTTTACCAAGCTCGGCGTAATCTCGGGGCACGCTACCGCTACGCCGGTAGCACGTACTCGGGTGGTTTCGACTGCTCCGGCTACGTGTACCGGGTCTTCCGTCAGGCCGGAGTCAGCATCCCGAGGACCGCCTCCGGCATGCATCGTCGCGCCCGGCGCGTGTACAGCCCCCGTCCCGGTGACTTGGTGTTCTACAACTACCCGGCCACGCACGTCGGGATCTACGCCGGTGGCGGCAAGATGTATGACTCTGGTCGCTCGACCAGGGGTACGACTCTTCGGCGCATGTTCCCCGGCAAGAAGCACTACGGCCGGATCGGCTGACCTGGCCGGATGGACCCCGAAGCCCGCGGTGAGACGCTCACCGCGGGCTTCGGCTTGCTC
>JBAUJO010000214.1:0-6996 GCA_049683875.1 Ornithinimicrobium sp.
GTCGAGGTCGGCCTTCCGCTCGGCGGCGGTGTCGGCCACTCTCGTCGGCGCCGACGCCACCGTGAGCGCCCATGCCTGGGTGTCGTCGCCCAAGGCCAACCCCTCGCGAGCAGCCGCGCCGATGACACCGGCTGCGCTCAGCCGCAGGCCCAGGTCCCCCTCGACCGTCCTGGCCACCCGCAGGCTACCGACGGCGTCGGGCTCAGGTGCCGCATCCCCACCGTGCGGTTCGACTGCCGAGTACACATCCGTGGTGGCGCCGCCGACGTCGATCACCATGACGTCCTGCGGACTGACGGCGCGCAACACCCGCACGGCGTTGAGCACGGCGTCGGGAGTGGCACGGCGCACGGCGGCGACGAACCGCGGATGTCGCGACAGCCGTTTCCCGCCTATCACGTGAGCCAGGAACGCCGCGCGAATGGCGGAGCGAGCAGAGTCCGGGGACAGATGACCGATCCGGGGCAGCACGTTCTCCGCGACCGACGAAGCCACACCGCCTCGGGCCATGATCTGCTGGACCTCCTGGCCCGCCTCACGGTTGCCCGCCACCACCACTGGAGTCGACACGCGCGCCCTGGCCAGCTGGGTCGCGTTGTGCAGCATCGTGGTGGCGTTGCCACCATCGGTGCCACCGACCAGCAGGACCAGGTCCGCTTCCGCACCACGCAGGCGGTCGAGCTCGACCGGTGTCAGCGCGCCGCTGCTCACGAACACCACACTCGCCCCGGCCGACAGCGCGACCATGCGCCCCGCGCGGGCGGTGACCTCGCGCTCGAACCCCACCACGGCCAGCTTCAGGCCCCCACCGGCACTGGAGCAGACCAGCACGTGCCGGTCGTCATCCAGGCCGGGCACGTGGTCAGCGCGCACCGCGAGCTCATCGCGCAGCCCGGTCAAGCCCTCCCAGACGTCGCTCTGCGTGGTGGTCGGGGTCGCGGAGGTCGCGAGCAGTCGGCCGGAGTCCGGGTCGACCACTGCCCCCTTGGTGTAGGTGGAGCCGACGTCGAGACAGAGCAGGTTCAGCGAAGGATCCCGGTGAAGATCACGACCAGCAGGGCCAGCAGCCCCGACAGCATGATGAACAGTCCGATCAGCACCTTGCGGCTGGCCGCGTGGATCATGCTGCGCGTCTCCTCGACACCGAACCCCTCGGCGCTCCCGACGTCGGTGGTGCCCGGCGGGCCACCGAAACCGCCGTGCTGGGCGTCCGCCCTCAGGGCCTCGCGCTCCCGGCGACCCCCCATGAAGACGAGGAGCCCGACCAGGAACACCGCGAAGGGCATCCCGAAGCCGAGGGTGATGTCGGTCGTCGACCACGAGTCGGCTTGTGCCTGCGCGGCCAAGGTGCGTATGCGCATGCCAGCAACCTACGCGCCCGCGGCACCGATCCGGAATGAGGTGAACGCGCGTCGCGTTCTTCCCATGTGAGTCTTTTCTCAGCCAAGCCCGCGCGCGGGCACGAGGCCACCGGGCCCGCGCTTCCCCGTCAGCATGAGGTCCTCGATGCGCCGCTGCAGGGGCCATGGGGCCCCGGAGCCGAAGTGCTCTACGTGGCCATGGGCTGCTTCTGGGGCGCTGAACGGATGTACTGGTCGCTGCCCGGGGTCATCAGCACCGCCGTGGGCTACATGGGTGGCCAGGCTCCCAACCCGACCTACGGGCAGGTATGCACCGGACGGACCGGTCATACCGAGTCTGCTCAGATCGTGTACGACCCCAAGGTCATCAGTGCGGCCGAGCTGCTCAAGGTCTTCTGGGAGAACCACGACCCGACCACGCGGAACCGGCAGGGCAACGACATCGGCACCCAGTACCGCTCCGCGATCTACTGGACTACGCCCGCGCAAGCCGAGGCCGCTCGGGCGACGCGCACGGCCTTCCAGGAGGTGCTGACCGCTCACGGTCACGGGGCCATCACCACCGAGCTGGCTTCAGTCGAGACCGCGGGTCAGTTCTTCTACGCCGAGGTCGAGCACCAGCAGTACCTGCACAAGCACCCGCGCGGCTACTGCAACCACGGCCCCAACGGACTGACGTGCCCGATCGGCGTGCTGCGACAGGACGAGCTGCCGGCCCAGCGCGACATCACGGGCTGAGCGCTGAGGCGGGACAGACCCTCAGTGCGGGTCCTTGACGACCCCTTCACCGTCTGCCGTGGCCCGGGTAGCGCGATGCCATCCCAGCAGGGTGAGGGTTACCATCGAGAAGCCGAAGGCGAAGTCCTCGATAGGTGAGTTCCAGCCGATGCGGACCCCGATGATCTGGTCGGGGTCATAGCCCACGATCGTGCCTTCGGCCTTGGTCAGCCAGCCGTCGACGGGGACCTGGAAGGCCCACACGATGAGCATGCTGAGCCAGAACTGTGCTGTGCGAAGGATGCCCGTGCGCCACCACAGCACCTCGAGGCCCACGACGGCGACGACCGAGCACAGGGCGATCAGTGTGTACTCAGGCACGTGAGGTCCCCCTCCCGCGTGTCTGCGGCGCGGGCGTCTGCTCACCGGACCACGGAGGCGGGCCCCCGCGCATCCAGGTCAGACAGCGACCGACCGCCTCGTAGGTCAGCACCCCACAGATCGGTACGACGAGGAAGAACACCAGCTCCTCGACGGGCATGGGGCCCAGATGCAGCCCGGTGATGAACTCCTCGGCGTAGGACCAGGACCCCCGGTAGATTCCCCACAGGTCCCAGACCACGAACACCAGCACCACCGGCGCGAGCGCCGTGAGCAGGGCGCGAGGCCGACGCCAGACCCTGGCCCCGAGGACCAGCTCCAGCGGCAGGGTGATGAGCAGGCATCCGGCCATCACCATGAGGTAGTGCCACTGGCTCACGCCTGATCACCGGGCAACGCCCGCGGTGGCGTCACCATCAACCGGGCCGCGTAGGCCGCCTTGCGCCACGTAGGGAGTCGCAGCCGGTGAGAGAACACGTCGTAGTCGGCATCCTCGATGAGGTCCAGGATGCGGGCGTAGAGCCCTCGCGCCGTCTGCACACACCGCGCCGAGGTGGTCGGGAGGTAGGCGAGCCCCTCCTGCGCCGAGCGGTAGAACTCGCGGGTCCGAGCGATCTCGAACGCCATCAGCGCACGGAACGGCGCCGTGACCTGCGTGGTGCCTCGGTCCACGCCGAAGCGCTCGAGGTCCTCCAGCGGTAGGTAGGTACGGCCCAGGTCGCGGTCCTCGGCGAAGTCCCGCAGGAAGTTCGTCAGCTGGAACGCCACGCCCAGGTCCCGGGCGGGCTGTCGGGCCCTCTGGTCGGTGGGGCGCAGCACCGGCAGCATCATCTCGCCGATCACCGCCGCCGAGCCGTCCATGTAGCCCATCAGGTCATCGAAGGTGCGGTAGCTGTCGCGGTTCAGGTCCATCGCCATGGCGGAGAAGAAGCGGTCGAAGCACTCGGCGTCGATGACGCGACGACGCGCTGTCTCGGCCGATGCCCGAATCACCGGGTGCGAGGACCGCTCGCCGGCCATCGCGTGCCGGAAGTCCTCGGCGAAGGCCGCCAGCGCGCCCTCGGTGGCGGCCACCGTGGTGGGGTCGGCGCTGGTCGCGCCGGGGGCATCGACGATGTCATCGGCGCTGCGGCAGAGCGCGTAGACGGCATAGACGTCGTAGCGCTGTCGAGGCGGCAGGATTCGCGCGCCCCAGTAGTACGTCGTGCCGTACTGCCAGGTGATCTGCCGGCACAGGTCGTCATCGGGGCCGGGGGTGAAGCTCATGCCGCGGCGTCCTCCAGGTAGGAGACCACGCGCTGCGCTGCCAGCCGGCCGCTGATCAGCACCATCGGCACGCCGACCCCGGGGGTGGTGCCGGCACCGGCGAAGAACAGGCCCGGTACCGACTTGGGCGCGTTGCGTGGCCGGAAGGGTCCGGTCTGCCGGAACAGGTGGGACAACGAGAAGGGTGTGCCCGAGGACAGTCCCTGCTCTGCCCAGTCGTCCGGTGTGACCAGCTGTTCGGCACGGATGTCGATCGGGTAGCCGTGCGCGTCCAGGAAGGACAGCAGCCGCTCACGCATCGGTCCACGCTCGGTCTCCCAGCGCACGGAGCCGCTGAGGTCCGGCACGGGCTCCAGCACGAACAGGGTGCTCCCGCCCTCCGGTGCCCGGCCCGGAGCGGTGACCGTCGGCACGGTGACCAGCCGTGAGGGATCGCTCATCAGCCGTCCCTCGCCGATCAGCTGGTCGAAGCTGCGCTCCCAGTCGTGACCGAAGTGGATGTTGTGGTGCAGCAGGTGTTCCGGGGTCGCCCCGCCGGTGCCGACGTGCCAGACGACGGCCGAGGGGGAGTAGCGCGGATACCGCAACGACCACGGGGTGTCCAGGTCGGACAACAGAGTCCGGTAGGTCGTGGGCAGGTCCTGGGTGGCGACGACGGCGTCCGCGGGCAGGTACTCCTGGTCGACCACCACCCCGGTCACACGGCCAGAGGAGTCGCGCGGGAGCAGGCTGACCTTCGCGTCGAGCCGGATCTGCACGCCGGCGTCGGTCGCGGCCCGGGCCATGGCCCGGGGCAGGGCGTGCATTCCCTCGTCCGGGAAGTACACCCCGTTGATCGCGTCCATATAGGAGATGACGGCGTAGATACCGCGCGCCTCGTGCGGGGCCAACCCCGCATACAGAGCCTGGAAGGTGAACAACCGACGCAGCCGCTCGTCGGCGAAGCGCTTTCCGACCAGGGAGGACAGGTTGCCGAACGCACCCATCCGGACCAGCTCCAGCGCTGGCCTGGGTCGGCTGACCAGGCCCAACGGCGAGTCGAAGTTGCGGTCGATGAAGTGCGGCATCTCCGCCTGGTAGAGGCGCCGTAGCCACGGCACGAAGGCGTCGAAGGCCTCGGCGTCCGCCCGCCCGCACATCCGGCCGATCTGCTCGCGCATCGCCTCATGGTCGCTCCAGATGTCCATCCGCGAGCCGTCCGCGAAGAACGCTCGGTAGGCCGGATCCAAGCGGGTCATCGGTAGCAGGTCGAGGCTGCCGCCGGCGGCCGCGAGCGTGCTCTCGATGAGGTCGGGCATGGTCAACACGGTCGGCCCGAGGTCGAAGGTGTGCCCTGCCTGGGTCCACTCCCCGGCCAGACCGCCGACCTGGGATCGCGCTTCGAGCACCTGCACCTGGTGCCCGCTGCGGCTGAGATGACAGGCGGCGGCGAGACCGGACAGGCCGGCCCCCATGATCACGATGCGGCTCATGGACGTCCCTTGCTCGAAGGTGTGGGTGTGCGGTGCGGCCCGGCCGGCGCCCGGAGGTTCACGTGCAGGGGTCCCACCGGGGTCAGGGTGACACCTGCACGTGGAGTGAGGTCGCCCCCGGTGTAGCGCAGCCGATGCTCGCTGAGCACCTCCAGCGCTGTGCGCATCAGCAGCTGGGCGTAGTGGCGCCCCAGGCAGGTCCGAGGCCCGGCCGCGAAGGGGATGTATCCCCAGTAGCCCGCCGGGGCCCGACCGGTCTCGAAACGTTCCGGCCGGAATGCCGTGGGCTCCGGCCAGAGCACGGGGTCGCGGTGAGTCAGGTAGGGGCTGTAGAGCACGAGGGTCCCCTCGGCGATGTCGACACCGGCCACGGTGACGTCGTGAGCAGCGCGGCGGCTGCCGGTCCAGCCGGCCGGGTAGAGCCGCAGCGTCTCGGCGATGGCGGCCTCGTGCCGCTCGGGCCGCAGCAGGTCGGGGTCGGCCGCGACGTGCGCCAGCAGCCACGCCAACGTGTGCGCCGTCGTGTCGTAACCCGCCGCCAGGGCGACGCGCATCTCCGGGACTCCGCCGTGAGCGGCGAACACCTCGGCCAATGTCCCCGGTGGCGGGGTGGCCACCGCGTCGTTCAGGCGGGCGTTCATGGCCCGGAAGCGTTGTGGCCGCGGTAGGAACGGATGGGGCAGCGGCCGTTCCATCGGCCCCAGCCACCGGTCGAGCACCGGGTCCACCTCCGCGCTGCTCAAGAAGGTCGCCGACAGCACAGCACGCACGACGCTCGAGGACCACGGCACCGCGTCGAAGTCGCCGGAGGGAACGCGCGCCGTGATGGTGGCGCGCATGGTCTCGGACAGGGCCGCCAGAGCGGAGCGGGTGAAGCCGGGGTTGAGCGCGGCTCGGGCCGGGCGGTGCTCGGGGGGGTCGGTCTGGACGATCCCGGCGTTGAGATAGGGGGACAGGGCGCTCAGACCCCCGCGACTGCGGAACGTCTCGAGATCGCCCAGGATGGCTTCGTTCCACTGCGTCGAGTACCCGACGACAGCCCGCCGCCACAGACGGAGCTCGAAGATCTCGCCTTCTCGGGCGCCGGCTTCCAGAGTGCCCAGGGGGTCGGTCCCCCAGCGGCCGAGATGTCCGGTGAGACGCGAGCGCGGCGGGGCCGGCAGCACGGCGCGAGGCCGGGTCATGCGTACGTCCTCCCTCGCCACGTCGGTGGGGTGCGCAGAGCACGAAGCACCAGGGGCCCGATCGCCGGGGCGATCGCTGGCACGAGCGGGGCCTGCCACACGGCATACCGGCGCGTCTTGGTCTCGACCAGCGCACGCTCGGCGATGCCGAGCGCCAGCGCGAGCGACCAGCGCCGGTCCCACAGCACCGCCACGGCGGGCAGCGTGTAGGCGCCCACGTGGACCATCCACCCGATCACGAGCGCGACTCGCGAGCCTCCGCTCATGAACAGCAGCCCGCGGGCCAGACCGGTCACGACCTCAGGGTAGGAGCGGTACATCCGGGTGGACAGCATCGACCCCCCAAGGGCCAGCCCCAGGCTCAGGCCAAGCGCCCGCGTGCGCTTGGCCAGCGCGACATCCTCGATGAGCTCCCCGCGCACAGAGCGGAAGCCGCCGATGGCCTCGTAGCTGGCCCGGGTGAAGATCAGGCATCCTCCGTTCGCGGTCGCCGCAGACTCGATGGGCAGCCGGAGCAACGGGTGGGGCAACAAGCACAGCACCACGTCGTCGATGACCGGCACCACGAGATGCTCACCCAGGGTCGCTGTGACCTGGCGGGGGAACACCGAGAAG
>JBAUJO010000215.1:0-1779 GCA_049683875.1 Ornithinimicrobium sp.
GTGCTGCACTGCACCGCGGTGTCGACCACGAGGGTCTCCTCGCCACCGAACACCGCCCTCGGCAGGTCGATGTCGAGCTGGATCAAGGCGTCCTGACCACGCTGCGTCCGCGATCGGGGACCCCGCCCACCGGCGGCAGTGCCGCCGAAGAATGCGTCCATGATGTCGGTGAACGTGAAGCCCTGGCCGAAGCCTGACGTGGCCCCGCCGTACGGGTCCTGACCACGATCGTAGGAGGCGCGCTTCTGGGCGTCGGAGAGCACGTCGTAGGCCTGGGAGACGCGCTTGAACTCCGCCTCGGCCTCCGGGCCCGGGTTGACGTCCGGATGCAGCTTGCGCGCCTTCTTGCGGTAGGCCCGCTTGATGTCCTCCGGGCTGGAGTCGCGCTCGACACCCAGATCGGCGTAGTAGTCGTTCACGGTCGGTCCCTGTCCTGTCGCTGTGATCGTGTGGCCGTCGCTGGTGGTGGTCGCTGCCGCGACCGGGCTGTCAGTTCTCGAGGATGGTCGACACGTAGTGCGCCACTGCACGCACCGACGCCATCGCCATCGGGTAGTCCATCCGGGTGGGTCCCACGACGCCCAGCCCTCCGGCCGGGCCGTACGTCGTCGTCACCACCGAGGTGGTTCGCAAGCCCTCGAAAGGGTTCTCGGCGCCGATGCTGACCGCCACGGCGTCTTCGTCCATCGTGGCCCTGCTTCCCATGAGCTTCAGCAGCACCACATGTTCCTCCAAAGCCTGCAACACCTCTCCCAACGACGTGGGGAAGTCATTGCTTCCCCGCGCCAGGTTCGCGGTGCCGGCCATGACCAACCGTTCTTCGGTCTGCTCGGCCAGGGCGTCCTGCAGGCTGGCCACCACGGCCCGGGCCGTGTCGACGTGCGCGGGGTCGACCTGCGTGATCGCCCCGGTCAGCAGGGCGGGGGCGGCGGTGAGCGCCTGTCCCACCGCGGTGCGGTTCACCAGCGCACGCAGGTCGGCCACGACGTCCTGGGCCTCGGTGAGATCCTGCGCGGTCTCGATCACGCGCTGCTCGACTCGGCCGGTGTTGACGATGAGCACGACCATGAGGCGGTTCCCCGCGATGGGGACGAGCTCGACATGGCGCACCGTGGACTGGGTCAGCGAGGGGTACTGCATCACCGCCACCTGGTTGGTCAGCGAGGACAGCAGACGGACGGTGCGGGTGACGATGTCGTCGAGGTCGACCGCACCGGCCAGGAAACGCCTGATCGCCGCCTTCTCCGCCCCGCTGAGCGGCTTGATGGCCGAGAGTCGGTCGACGAACAGTCGGTACCCGGCGTCCGTCGGAACGCGTCCGGCGCTGGTATGCGGCGCGGTGATCAGGCCGTCCTCCTCCAGGACGGCCATGTCGTTGCGCACGGTGGCGGCCGACACTCCGAGGGAGTGGCGTTCCAGGAGCGCTCGTGAGCCCACGGGCTCACTGGTGCGCACATAGTCCTGGACGATGGCTCGCAACACGTCGAGTCGACGCTCGTCGCTCATGGGGTCTCACCTCCTGCGCGTCATCGGGGCACGGGGGCGCGGGCTGCCGACTGCGCTCCTGGCACTCCAGTTACGGGAGTGCCAGTCTAAGCGGTTCGACGTGCCGGGGCGTGCCGCTGGCCGCTTGTTCGCCCGGTGTTTGGGACACTGGGCCCGTGGCCGACCGCTATGGAACCGACGTGCTGGGCTCGAGTCCGAGGCCCCCCGCGCGCCGGTCCCCCAGGCAGGTCGTCGCCGACCAGGGCCTGGTCGTCGAGGACGTCGACACCGGCT
>JBAUJO010000216.1:0-6531 GCA_049683875.1 Ornithinimicrobium sp.
GGGAGGCAAGGGCCGCGGGCCAGCCCCGATCGTCGGAGCAACCCGGCAGAGCCAGCACCGACGCCGACGGCGGCTGGCCTTCCGCAAGCCGCCTGAGCAGGGCCAGGCCGGCCGGGTACGGCCTCCACGGCTCCTCGACACGTCCGACCTCGGGATCAGCACCCCGTGACCCGGAAGGATCGCTCACACTGCGTTCGGCCTGGGCGTGACGCGGAGGCACGGCCAGGCGCAGCACGTCGGCCAGGCTTCCGGCGTAGTGGTCGGCCACGGCGCGGGCAACCCGGTGGATGTGGGGGGTCAGGACGACCTCCGGGCTGACGACCCTTCGCAGCGGTGTCAGGGCACCGGGGTGACGCGGGGCGGCACGCCGCTGCAGCACGAAGCCGTGGTGGTCCCTTCCCGCGAAACGGACGCGCACACGGACGCCGGGCAGAGCGGTCTCGGCCATGTCACCGGGCCCTGCGTACTCGACGGGGCGGTCCAGGTGGGCCAATGCGGTGTCGATCACCACCTCAGCGACCGGGTCGGAGGTGGCGAGCTCGCCATGCTCGGCCCGGCCCCGCTGCGCCGGGAGTGCCTGCTGGACGAGAGCAAGCTGTTCGCCCTGAGGGTCGTTCATCCTTCGTGTTCTACGCCATCCCGCCGACAGGTGGCCACCCGTCGCTCAGAGTGCGGACTGCAATGCCTCCACCCGGTCGGTCTGCTCCCAGGTGAAGCCGCGGTCCACACCCGCGGCGCTGCGCCGGCCGAAGTGACCGTAGGCGGCCGTCGCCTGGTAGATCGGCCGGAGCAGGTCGAGCTCCTCCATCAGCGCCATCGGGCGCAGGTCGAAGACGGCGTCGATCGCCCGCTCGATCTTCTCGACGGGGACCGTCTCGGTGCCGAAGGTCTCCACGTAGAGCCCGACCGGGCTCGCAGTGCCGATCGCGTAGGCGACCTGGATCTCGCATCGGGTGGCCAGACCTGCTGCGACGACGTTCTTGGCCACCCACCGCACCGCGTAGGCCGCTGAACGGTCGACCTTGCTCGGGTCCTTGCCGGAGAACGCCCCGCCCCCGTGACGCGCCATGCCCCCGTAGGTGTCCACGATGATCTTGCGGCCGGTCAGCCCTGCGTCCCCCATCGGCCCACCGACGACGAAGGTGCCGGTCGGGTTGATCAGCACGCGGTAGTCGGAGGTGTCCAGGCTCACACCGAGGTCCGAACACTGCTGCAAGACCGGAGCGATCACCCGGGACCGGATGTCGGGGTCCAGCTGACCCGGCAGGGAGATGCCCTCGGCGTGCTGGGTGGACAGCACGACGGTGTCCAGCCGCACCGCCTTGTCCCCGGCATACTCGACCGTCACCTGGGTCTTGCCGTCAGGTCGCAGGTAGTCCAGCTCGGCGCTCTTGCGCACGGCCGAGAGCTGTTCGGCCAGGCGGTGGGCCATGAAGATCGGCAGCGGCATCATCTCGGGGGTGTCGTCGCAGGCGTACCCGAACATCAAGCCCTGGTCGCCGGCGCCCTGGCTGCTGCGCGCATCGGTGGTGCCACCGCTTCGGTGCTCCGAGGCGGTGTCCACCCCCACGGCGATGTCCGCGGACTGCTCACCGATGGATACCTCGACCCCACAGGTCCGTCCGTCGAAACCCTTGTGCGAGTTGTCGTAGCCGATGCCCAGGATCGTCTCGCGCACGATTCGGGGGATCTCCGCATATCCCGTGGTGCGGACCTCGCCCGCCACATGGACCAGACCGGTGGTCACCATCGTCTCGACCGCGACGCGGGACTGCGGGTCCTGACGCAGGATCTCGTCAAGGATGCCGTCGCTGATCTGGTCACAGATCTTGTCAGGGTGACCCTCGGTGACGGACTCGGAGGTGAACAGACGGGGCACGGATTCTCCTTGGCTTCAGCGGCCGCTGACGGTTGAGCAGGATGGCCGCGGTGAGTCTACCGGCGCTCGCTACCGGGCCGTGTCGACCTCGAGCACCGCGTCCCACACGGCGTGCGCGGTCGCACTCTTGCTGGTGGGGCCCACCGTGCGGGGGGGTACGCCACCGGGGCGCAGGATGTGCACGGTGCTCTCGTCGGAGCCGAACGCTCCACCGGAGCCGACGTCGTTGGCGACCAGGATGTCGCACCCCTTGCGCACCAGCTTCTGCCGGGCGTGGTGCAGCACGTCACCGTCGTCGTCCCCGGTCTCGGCCGCGAAGCCCACGAGCACCGGAACGGTGCTCGTGGCTCGGTGCTCGACGAGGTCAGCGAGGATGTCCGGGTTGCGGACCAGCTCCAGCCTCAGACCATCCTGGTCGCCATCGCCCTTCTTCATCTTGGCCTGGGCGACCTGGGCCGGACGGTAGTCGGCGACCGCGGCAGCCATGACCACCGCGTCGTAGTGCTCGCGGTCCACCGCGTCGAACACCGTCTGCCGCATCTCGTTCGCCGAACCCACCCGCAGCACGGTCATCTGGTCGGGCACCTCGACGGAGACCTCGGCGGCCACCAGCGTCACCGTGGCGCCGCGCTCAGCGGCGACCCGCGCCAGCGCGATCCCCTGCTTGCCCGAGGAGTGGTTGCCGATGAAGCGCACCGGGTCCAGCGCCTCTCGGGTCCCGCCCGCGGTGACCAACACACGCCGCCCGACCAGGTCCCCACTGACTTCGGTCGATGTGGCCAAGACCCCCATCGCCGCCCGGTAGATGTCCTCGGGCTCAGGCAGCCGGCCCGGCCCACTGTCCACCCCGGTCAGCCGGCCGCTGCCGGGTTCGAGGACGTGCACCCCACGCTCCCGCAGGGTGGCCACGTTGGCGACGGTGGCCGGGTGTTGCCACATCTCGGTATGCATCGCCGGAGCCATGACCACCGGTGCGCGGGTCGTCAGCAGCACGTTGCCCAACAGGTCACCAGCGAGGCCGTGTGCGGCCTGAGCCAGCAGGTCGGCCGTGGCCGGCGCCACGACGACCAGCTCTGCCTGCTGACCAACGGCGACGTGCGGCACCTCGTGCACGTCGTCCCAGACCTGCGAGGAGACCGGGTGGCCAGACAGGGCCGCCCACGTCGCGACCCCCACGAACTCGAGGGCCGCCTGCGTCGGGACGACACGCACGTCGTGCCCTTCGGTCTTCATCCGGCGCAGGAGGGAGCAGGCCTTGTAGGCCGCTATCCCACCTCCGACGCCGAGGACCACCTGCATCGGGCGCTCCTCGCCGAAGCCCGTGCTTCCCGTCGCCTAGCTGGTGCCGTCGGGGCTGCTCGTGGCCAGCTTGTGCTGGTCGATCTCCTGAAGCGCGATCGAGAGCGGCTTGTCGGTCTGCTCCGCCTCGACCAGCGGCCCGACGTACTCCAGCAGCCCCTCGCTGAGCTGGGAGTAGTAGGCGTTGATCTGGCGAGCACGCTTGGCGGCGTAGATCACCAGCGCGTACTTCGAGTCCGCCTTCTCCAGCAAGCTGTCGATGGGCGGGTTGGTGATGCCGTCGGGGTGCGCGATGGTGCCAATCACGAAGTGTCTGTCCCTCTGTCGGTGCGGTGGGTGGTGGGGTTCAACAGTAATGATACGAGTTCTTCACCGGCTCGGGCGACATCGTCGTTGACAATGGTGATGTCGAACTCCGAAACCGCCGCCAGCTCCTCCTTCGCGGTACGCAGCCGGATGTCGCGCTCGGCCTCGGACTCGGTGCCGCGGCCCACGAGCCGGTCGACGAGCTCCGGCCAGCTGGGCGGGGTCAGGAAGACGAACAATGCCTCCGGCATCTTCGCCCGGACCTGGCGAGCGCCCTGAAGGTCGATCTCCAGGAGGGCCGGTCGGCCCTCCGCCAGCGCCACCCCCACATCCCGTGCCGGCGTGCCGTACTTGGCGCGGCCGTGCACCACGGCCCACTCCAGCAGCTCGTCGGCGGCACGCATACGGTCGAACTCGGCGTCTGAGACGAAGTGGTAGTGCACCCCGTCGACCTCCCCCGGCCGGGGCGGTCGCGTGGTCGCCGAGACCGAGACCCACACCTGTGGGTGCTCGGCCCGCACGTAGGCCGCCACGGTGCCCTTGCCCACCGCAGTGGGGCCGGCCAGGACGACCAGGCGAGCCGAGGCATGCTGCATCCGCTGAACTTGCTGAGCTGCCGGGGTGCAGACGGCTAGGAGGCGTCGAAGCGAGCGAGCAGCTTCTCGGTCTGGTTGGTACCCAGGCCGCGGACGCGACGACTCTGGGAGATCCCGATCTCCTCCATGATCTGGCGGGCGCGGACCTGGCCCACGCCGGGCAGTGACTCCAACAGCGCCGAGACCTTCATCTTGCCGACCACGTCGTTGTCCTTGCCCATGGCGATGACACCTTTGAGCGAGCCCTGGGAGTGCTTGAGGCGGTTCTTCACCTCTGCCCGCTCGCGTCGAGCCTCGGCGGCCTTGGCAAGAGCTTCGGCACGCTGCTCAGGCGTCAGTTGTGGAAGTGCCACTGTCGATCTCCTCAATGTGCATCGCAGCAATTCGTGCTGCAGTCTTGGTGCCGGTCAGCTGGTGCGGCGGGGCTCACCTGTGAAGTTGCCGCCCCTGGCCCACGTGCCTCTGGCCGAACTTATCGACTGGACCGGCCACTGCCAACCCCTGGCCTATGGGGTCGGACAGGTGCCCGCAGTCCAGGGCCTGACACCAGGGGTTCGGCGCCTGGCTGAAGTTGGATTGCCTCAGATCCCCAGAGATGCGCGCAGCTCGTCGTTGAACGCACGGGTTCGCTCGCGCACGGCATCCACGCCGACCCCGCCGGACAGCAGCCCTCGGCTCACCGGCGCCAGCACTCGGTCCTCCAGCCCCGCGAACCCCACCGCCAGCTCGGCGGCGCTGGCGCCCTGGGCACCCAGGCCGGGCGCCAGGATCGGCGCGCCACTGGAGCGCACACTCTCGCGCAGACCGAGCGTGTCCAGCACGGGGCCCTGGCTCGCCCCGATCACCAGCCCGACGTGACCCAGCGCACCGGCGGCACCGTGCGAGGCTGCTGCGTTGTGGTCGGCGACGTGAGCCACGATGGACGCGGCGACGCTGGGGCTGCCTCGATGCTGCACCTCGGCACCTTCGGGGTTCGAGGTCAGCGTCAGCACGAACGCCCCCCGTGCGGACTCGCGAGCCAGGGTCAGCGCCGGTGTCAGAGATCCGAAGCCCAGATAGGGGCTGATGGTGATCGCGTCGGCCACCAGCGGTGCGTCCGGGCCCAGGTAGGCCTGAGCGTAGGCGGTCATCGTCGAGCCGATGTCCCCGCGCTTGACGTCCAGGACGCAGATCGTGCCGGCCGAGGCCAGATCCGTCAGCAGGTCCTCGAGCACCGCCACACCGGCCGAACCGTGCCGTTCGAAGAAGGCGGACTGAGGCTTGACGGCAGCCACCCGCCCGGCGACGGCCTCCGTCATCACACCGGTGAACCGGCGCAGCGACTCGGCGGTGTCGGGCATACCCGCCTCGGCCAACAGGCCCGGATGCGCGTCGATGCCGGCGCACAGCGGACCGTGCTGGCGCATCGCCTCGGACAGGCGGGTCCCGAAGGATGCGCTCACCGCTGACCGTGTCCGAACAGGTCCAGCGCGGCGGTGTGGTCCTGCAGCGAGACGACCCGGCTCACGCCTGCCCGCATGGCCTCGATGCCCAACACGGCGGCGCCGAGCTGTTGGACCGTGGTGATGATGGGCCGGTCCAAGCTGGTGGTCGCCGCGCGGATGGCGTACCCGTCCGCGCGGGCATCGCGCCCAGACGGGGTGTTGACCACCATGGCGACCTGCCCGCTGGTGATCAGGTCGACCACGGTGGGCTCCCCTTCGGGGCCTTGGCCCTCACTGTGCTTTCGCACCGGACGGGACTCGATGCCGTTGCGCCGCAGAACGTCTGCGGTCCCTTCGGTAGCCAGGATCTCGAACCCGAGGTCGACCAGTCGCTTGATCGGGAAGATCATCGAACGCTTGTCGCGGTTGGCGACCGAGACGAAGACCGCGCCTTGCGTCGGCAGGCTCGACCCGACCCGCAGCTGCGACTTGGCGAAGGCGGTGCCGAAGTCGGAGTCGATACCCATCACCTCACCGGTCGAGCGCATCTCGGGCCCGAGGATGGAGTCGACGGCCTGGCCGGTCTGGGTCCGGAAACGCCGGAACGGAAGGATCGCCTCCTTGACGCTGACCGGCGCCTGCGGTGGGAGTGAGCCCCCGTCCACACCCCGGGGCAGCAGGGCTTCGTCACGCAGCTGGGCGATCGTGGCGCCGAGCATGACGCGTGCCGCCGCGCGAGCCAGCTGGATGCCGGTGGCCTTGGCCACGAAGGGCACCGTGCGGCTCGCCCGCGGGTTGGCCTCCAAGACGTAGAGCACGTCCTGGGCCAGCGCGAACTGGACGTTGATCAGCCCCCGCACGCCGATAGCTTCGGCGAGCCGGCGGGTGGCCTCGCGCACCTGACGCATCTCCTCGCGCCCCAACGTGATGGGTGGCAGCACACACGCCGAGTCGCCGGAGTGGATCCCGGCCTCCTCGATGTGCTCCATGATCCCACCCAGAAACAGCTCGTGGCCGTCGTAGATGC
>JBAUJO010000217.1:0-3296 GCA_049683875.1 Ornithinimicrobium sp.
CCTGCTCGAGACCGTCGTCCTCACCTTCGCCAGCGGAGACGAACTGGTCATCCACGCGATGCCAGCACGCAAGCAGTACTGGGACCTCCTTCCCTGAGCCGCAGGCGCGCATCACCACAAGCCGATCGGTCACTGGGACGTTCAGGCTCCGGCTACGCCTGCGGTTTGGAGGTACTTGTCTCCGGCAAGAACTCGATGCCTCGCTGAGCGAGTGGAGTCAGGAAACCCATGACAAGACCAACCTTGGTGTGTGGGTGGCTCACTCCGCGTCCGGCAAGTCCTTCCGCGGTCCGGTAGATGAATCGCTCGGCGACTACAGCCCCTATCGTTAGCGGCACGAGAGCGAGGACAAGAACGAGACCCTGCTTAGCCGGGTCAACGGTCACCCGCCCGCCATCCGAAGGGCCCTGCTTCACCGCGCCCAGCTCAACCTCGTCTGTTGCTACCTCTTGGCCCAGGCGGGCACCGTAAGAGACCGCTGCCGCAAGCAGTACCGTTTTAGCCGCCGTCCTCCGGTTCTTGCTTGGGACATAGTCGGGCATGGCGTACCACAAGCAACTCATGAGACCAGGCAAACCTTTTTTCCAGAGGTCGCGGCAGATGCGCTTGAACCCAGTAGCGCGGGGTTTGGCTTCAGTCATGCTCCCAGCATCACCGCTGGACACGGGGGTTGTCGATGCGACGGCGGAAAGGGCGCCCCGCATCCCAGATCAGCTTCGACTACACCCTCCATATCGTGAGGAACCTCAATCACGGTCGACCCTGACAAGCAGACCCTCGGAAATTGCCCGGTTACGGATCGGTCACTGGCACGCTCCGCATGGCCACGAGGAGTACAGTCCGCAGCGTGGCCGACAATCAGTTGCATCCCGACCGCTGGCACACCCGTGATCTCCCAGTCTTGCTGGTCATCGCCAGCCTCATGGACTCGAACCCTTCGCAAGCCGTGCACGACACCGTCCTGCTACGCGAGCTCACGACTCGAGGAGTGATGGTCGACCGTGAACAGATGATGGATTCCTTACTTGCACTATCGCCTACGTACATAGAGCTGCCCCCGTCATCGGGTTCGCATGGAACTCGTTTCCCTTCCCGGCCAAGCATCAGCGGGCTCACCGACGCAGGTCGCCGAGCCACCGGCCTTTGGCCCAACAGTGAGGACTCCGCCGACGGCTTTCTCGAGGTCCTTCGCCGAGCCGAGGAACAGACCTCAGATCCTAAGGACAAGAAGGCGCTACGCAGCATTAGCAAGGGAGCTCGTTCGCTCAGCGGGGGCTTGCTGACCGACCTGATGGCCGCCGTCATCGTCAAGCAGTCCGGCTTGGGCTGATGACGCGACATTTTCGCTCGCTTCTCGTGTCCTGCACTCCGCTGCTCGGCTACTAGCACGCTCCCCGTGAGGATCAATCTCCGGACACTCGAACCATCTTCGTCGTCGCTGAATGCGGCCGGTCCATCTTCTTGACAGGGGCAGCCGGTGCAGATGGTCCGTCGCGCCCTCCTGGCCCTCATGGCCGAAACTACCAACGGCGGAAGCCGCCTTCGCTGCTGAGTACCTGACCGACCATCCATCGGCCTTCGTCGCTGACAAGCCAGGCGATAAGACGGGCTGGATCGTCCGGTTCTCCGAATCGACCACTTGGGCAGTGCGCCAGCACTGACTTCAGAATTTCGGGCGAGCGGTCGGAGGTTTCTGCATTGAGGTAGCCGGTGTTGACCGGGCCAGGATTAACCGTGTTCAGAACGATCCCGCTGTCGATGAGGTCGTTGGCGACGGAAGCCGTCACCCCGGCTAGCGCGGCTTTTGATGTTGCGTAGGCGATCTCTGAACTCATGGGGCCTTGGGTCTGGCCGGAGGTCATCCAGATGACTCGGCCACCAGCACGGCCGTCGTGCTGGTCGGCGAATCTGCGGGTGGCCAAGAGCGTGGAGCGGGTATTGACCTGCCAATGAGCATCGAGTGCTTCTCCGGTCATCTCCGCGAGTCGCCCGTCCCCTCCGCTGCGCGCGTGGTTGCACACCAAAATATCGAGGTGCCCGCTCGCGTCTCCGGCCACATCAATGAGCTCCACGCCGGCATCGGCGGCGCCCAGATCCATTTCCCGGTTTTCCAGCTTAGTTCCCGGAGCGAGCTTCGCGCGCAGAGCCGAGATGACCTCGTCGAGTTGGTCGGCTCCCCAGGGCTGTTCGGCATCGTGAGGAGTGAAGTGCTGAACGAAAAGACTCGCCCCCATGTCGGCCAACCGCGAGGCGATGGCAAACCCGATTCCCTGACGGCGGCTTACCCCGGTGACGACAGCAGTGCGACCGGCAAGCGGCAGGTCCGATTGAAACGTCATCGCCGAAGTCTAGGCAGCGGCCGGGGCCCATCGGTCTGAGCCAATTGGGGTCTGCTGCTGCACATGGTGGTGATCATCCGGGTCACCGCCGCGGTCCGCAAGGGGAACGATCACCGGAGCAGCGCCGAGCTCGTCCGGCAATCGCCTCGGGACGAGAACGGATCGTTCCGTAGGGGATCGTCACGCGGGGACGAACCGTGACGCTCACGTGTCAGCGGCTGAGGACCGCGAGGTTGCGACTGATCGCAGCCTGGTTGAGCCGCGTGTCGAAGGAGGCAACGCGTGCTTGCACACCTTCCGCCGCCAGCAGGACACAGCAGTCCGGCATTTTAAGGTTGGTGGTGGCGCGCAGTTGGGCGAGTTTGACTGCGGAGTCGGCAGGGAACGGGAGCTCCTTGACCTCCAAGTCGTCAAGGGCTTCGCGTGCGGCGTCGAGGCGCCGTTCTCGAGCGGGCGCGACGAGTACCTCGGCCAGGGTCAACGCGTTCGCGGCAAAGTCATCGTCGATTTCCTCAGCTAACAGGGTTTCGGCGCGGGCGTGCTGGACATCGTCGCGGTCGAGGTAGGCGATCAGCACACTCGCATCGAGCACGATCACGCCGGCCATTCCTTGCGCAGCTCATCGAGATGGTTCGGACCGTAGACGCCGGTGAGTTCCCCGCTGTGCTTTCGGAGGGCCGCGAGCCTACGACGCCTGCGTTCCTCGTGCGCGTGCTGTGCTGCACGGTGCCCCTCAAGCGCGAGCCGCACCAAGACCTGGGCGCGGCTCAACCCAGGCCACATCGTGGCGCCCTCGTCAAGGGCTCGCGCGAGATCGTCGGTCTCGGTGACGAAGTGTCGGGGTCGGGTCGTCGGCATGAGTCGAGTGTAGCCCCGAACGGGGCTGGTGCTACACCCATTCTGGCAGCGGTCGAGTCACCGGCTGTGGATCGTTAGATGGCGTTCCACCTCGGGGAC
>JBAUJO010000218.1:0-5585 GCA_049683875.1 Ornithinimicrobium sp.
CTCGGGCCGCTCGAACCCTACGCACTCCACGACGGGGAGCCTGGGGTATCGGGTCATGCGGTCGTCCCAGGCGGCCCGCAGACACCGCAGGTAGGCCGTCCCTCGGTTGGTTCTGTTGACCTTCGCATGAACGCACTGCTCGCACCATCCCGCGGGTGCTCCCAGGGATGGTGGGTCGACATCCGGCACGCCGCCACCGTAGCGGGCCCCGGCCGCGTCCGCGTCTGCCACCGGGGCTACCGTTGAACAGGTGACGATGCCCCCATCATCCACCGGCCAGCCGCAAGCTACGACGTTGGGCGAGCTCAGGTCGTCCGGACACGTCCACCAGCCGGTCAAGCGCGAGCTGCGCAGCAACCTGCTCGCCGCGCTCGCGGCCGGGCAGGACCCGTGGCCCGGCCTCCACGGCTTCGAGCACACCGTCATCCCTCAGGTCGAGAGGGCCCTGATCGCGGGCCACGACATCGTGTTGCTGGGGGAGCGCGGGCAGGGCAAGACCCGACTGCTGCGCACCTTGGTCGGCTTGCTCGACGAGTGGACGCCGGTCATCGCGGGCTCCGAGCTCGGAGAGCACCCGTACGCACCGATCACCCCGACCTCGGTCCGTCGTGCCGAGGAGATGGGTGAGGACCTCCCGGTCGCCTGGCGTCACCGCAGCGAGCGCTACGCCGAGAAGCTCGCCACCCCTGATACCTCGGTCGCCGACCTCATCGGTGACGTGGACCCGATGAAGGTCACCGAGGGACGGTCCCTGGGTGACCCCGAGACGATCCACTTCGGGCTCATCCCACGCTCTCACCGCGGCATCGTGGCCATCAACGAGCTGCCCGACCTGGCCGAGCGCATCCAGGTTGCCATGCTCAACGTGATGGAGGAGCGCGACGTCCAGATCCGCGGTTATATCCTGCGCTTGGAGCTGGATGTGCTGGTCCTGGCCAGCGCCAACCCCGAGGACTACACCAACCGGGGGCGCATCATCACCCCCTTGAAGGACCGCTTCGGCGCCGAGATTCGCACCCACTACCCCGAGGCCCTCGCCGATGAGATCGCTGTCATCGTCCAGGAGACCGACCTGGCCGCCGAGGTGCCTGAGCACATCATCGAGATTCTCGCGCGGTTCACCCGGTCGCTGCGAGAGTCCGGCGCGGTCGACCAACGCTCCGGCGTGTCGGCGAGGTTCTCCATCGCTGGTGCCGAGACGGTCGCGGCATCCGCTCTTCACCGTGCCACGACCCAGCACGAGGAGCAGGCCGTCGCGCGCATCGTCGACCTCGATGCCGCCGTAGACGTGCTGGGCGGAAAGGTGGAGTTCGAGTCCGGCGAGGAGGGACGCGAACGAGACATCCTGGACCACCGGCTGCGGCGCGCGACGGCCGACACCGTCCGCCGAAGACTCGGCGGCATCGACCTGAGCCTGCTGGTTGACGCCCTCGAGGGGGGCATCACCGTGACCACCGGCGAGCGGGTGACCGCCCGCGACGTGCTGGCCGGCTTGCCTGCCCTCGGTGAGTCGGACGTCTACGACCAGGTCATGGACAGTCTGGACGCTCACAACGACGGGGAGCGTGCCAGTGCCGTCGAACTGGCCCTGGAAGGGCTCTACCTGGCCCGCAAGATCTCCAAGGAGTCCACCGACTCCGGCGAAACGCTGTACGGCTGAGTCGGAGGCTACATGTCCACCTCCGGCTCCTACCCCCACCGTCGCGGCTCCACCTACGGCCGTTACGCCGGGGGGCCCGACCCGCTGGCGGCCCCGGTCGACCTCGGTGAGGCCTTGGAGGCGATCGGTGAGGAGGTCATGGCGGGCTACTCCCCGGAACGCGCCATGCGAGAGTTCCTCCGGCGCGGCGGCCGCGAGCAGCAAGGGCTCGACGACCTGGCGGCACGCGTGGCGCAGAAACGGCGAGAGCTGCTCAGCAAGCACAACCTCGACGCCACCATGGCGCAGATCCGTGAGCTGCTCGACCGGGCCGTGCTCTCCGAGCGCAAGCAGCTGGCCCGGGAGATGGGCGAGGACGCGCGGTTCGCGGAGATGCAGATCGAGAACCTCAACCCCTCCACCGCCGCGGCGGTGTCGGAGCTCAGCGACTACTCCTGGCACAGCAGTGATGCTCGTCAGGACTACGAGCAGATCAAGGACCTCCTCGGCCGCGAGATGCTCGACCAGCGGTTCGCGGGAATGAAGCAGGCGCTCGAGAACGCCAGCGAGCAGGACCGGGCCGCCGTCAACGACATGCTGCGCGACCTGAACGACCTGCTGGACCGCCACCGGAAAGGGGAGGACACCGACCAGGCGTTCGCCGACTTCATGGCCCAGCACGGCGAGTTCTTCCCGGAGAACCCCACGACGGTGGACGAGCTGCTGGACGCCCTGGCCGCCCGCGCGGCTGCTGCCCAACGCATGCGCAACTCGATGACTCAGGAGCAACGTGACGAGCTGGACGCTCTGGCCACTGAGGCGTTCGGGTCCCCGGAGCTGATGCAGTCCTTGTCGTCGTTGGACGACAGCCTGCGAGCCCTGCGCCCGGGCGAGGACTGGGGCGGATCGGAGCGTTTCGAGGGCCAGCAAGGTCTCGGGCTCGGCGACGGCACCGGTGCCCTTCAGGACCTGGCCGAGCTCGACGCCCTCGCCGAGCAACTGTCCCAGCAGTACGCCGGCGCCTCCACGGGTGACCTCGACCTGGAGCTGCTGGCCCGCCAGCTCGACGAGGAGGCCGCCGTCGACGCTCGGGCGCTGGCCGAGCTGGAGCGCGCTCTACGGGACACCGGGATGATGCAGCGCGGCAGTGACGGAGCCCTGCGGCTCTCGCCCCGAGCCATGCGCGAGCTGGGCAAGTCTCTGTTGCGACAGGTGGCCCAGCGCATGTCGGGCCGACCGGGGGCACGGGACTTCAGGCGGGCCGGGGCGGCCGGGGAACGCAGCGGAGCCACCCGCGAGTGGGAGTTCGGCGACACCGAGCCCTGGGACGTGACCCGCACCGTGCTCAACGCCCATCGCCGTCGGGCCCTGGAGCCTGCCGACGCGCAAGGTGACACACGGTCGCGCCTTCGCGTCGCCATCGGTGATGTCGAGGTGCACGAGACCGAGGCCCGCACCCAGGCCGCCGTCGCCCTCCTGGTCGACACCTCCTTCTCGATGGCTGCCGAGGGTCGCTGGGTGCCGATGAAACGCACCGCGCTCGCCTTGCACCAGCTCATCAGCACTCGTTTCCGCGGCGACGCCCTGCAGCTGATCTCCTTCGGCCGGTATGCCGAGGTGCTGGACATCGAGCACCTCACCGCCCGCGAGCCACGTCGCGACAAAGGAACCAACCTGCATCACGGCCTGTTGCTGGCCGCCCGGCATTTTCGTCGGCACCCCAACGCCCAGCCGGTGCTCCTGGTCGTCACCGACGGTGAGCCCACGGCCCACCTCGAACCCGGTGGAGAGACGTTCTTCGACTACCCACCGCATCCGCTCACACTCGCACGGAGCGTGATGGAGCTGGACCACTGCGCCAGGCTGGGCGCGCAGACCACCTTCTTCCGGCTGGGTAGCGACCAAGGGCTCGCCCGGTTCGTCGAGCAGATGGCGCGCCGCGTGGATGGCGTCGTGGTCGCACCGGATCTCGATGACCTGGGGGCCGCTGTTGTCGGCTCCTACCTCACCTCACGCACGCCCGGCTGGTCGGAGCAGATGTGGGGCTGGCCGGAGTCGGGCTAGGCGCATTCGATGCGACCCAGGGATGCCAGTCCTTCGAGGTCGCCCGGGCCGTACGAGAGCCGGGTCGGGGTCGGGTTCATGAGCTCTCCAGCGTCGTCGACATGGCCGAGCCCGACGAGGTGGCCGAACTCATGGTCCAGGATCGCCTGCGACACCCTCCCGCCGAGGTCGAACGCGGAGCTGTCGGTGTCGATGACAACGATCCCGCTGACATAGCGGCGGGTCCCCCCGGTGCGCATCGCCGTGCTTCCGCCCAGGCCGCGGACGTCCCCGGCGAGCTCGGGCACCTCCTCGCTGTCCGCCCACGCGACCACGACCGGGTCGCCCGGTCCACGTGTGGTGAAGGCGCGGTCGCTGGTCTCGCCGACGACCGACATCGTCAGGCCGGTCGCCTCGGAGGTGCGGCGCACAGAGGTGTCCACCATGTCCGCGTAGCCCTCCGGCGCCCCCTGCGGATTGACCACGATGTCGATGGCGCGGCATGGGTCGAACCCCACCGGGCTGGTCCCGTCGGGCTGGGTCATGGCGTACTCGAACGTGCCTTCCCCGCTTGTGGGCGGGGTCACGGGGGAGGGCTGCACCACCCCGGTGTCAGCGGCCAGGCGCCGCAGGGTGTTCAGGTCGTAGGCAGGATGCCAGGCGATGAACCCCGCGATCACGGCACCCACCACGACCAGCGTGGTGAACACGCCGGACAGCGCAGACCCCTCGGCGCGCTGTCCGTACTCGGGCTCGGTGGGCATGACACGATCATGCGACAGATGCCTGGAGATGGCCTGGACGGAACGCGGCGGCGGGAGGGGTCGGGTGAGACACGTGCGCATCGCCGACAGGCTCGACGACTGGCAACAGAGCCGTCCATGGAGCAGCTTCCCCATCGCGGTGGTCTATAAGTTCGTGGACGACCAGGGCATCTTTCTCGCCGCCCTGATCACCTACTACGGCTTCTTGTCGCTCTTCCCGCTACTTCTGCTCGTAGCCTCCCTGTTGGGCTTCCTGCTGCAGAACCGCCCGGAGCTGCGCGAGACGATCCTCGACACCGCCGTCAGCCAGTTTCCGGTGATCGGGTCCGAGGTCGCCCAACCGGCTGGGCTGCAGGGCAGTAGTGCGGCCCTGTGGATCGGGATCCTGATCGCGCTGTACGGCGCCTCGCGGGTCTCGCACGCCACGCAGCACGCCATGAACGTGTGCTGGGCGGTGCCTCGGCACCAACGGCCCAACCCCATCATGGCTCGACTACGGAGCTCGGTCCTGATCGCTATCGCGTTCATTGCCCTGGTGGGTAGTACCGTCCTGTCGGCCCTGGGCAGCAGCGCCGAGTCCTACGGCCTGGAGCTGCACGGCCTGGTGTCGCTGGCCCTGCTGGCCGCGTCGGTGTCGATGATCGGCGCCCTCTTCGCCCTCGGTATGCGCCACGCGACACCGCGTGGGCTCCGCCTCGTCGACGTCGTCCCAGGTGCGATCACGGCCGCGGTCGGCTGGCAGGTCATGCAAACCTTCGGCGCTACCTATGTGGGCGTCGTGGTCAACCGGACCAACGACACCTACGGGGTCTTTGCCCTGGTGCTGGGCCTGATGGGCTGGCTGTTCGCCGTCGCCGTCATCGTCGTGATGTCGGTGGAGATCAACGTGGTGCGCGTCAAGGCGCTCTATCCGCGCTCACTGCTCTCACCGTTCACCGAGGACACCGAGCTCACCGAAGCCGACCAGCGCACGTTTACCGAGGCTGCGGTGTCCACCCGGTTCAAGGAGCGAGAGGAGGTGGACGTGTCGTTCGGCGATGAGACCGCCGAGACAGACACCGCTACTCACGGCGCCTCCGCCCCTGACCGGGGCCACACGCAGTAGAGCTCGAGGCCCCGGCGTCGCAGCCCGGTGCGAC
>JBAUJO010000219.1:0-20860 GCA_049683875.1 Ornithinimicrobium sp.
GTGCGCAGCCACGGCCGCGGCGCACCCGCCGGAGCTGCCCCCGGGGCTGCGGCGGGGGTCGACCGGGTTGCGGGTGGGGCCGTAAGCCGAGGTCTGGGTCGAGGCCCCCATGGCCAGCTCGTCCATGTTCGCCCGACCGAGCAGGATCGCCCCATCCGTGGTCAGGCGTTCGACGACCGGGGCGTGGACCGTAGCCGGAGCGCTGTCGTGTGCGAGCGAGCCGCACGCGGTGACCTGACCGCATACGTCGATGTTGTCCTTGACCACGAAGGGCACGCCGGCCAGCGGCCCGGCCACGGTGGAACGGCTCCGCAGTGCGTTGTCGAGCGACTCCGCCGCCCGCAGCGCGCCCCCGTCGTCGACCAGCACCATCGCGTTCACACGGGAGTTGGCCTCGCTGATGCGCTGCAGGTGGGCGGTGACGATATCGGTGGCGCTGACCACGCGGGTGGCCACCATGTGGGCGATCTCGACGGCACCGAGACCGGTCAGGTCCCCCGAGGTCGTGGCCGAGCTCACCGTCATGGGAGCAGCGTCCCAGGGCGATGTTTCGGCTCGGTCACGCGCCGCAGCGCCATGATGTCGCTGCGTCGCCTCTCAGGGCGTGGCGAAGCGGCCGAGCACCTGCTCGGCGCGGATGCCGCCGAGGTGCTCGTCGAACATCCGCTGGTAGCCCAGCTCTTCGCGGCTGCGCGCCTGCGGAAGGCCGGGAATGTGCACGCCTTCCCAGTCGGCGTCCGGCACCATCCGCGCGGCCTGGCGGGCCATCACATCGGCGGTGCCCGATCCGTCGCCGAACTGCTCCTTGCGGCGCCAGAGGATGTCATCGGGCAGCCAGCCGGCGAACGCCTCGCGCAGCAGAGCCTTCTCCTGGGCTTGGTCCTGACCGTCAGGACCAAGGAGCTTCCACTCCATCGGGATCCGTTGGGCCAGGGCGAGCATCTCCTGGGACAGGAACGGCACGCGGGCCTCCAGGCCGTGCGCCATGGTCACCCGGTCACAGCGTTGCAGGTTGAGGTGGTGCAGCGTGTCCACCCCGTCGGCCAGCGCCGTCTCGAGCTCGCCGACGTCCATGGCGCGCAGGTGGTGGTACCCCGCGAAGAGCTCGTCGGCGCCCTCCCCCGTGAGCACCACCTTCAGGTGCCTTGCCGCCAGCTCGGCGAGCAGGAAGTTGGGGACCGCGCTGCGCACCAAGGAGGGCTCGTAGCTCTCGATCGAGCGGACCACCGCGGGCAACACGGCGACCACGTCGTCGTCGGTGTAGACGCGTTCGTGGTGCTCCAGGCCCAGGTAGTCGGCCACCACGCGGGCGGCGGCCAGATCCGAGCTGCCCTTAGTGCCGGCGGCGAACGAGCGCACCACGGCGCCGGGCGGCGACAGCCGGGCTAGGACGGCGGCGACGATGCTGGAGTCGAGCCCACCGGAGAGGAACACCCCGACCGGCACGTCGGCCATCATCCGTTGCCGCACGGCGTCGGTGAAGGTGGCCCGGGTGGCTTCGCGGGCCTCCTCGCGGTCGGTGAACAGCGGGGCGTCGCTGTGGCCGAGGTTCAGCGGGTCGGCCCCCAGGTCGACGTATGGATGCAGCCCATCGTCGGGCGTCCAGTGGTGCCCGGGTGGGAATTCCTGGACCGCTCCTCGCAGCTCCGGTGGGAAGGCGGCCAGCTCCGAAGCGGCCAGCACCCGGTCGTCCACATGCGCCCAGTACAGCGGCTTGATGCCGAGCGGGTCGCGGGCCAACACCACCTCCCCGTCACGGGAGGCGACGCAGAAGGCGAACATGCCTCGTAGGCTTTGGATCCCGCCGGTTCCCTTGTGCTCCAGCACGTGCAGCAGGACTTCGGAGTCGGAGTCGGTCAGGTAGGTCCCCCCGAGCTGGGCGCGCAGGTCGGTGTGGTTGTAGATCTCGCCGTTGGCGACCACCCAACGCCCCTGGTGCGGGTGATGCAGCGGCTGCTCGCCACCGTCGAGGTCCACGATGGACAGGCGGGTGTGGCCGAGCCAGGTGGGGCCCACTTGCCGGGTGCCGGAGCCATCCGGGCCGCGGTGGTGCAGGCGCGAGAGCATGTCGTCGCCCAGTCGGCGCGCTTCCGCGAGGCGGTCGACATCGGGCCTCGAGTCGTGCACGACGGCGATCCCGCACACGGGCGCCACATCCTCACTGGTCGGGAGTCCATCGTATGCGGCGAGGCCGGCGAGTGGTGGCGCTGCGGCGATCGGCGGCGCCTGGCCCTCACTCGAACGTGAGGCCCAGCTCGGACTGGACGCGGTCGTTCACCACCCCGGGGCCGCCGACGACGTAGATCGACGACAGGCTCAGCCGCTCCAGCGCGTCGACCGTCTGGGTGGGTACGCGAGTCGACTCGGTCAGCACCAACGGTGCGCCCTGCCGCCCTGCCCTGGCGGCGGCGACGAGGGCGTCGGGGTAGGCCGAGCCCGAGGCCACGTAGGCCCTCCTACGGCTCGAGGGGTAGAGCCGCGAGACTGCCTCGGCGGTGCCGTACCGGTTGGTCCCGGACACGCGGGTGAAGGTGCCGCTGTCGCTGTACTGAGCGGCCTCGCGCGCGGTCGAGGTGGAGACGGCACCGGAGCCCCCGAGCACGATGAGCTGACCGGGCGACAGGCGCTTTAGCTCCTCGGCCATCGAGGCAGGCAAGGACCCGGGCTTGGTCAGCAGCAAGGGGGCGTTCTGATGGGCGGCCAGCGCTGCGCCGGCGAGGGCGTCGGGGTAGTCCTCCCCGCTGGCCAGGTAGACCCGGGGCACGTTCGCCGGGTAGTCCGAGACGACCTTGGCCGCCGTGGCGTACCGGTTGCGCCCGTCGATGCGTGCTACGCCGCTGGAGGCATAGGCTTTCAGCTGGCCCAGGACCGTGCCGGAGACGGCTCCCGGCCCGCCCACCACGACGATGCGGTCCGGTTGCAGTCGGTTCAGCGCTTGGGCCGTCGCGCCCGGCAAGGACTCCGGCTCAGTAATGAGCAGCGGGGCGTCCGGGACACCACTGCGGGCGGCCGCGGTGAGCGCGTCGGGGAAGTTGCGGCCCGAGGCGACGTAGGCCACGTCCACCCCAGCCGGCCAGGCCTTCGCGGCGGCCGCGCTGGTGGCGTAGCGGTTGCTGCCGGCGATACGCGTGGCCGGCTCCACCGTGGGCTCGTCGGTGAAGGTGAAGTAGTGCGAGAACAGGCCGTCGCTGTGTGTCGGGTAGGGGCGGGCGAACCTCAGCTGCGGGCCGGTCACGTCCCGGTAGGTGTACCGGCCCGCCGAGTCGTAGCCCTCGATGCGGGCGGTCTCGACGCGACCGCCGAACTCGCCCTCACCGTCGCGCTTGAGCACCTGCACCCGCTCGATCCAGTCGATGCCGAAGGTGGACTCCAGGGTCGAGACGGGCAGCTCGGCTCTCCAGGTGTGGCGCTTGTTGGCGGCAACGTCGTCGTAGGCGTCCGGGTGGGCGGCCAAGTAGGGGTGAGCCGGCGACCCGGGGGCGGTGTGCCCGCCGGAGGAGGAGTGGAACATCGTCGTTGCCAGGCGTCGCCCCCAGCTGAACGGGTAGGTCAACACCTCGCTATCCGTGTCCCTGACCGCGGCGTTGGTGCTGGAGTACTCGTACGAGGTGACCCCACCGGTCGAGGTGCGCGTGCCCCTTCCGCGGTAGACCTGGCACGCCGTGGTGTCGCACGTGTCGTAGGTGGTGGTGCCGCCCACCCCCCGGGCCGCGTACGTGCGGGCGCTCACCGCCTGGCTGCGTAGAGCGGCGGCGTGGAACGAGGTCGGCATCTCCGAGGGGACGACCGAGCGCAGGTACGACTGCATGGGGAGCCGGTTGACCGTCTGCAGGTCGGTGGTGCCTGTGTGGACCGCCGAGATCGACCCTCGGTAGATGCGCTGGGAACCGTCAGGCATGAGGAGGTCGACGCTGCCGCTGGTGGAGGAGCCGAACGTGATCGGGCACGCGCGGGCCATGCCGGCCGGCCAGTAGGTCGACCAGGCACCGTTGCTCCGCCCTTGCAGGCGGCACCCGCTCGGGGAGGAGCTGGTGCCGATCACCCGCCACTGGTCACGGCCGGAGGGCAGGGTGTAGCTCGTCGAGCTGGTGGCGGCATTGTGCACCGTCAGGCCGCTCCGGTGGGCGACGCGGGTGACGCCGTCGTTGTCGGTGGTGATGCCCACGCTGATGGGGTCGAAACTGCGCGTCTCCAGGCTCGTGCCGGGGTAGTAGTAGTCAAGGATCTGCTCGTGGGTCTGCCCCGCGAGGCCGGCGCCGTGGGCGCCGTACTGTGACATCCCGATGCCGTGGCCGAACCCGCGGCCGTCGATCGTGTAGGACCCGTCCTTAGGCCGGCGATACACCTCCGCGCCGGATTGGGGAGAGGGGAGCGCCGTGCGCACCGATGGCGTCGCCGGAGCCATGGTGCCCGCCGCTTGTTCGCCGTGCGCCGGAAGCTGTCCTAAAACGACCGCCAGCAATGAAGCGATGACGACCATCGCAGAACCCAGCCGTCGATGAACCACCAAAGGACCCCCTCGCTGATGCCGGAGGCCCCCTTGCCCCAGGCGTACCTTCTCGCACCCCACGTACCGGGACATCAGACCACAGGTGCAGACGGTCTATTCAAGGCCTGCCTAGCGGTCGGTACAACATAGACGTGAGTCGTGATGTGCCGGGTCGGTCTCGTTGGCAACGCTACGCAGAAGCGTTGCACCCCTGTCAGCATCAGCAGGGAATTATGTCAGGCGCGTCGACCATAGCCGAAGACGTGGCAGGTAAGCACATCGATTTCGCGCCGAGAGTCACCGAACAAGGCACCCATCCTATGGGCTAACCGAGGAAACGGCCGCTCGCGAGACTGTGTATCTCCCCGCCAGTTGGAGCTCGGGACGATGCGAAAAAGGTGTTGAGGGTCAGGGGCGATACGTGTCATCCAAATGTCTTTGGGGTCGTGATTGTTCGCAACAGTTCCCCCGCGCTCAACTTCCGCGATTACCCCCTCACCTGGACCGATCTGATAGACAAAGTCCGGGCGCGGTCTCGAAACGATCCCATCTTCAGCTGTCAGCAGGACCTCTTCATCGAACCCCAGTAGTTGCTTCAAGACGGCTGACACGACCTGCTGCACCTCCCGGCTACTTGCCCCGTGAACATGCGCGGAGTCGATCGCGTCTTTCTGCACCTCGAGGGCGGCACGAAGGTGCTTTGCCAAGTCGTCGACGGTGGTGATGGACTCAGCGAAGCGGTCGTCAAGATGCGAGCTTTGCATACGCTGGTATTCGATGACCACGCCTAGCAGCTTGACAGCTAAAGAGGGTCGAAGCTACTCGGTATGAATTCAACCCTGAAAAACGACCCCTCACGCTTCGCAGAAGGGCCCGCTACGTGGACGATCACTCCCGGCGAGGCGACGAGTCTGCCTAACCCGCGTGCCTATCTGTCTGTCCGAAATAGGGCAGCTAAAGACAACCACCGCGTGCGATCTCACTATGCGCTGGCTCGTCGTGGGGCAATCTAGGTGCGACTGGTGGGTCCGGGCTGATCGGGATCATCGACATCCTTGACCCCCGTAGGTGGGCTTGGCGACCACGACTCGGGAAGGGGAAATACACAGAGCCCGCTTGCGGCTTGACACATTCCATGTTTCCCGGCCAGCCCACGGCGGTGCGCAGAACCTCCACCAGTGGCCCCAAGGGGACTCGAGTCCCAACCCCTGCTCGCAAAGTCCAGGGATAGTGGACCGCGTGGGGGCGCTTAAGCACGGGTCAGGCACTGTGAGGCGCCTTCTGACACCCCGTTGCAGTACCTTTCTGGGGTACGGCGGACGTAGGTTATAGACGTGGCGCAGCACTGGGTCAGCACCGAGCATGGCGGGCACCTCGCGGGCCGGCGCAAGGTGAACACCGCTCCTGAGGTGCTCCTTCGCAAGGCGGTTCATGCCTCCGGCGGGCGATTCAGACTGCACCGGCACATCGCCAAGGGATGCACGCCCGACTTCGTGCTGCCAGGTCGCCGAGTGGCCGTGTTCGTCGACGGGTGCTTCTGGCACGGCTGCCCTCAGCACGGACGCAAGACTCCCTGGACCGGACCGAACGCTCAGCTCTGGGCCGACAAGATGCGGCGCAACTACGAGCGAGACCAGCGCTCTACCCGGTTGGCTCGGGAGCACGGCTGGAAGGTGGTGAGGGTCTGGGAGTGCCAGGTGCGACGCAACGCCTATGACGTCGCCCAGCACCTCCTGGATCCCCAGGGCAGCGGCTCAACGGCAGGCATGCACAGGGGTGTCACACCCTCCTGATGGAGTACCCGCGACAAGGTGAGACTCGCCTTGTCGCATCCGTCTACCCAGCAGGTTGCGCCCGACGAGAGGACTGAACACGTGCACAACACCCTGCCGCTGCAGTTCAACCAGTCCGCACGGGAGGTTGACTTAGCTGACACATCAACTAAGCTTGCTGGTATGGCGAAGGTTCTTCCGGCCTTCCGGTACGCGGATCTGTTCGCGGGTATCGGCGGCTTCCACGCGATGCTCGAACATGCCGGTGGCCGGTGTGTGTACGTCTCAGAGATCGACCGCGAGGCGCGTGAAACCTACCTGCGCAATTGGGTGGACCCCCTCCCCTTCGCGCAGCACCCCGTCGTCAACACTGACATCACCATGGCCACGCCCGAGGACGGCCCGGTGGACGTTCCTGACCACGACGTGTTGACTGCCGGCTTCCCGTGCCAGCCATTCTCGAAGTCAGGCTACCAGCGCGGCATGGACGAGGCACGAGGCACGCTTTTCTGGAACATCGCCCGGATCCTTGAGGAGCGCACGCCGGCGGTCGTGCTTCTCGAGAACGTGCGGAACATCGCGGGCCCTCGGCACAAACACGAGTGGGACGTCATTATCCAGTTGCTCCGGGAGGTCGGCTACCGCGTGTCATCGACACCGTCCGTGTTCTCGCCTCACCTACTCCCACCTTCTCTTGGAGGCACCCCTCAGGTTCGCGACCGCGTCTTCATCTTGGGCACCTATGTCGGCAGGGAGCGGGCCCTGAGCGAGATCGAGGCACCCCCCACTGTGGTCCGCGGGCCGGTCGAGGGATGGAACGTGCACGACTGGGATACTGGGTGGATCCTCGACGAGGACGCCTCGATCTCGGAACTGGCCAAGTACCAGCTGTCCGCTGTCGAGACATCCTGGGTCGATATCTGGGATGACCTGGTCCAGCGGATGTGGTCCGCACGAGGCGAGCGCCTTCCCGGGTTTCCACTGTGGGCTGACGCCTGGATCCCTGAGTGTTCCCTCGACCCGTTCGAACTCGAAGCCCTGCCGGGGTGGAAGTCACAGATCCTGCTCAAGAACGCCCGCTTCTACGACGAGCACTCGGCTGTCATCCGAGCGTGGAAGCGCGCCAACCCCGCCTTCGCCTCCTTTCCCGAGTCACGGCGGAAGCTCGAGTGGCAGGCCCAGGACACCGGCTCACTCTGGGACACGGTCATGCACTTTCGGCCTTCCGGGATACGTGCCAAGGCGCCCACGTACCTGCCAGCCCTTGTGGCCATCACGCAGACGTCGGTCATCGGTAGTCGCCGTCGTCGTCTCACCCCACACGAAGCCGCACGACTGCAAGGATTCTCACGTACGCTCTCGTTCATGGGCCAGCGGGACTCTGCCTCATACAAGCAGGTTGGCAACGGGGTGGCTGTGGGTGCCGCGTGGCATGTGTTCCGCACGCATGTGGAGCGGGACGCCTCCGACCTCCCCCGGCGCCTGGTACGTGCAGTCCTCAGTGCGCCCCTCAAGCCGACGGGAGATGCGCTAAGCGAAGCAGCCTTGATCCACGAGGCAAAGAACACCGCCGCGTTCACGCAGACTGCCGCTAGCTGAGGCTCGGTGCTATCCCAGTCCGCGCCGACGTAGCAGAGGTACTAGCGTTTCGAGGTGTCTCCCGCGCCTGCTGACCCGACGTTCTTCCTTCCCGCTGCCACGGTCGCCGAGGCCGTGGCGCGCATCTTCTCGCTGACGGGCGCACCAGATGCTGGCACTCGCGGGGAGAAGCGTGCCATCGTTGCCCTTCGCGATGCGCTCCGGTTAGACATCGACGTAGCCCGCACCAACGCACATATGGCCCAGCGGATTGCGGAGATGCTCGGCGTCGAGTGGCGACCCTCCTACGCAGATCTCAACCGGGTCAACCTCGACGGTCTAAACGCACTCCTCGAAGGGGCGACGGAGGCATACCACCAGGATGCGCTGAGCCGGCTGGCAGGACGACGACCGACCAGGTTGGACGGTCCCCTGTGGAGGGCGTTCGAGCCGGCTCAGTCCAAGATCGAGGCGGTCAACCGGATCAGTGCCTTGACCAACTCCGGTGCTGAGTGGCTGGGACCGGGCAGCAAGGAGCACAAGCGCGTTCTTATCAACCTGGCCAGGTCTCTTTCGCCGCAACTTGACACTCGGCTCTCCAAGACGAAGCTCGGTGCGGCCCTCGCAGCCGAGTTCGAGGCACCGTGGTCTGACGAGTGCGAGTCCACCGGCGAGACGATTTCGCTTGCTGGGCTTAACACCCTCTTGGCCGGAGCTGAGCGGCGGCTCGGCAGGCTTGGGGGGGACAGAGCCATGCTGTTGGGCACACCCGAGGAGGAGGGTAACGCGCTGGCCGCTGCCCTGCTGGACGCCTGGCGCGCCGCACCACAGCCCGACGGCGGCAAGCGGGTCGTCTGGAGCGGGCGCAAGTGTATCGAGTGGATGCTCGACCAAGGGGTGACGGAAGGGCCCAACCAGAACGAGTGGCAGGGCTTCTACTGGGAGTCGCGTGGCAGAGCCGTGCTCAACAGCGCATTCACCCCGAACCCGAACCCTCCAAGGATTCGATACGGCAACACGTCCTTCGACTACTCGCTGCGGTTCGTTTGGGATCTCAAGGCGCATACCGAGGCGTGGCGTTATCCGCTCTCGGGCGCGACACGAAGAGGCCAGAGCGCAGCGCCGCTCAACGACCAGGAGTCGATGGCTGCCTGCATCGAAGACCAAGGACTGGGATTCCTGATGGTAGGCGGCGTGGCCGTGGCCGACGAGGACGATGTCTTCGTAGATTGGCACCGGTCATTCAAGATGCGACAGGGTGTGAAATCGAAGCCGTCGAACTCAGGTAAGTCGAGACAGCGCAAGGCGGCGTTCGAGCCGCTCCACGTGGAGGCGTTCTACTTTCACAGCGCGGACGCGCTCGAGGCAACTAAGACGGCCGGCCACGTGACTGGCTTCCATCAAGGCAAGCAGGCTCCCCACGGTGAGAGCGAGGAAGGGAAGGCGCGACGCCCGAAGTACATCCTGAACGTACCTAAGGCGCGGGACGCTGACCTCGCGGTTTCACGCTTCGACTGGCCGCGGTCAGAGCCGGAGGGCACCTCCCGTGCCGCCGAACCCCGGTGACCGTCGCCACGAATATCACCCACGAGACGCCTCAAGAGTGCTGCGGACGACCTCCAGACAGGCCTCGTTGCCGTCGATGACCGGTCGTCCGTGTCTTGAAGCCAGATTGGCCGGTGGGGCAACGTTCGCGTGCAGCCAGCGTTATTCAGCCGGTCCGTAGCCGTGAGTTCCAGCGCATTCGCCCCGTGGCCGGTCCCGCCCGCTCAAGGTCAAGAGCGACTATCTCGTCGCCGCGTTCGGCGTTGACTCCCGGGGTCAGCAGCATACGGAACCTTCTCGAGCCCGATAGTTCGGCGGTTAGGTCCAAGCGAACGCTATCTCGTCCGTCCCGTACAGCAACGAATCCGCGCACATCGAGACGCGGCCAGGCATCGTCGCGGCGTTCCAGTAGGCCTCGCACACGACACGAAACGGGCACCACGGACAGGTGTCACAACTTGGACGTGCCTCGACATGTCCACCATCCAGCATCTCGTTGAACGCATCGATCGCCTCATTAGCTTGTGCAACGGTCTCCTCAACCTGACGAGGTTTCACCTCACTCAGGGCCTCGCGTCCTCGCACGTCCTGAATGACGACGTCGTTCGGCAGTCTGCCGTAGGCCGTCAGGACCAAATGTGCATAGATGGAGGAGCTGGCGCTCTTGGTCGTCGGAAGCACCCGCTTGGCCGAGACCGGACTTGAGGTCGACGACTCGGATCCTCCCGTCCTTGTTCTCGACACGATCGGGAGTGCCGCACAGGCGCGCGTTCTCGTCTTGGAGGTACCGCTCCACCCAGGGCAGCGGGGCTTGCCTCGTCTGTCTATGTGGGTTGCGGTGCGCCGTCGGTGTAGCCGTCTCAACTGGGAACTCTGCCAACCGACGAAAGACACGAACCCGGGTTGCGACGTAGCCTGGCCAGTCCTTCGGCGCGGGTACCTGCCGGTCGGGCCACGCTTGCTGGACGAGGCGTTTCTCATGCTGTATCAAGGCGTCCCACTGCGCTTCGAGCCAGTCCCGTCGATCGGGAGGCGGGGGTGCAGCCCCGCGCGCTACCAGTTCAGTGAGTCGGTGAGCCATCCTCCCCAGGGCGGTACGTGTCGCCCGTCCAGCCCACCCCTTGGTCCGCGAGTCTCGTTGGAACGCCAGGCGCTTAGGCCAGTTGAGAATCACGTTGAACGCCGATGGAGAGCTGCTTCAGTGGCGCACAACTTGGCTCCGGCCAGGTCAGTGCGGTCACATGAGCCACCTCAGCAACGAAAGTGGCCTGCGAAGTGCTTCGAACACGTCGCTCTGCACGGCACTTTGCGAGCCATGCGAGTCCTCAAGTTCGTCAAGGGCGATGATCTGGTCGTCAACGGCAAAGTCCTCATTGCGTTGCCATAGCGGATGGCCCAGCAGTACCGCCGAGGACCGGTCCCGACGCGCGAGGTATGGCACCCCTCCCTCCGTGAGACCCGCCTCTAGGCTCATGAGGCGCGTCGAAGCGATGCCTCGAGCGGTCTCGAGGCCAAGTTCGAACCACCGCGATGTGCTGAGGGGGTCACCCGCCAAGAGGTCCAGCATGTCGAGAGCCAGCCTCCAGTCGAGGGCCCCGTGAAGCCGACGGTTGTCATACGACCGGAGACAGTCTAGGCAGGAGGAGGTGCATGCTGAGTGAGCCTTATCGTTCCAGTCCCGGGCCATTGCCCCTCGTGTTGTGCCTAACAGCTCCCTGAAGTTGCCCTCGCTGCCGAGCTCAGCCGCGTAGCCCGCGCCATTATCGAGAGCATCTGCGATGAAGACTGTCATCGACCCCTGACTCGAAGGGTAGAGGCCGAACTCCAGCTCCTGGGGGTCGATATCGAGGAGGCGCTTGGCACTCCGCCGCAGGACCTCAGCCATGGACCAGTAGGCAGCCATCCCTGCCGGTAGTAACTTTGGCGAGTAGGGCACCAGCCCCGCCGGCAGATGTGGGCTGAGAAGCCCCACAGTAAGGACGTCTGTAGTCCGGATTTCGCCAATGGCGATCTCCTTGAGAGACGCAAGCTTCGGAGGCGGCCAGCCCTTAACGTCAGGGAACAGGGAGGGATCGGTGACGAGGTAGCTGCCGTCACTGTCTCGCGCGAGCGGGAAGAGCGCTCCGTTGTTGTCGTTGACCTGTATCAGTTGCGCCTGGTCGTACGACAACAGCGTCGCGCCTTCAATGGCCAACTGGCGGTCGGGTGGTCCACTCACCGATATGGCGGGCGCGCCAGCGCTCGGGGACTCGTTGTTCTCGTCGTCGAAGTCCTCCGGCCGATACGTGGTCCGGAAGCCGGAGGGCTGGTGCATGGGAATCAGCCGTAGGGTGGCCGTGCAGACCTGACAGACCTCCGTCGGTGGCTCGACGAAGGTCGCCCCACAGTTGTCGCAGGGACCGACGCGTACCTCCGGACCGATCGGGTCAACCGGGGACATTCCCTTCCAGGTGGGCGTCCAGGTCGCGAACCCAGCGACGGTGTGGAGAGCCCCATCACGAACGACCTTCGCCCCCGGAGCGAACATGGAGACTGCCTGATCGAGGGGCCGGTCCGAGACAGATACGGTGTCGAGGTCTTTGAGGTCCTTGGGACGTTTCCTCACCAGCCGCCGGACGCGCGTGGGGAAGCCGAACATGGGAAGAACCCCGTAGGTCGCGACAAGTTCACTCAGTTCCGTCGTCGTGCCGCCGTCCACCTGGATCGCCTCATCCACCTCTTGGCTGAGGGCTCCACCCGTGGCCCATGTGACGATCTCGTTACGCTGCTTCTGCTCCAGCCCGGTGTATGCACAGAAACGAGCCACCGTAGGGCTGACGTTCCTGGTTGCACCCAGCCAACCTTGGATGGCGGAACGGTAAGTCGGCCAAGACTCTGTCGAGCCGAATGTCCCGTGGATGCTCTCTCGCGTCCACTGAGGTGGGTCTGGGAGTGCTAGGAAAGCACGCCGTAGGAGTTCTGCGGCGACGACTCGGCGTACGATTCGGGGCCGCTGGAGGTCAAGGAAGGGCTGCGGTGGGTCGTCACCGGTCATCCTGTGAGGGTTGGCGTAGTAGTCATCATCGTGCGTTCGGTCGCGACAGACCGTGACCGCATACGAGAACACCTGGCCAGCGCGGCCGACTCGGCCCACGCGCTGCTGGTAGTTGAACCGCTGGGGCGGCATGTTGGCCATCAGGGTCGATCGGAGCGAGCCGATGTCGACGCCGACCTCCATGGTGGTGGTTACGCTGAGGACATCTAGCGGGACGGTCAAACTGTTCTCGATCGGGTTCGGGAGAAGCACCTCCTTGAAGATCCTTGCACGGCGACGCTGCTCACTGAGCGGCTTGGTCTGCCCGGTCAGTTCGGCAGTCGCCATCCGGCGGGGCCGCTGCCTGGCGAGCCACCCGTAGTAGTCCGTCTCGAGGCCGTCATGACGCCGCGTCCGCGCGACCAGCATGGGTCGGTAGCAGCCGTGGTTTGCACACACGCCAGCCGATCCGTGACCGTGGGAAAAACTGCATACTGCGCAGACGAACTCCTCGCTGCTGCAGGGAACGAGCACAAGCGGGACTGCCAGTGACTTCAGGTCAAGCAGCCAGTCGTGCATGAGACCAGACTTGTCCAGCTGGCTCGACACCCACTCCTGCAGTTCGCCCAACTCGACAGAGCGGGACTCCGCAACCGCCTTGAGGTAGTTCTTCACCGCTGGAGGGGGCGACGAGGATGGGCTGGCGTCACCTCCTAGCCAACGCCGTCGCATCCCGAGGATCCTGATGACCGAGCTGAGCACCTGGTCGTTGAGGTCCTCCCTGCTCAGGGGTCCTCGGGTGGTCGGCCTGCGGCCGCTGGCGAAGTAGGCGATTCCCATGGCCTCAAGGTCGCGGCCAGCACGACCAAAGACCGCGGTCGCAAGCGCCGTCGCCAGCCGCTCCCGGTGCATTGCCGCCTGAGGTTCGCGGACACCAGCCGGAAGTGGGGTCCAAAGTCCTGGGCTGGGTGGGGGGAAGGCCTCCCACCAGGGGCTCTCATCTTGGTTCTTGGCCGCTGAAGGCCCCGAGCCCGCCGGAGGGATACCCAACGAAACGAGCCGGCCGACAAGTGACTGCCTCAGCTCGCCCCACTGTAGACGCGAGCTCCCCTTCGCCACTTTGAGTGCTTCATCGACGACCGACTGCTCGCTTGGATCGAGCGACACGAAAGCGGCCTTCGCCATCAGATGTGCGGCCTGGGAGTACCGTGCCTTGAAGTCCTCAAATGCTATCTGTTCGGAGCCGTCGAGAGGCTCCATGCGAGCGCCTCTCTCAACTATGTCGCCGACGTCCACGGGCCCCTTCGCAAGAATCTGCTGGGTCACTTGCCGGATCACGTCGCGGTAGTGGTTCAGCCCAACGCCAGCAGCCGTGCGCGCAGCATCGTCCCTACTGTCCGTGAACACGATTGTCCGGCTTTCAGCGGGCGTCTCGCCCATGCTCCTAATCAGCTGAGAGAGGTACAACTGTGTGGACTGTGCTGCCCCTGAGGTATGGGCCCGGATCGGGCTACGAACCGTGCCGGAGAAGTATTTTCCGCCTGGGTTCCAGCCTTCGCTGTCGCACCTGGGGCATCGATCTGGGAGAGCCGGGATCTTGACTCCGGCATCTTGCACCGGCGAGTCCACCCTCAACACCCAGCCGTTCCCGTCATCAAGGGAGTCACTGACAAGGCCGACGGCTGGGTCAAGTCGTGCGGGGGCGAACGAGAAGGCGACTGTCTTCTTCAGTGCCGGGACCGTCTTGGTCCATGAAGGGTCCGGCTCGATGGGCCTTTCCCCCGGCCAGAACCACACGTAGTCCCCGCACAACCGACGGAACACTGGAGGCGCCTCAGCGCTGACCACCCCCACGTTGGCCGAACCAATGACGACACCCTCCCCCTCGCCCGCGTCAGGGTGCGCTCGGTCAACCACGAAACCACCGAGGCTGACATCACCGCAGGAGTAGCAGTACAGCAGTTCAAGGACACGTGAACCACACGCGTCGCACGACAGCATGGGGATGCCAAATATCTTCCCCACCGTACGCTCCTCGTGCGCGGAGGGCTTGACCGCGTTGCACGCTCGGTTGCTACACGCCCACATGCCCCGCATGGTGCGAACAAACTGGTGCGCACGGGTGGGAACACCTGCCTGCGCCCTGTCGGTCTCGGCGAGCTCTGCGAGGACTCCACGAAGTCCCTCTAGATCCTTGTCGGCGCTCCCAAAGAGGCGCTCTGCGACCAGCGGGGCCTCGGTTGCCCGGGCCCGTCCAGTGTCGGGGTCGACGCATGCGGCCGCCAGGGCCTGGGATAGAGCCTCTGCCGCCGGCAGGCCCGACCGCCGCAGCGCGTTATGGCGGTCAAAGGTTCGCAGCGCCGGCAGCGTCAGGGGTCTACCTGCGGTCACGAAGAAGCTCGAACGGGCGCAGCCAAAGAACTGCTCCAGGTACCCAAGGCCGGCCGAGTCGTCGGAGAGCGAGGCGCTGGTGGCGATCACTCGCAGCTGAGGCGAGTCGGGCTCGAGGCCGAGCCTGCTGAGGAGGTTGCGCACTACCATCGCCACTTCGCTGCCCTGGGTGCCTCGGTACAGGTGGAGCTCGTCGACCACGAGGGTAAAGACATGGTCACGGGAACTCGAAAGCCAGGCTCGCGTCTTCTCGAACAGAGCCTCCTCGTGCTGGCGCATCAACATCGCGTTCAGCATCGAGTAGTTGGTCACGAGGACGTCAGGCGGTGTTTCGACCATCTCCCACCGCAGAAGGAGTTCGTGTGCCGTTGGGTCCGGGAACTGTGAGAGATCCTCCTCACTTATCGATCCCTCCTCACGAAGCCTGGAGAACTCAGCTGTCTGATCTCTGAGCTGGCTGAGGACATCCTGAAAAACAAAGCCGCCAGCAGCCGGCCGCTTCGTGCTACCCAGACTGACTCCGGTGTAGCGGCCGAACCACAGAGGGCGATGGGGCAGTTCATCACCGATCCGTCGAACGGAACGCCTCAGCCTCGTCATCTGGTCTTCCACGAGCGCGTTCGTGGGGTACAGGATCAGGGCTCGCACGGCGGCTGGCCTGGTCTCCCCCGCGCGCATGGGCCGCCATCTTGACGGGTCCGGCTTGGCCTGCCACCAGACATCCGGTGCGGGCTGGTCCTTCCAAGTCTGCGCTTCCTCGGTCAGCCGCAGCAAGATCGGCAAGAGGAAACTCTCGGTCTTGCCTGAGCCCGTTCCTGAGGTGACCACGACGTTGCGACCATCCTCAGCCTCGGACCTGAAGTGGTGCAGCACAGCGTTACTCTGATGCTCGCGCAGTTTGATTGGCTCGCCAACTTTGACAAACGACCCAAAGAGCGACCTCCCGACGATAAGCGCTGACTTGTCGGAGACTCCAACTTGGCGGGTAGCGTCGAGTAGACCCTCGGTAGCCTGGTAGGGGAGTACGGGCTCCAGAAGGCACTCGCTGAGCAATTTGTCCTTCGACTGCAAGACCTGGCGACGTTCTCGCATGAGTTGTTCATCGCGAAGCCAGAACGCGGTGTCAACATAGCGCAGGTACGCGGACGCCAGGTCGTCACGAAGGGTGAGCGGGGTGGTCTTCATTGCACCTCTGTTCAGGACGCGAGCAGGGAGTTTAGGTGGTCCGCGAACCAGCGGGGAACCTCTGGGTAGCCGATCGAGCGCGTCCTGACAGAGACGACGGGCGCTCGGCCCGAACACAGCGCCGCGACGCGTCCGTAGAGGCCCGGCAGCTCCGCACCGAGCGGAACCAGCAGCATGGACTGACTATCGAGATACCCCAGCAGAGGTGCTCCGGACGCGCGCGCAGCAAGGTGCTTAACGAGCTGGACGCTGCTCACACGGCCTAGGCGGTCAAGGGCTCCTTGATGGTCGACCCACAGGGTTGTGGTCCGGAAGGACTGCTCCAAACGGTACGCCCCGGGGGCACCGACGCCCGGTACAGGCCGCCACGAGGCGTCATGGACGTCAAAGAGTGCTGCCTTGGTGTAGTCGGGAATGGGTACCAACGTCAGTCCTGCCTCGACCTCGCTTATTGGCGGAAGAGCTGCCAGCATCTTCGTGACAGCGTCGGGAACCACGTACGCGTCGATTCCGACCTCGCTCACCACCTCGGTCAAGGTCTCCAAGCCAACACCGCGAGCGAACCAGCTGGTGAGATGGTCGTCGTGCCTCTCGGGAACCAGCTCCCCGCCTCGACTCCGAAGGCCCCATCCGAGAGCGTCCCGAGAGTTCGAGCACCACACACCGGCCAGAACAAAGCCAGAGTGCAGGGTCTCAGCCAGGTATGCGGGGTTGGCTTCCCATTCCTTTGGCTGCAAGGTCGAGTCTCGGCGTACGTCAATGTGACCCACGGTCTCGAGGGTACGAAGGAAACCGTCAACGAACAGGCTCGACCCCTCTGCTTGGGTCGCCACCCTCTCGAACGAGCCGATGCTGCCTCCGCCGACGTGGACGAGAGCATCCATGCACTCGTCCCACGTCGCCCCGAGCTTGCTGTGACTCGGCAACTGGGAGAATTTGATGGCGGGAGCGTGTTCGGTCTGCGTTCCACTCTTTTTCCAACGAGGCGTCGCGGGCAGCGACTTCTTCAGACCACACATCTTGCATACCCCTTGAATCTGGCCCTTGACCTTTCCTCCATAAAAGGTCGGCAGCTCCAGGTAGTGCGCTCCGGTCACGACGCAGGACTTGGGATCGGCCACGCCGAGAACCACCGCGGGTGCAGCCGATGACGAAGAATGGCGGGTGCTCCAGCCTGCGCCAGCGCGCGCTGCGACTGTCTTCACGGACCCAGCACGTGCTCCGATGGTGTTCAGGCCATCCACGAGGAGGGTGCTGTCATCCCCCGCCTCCACAGCGGACAGCGGGCCGAGTTGACTGCGGTCGATCTCGTAGTTCAGGCGCATGCATGTTGCCCAGTTGACTGCGTCGGGTGTCTGACCTGAGCGCAGGCGCAATGTGCTGAGCGAGATGGGGCTGCCGTTGACAGCGAGCTCGACTTCATAGTCGCCATCGTCCAGGCCCAAGCCTGCGAGCGGGACCACCATCGCCGAGACGGGCTCACTCCACGTCTGAAGAGTCACACGGTCCTCACCAAGTTCGGTCAAGGTGATGGACATCTCAGCCGCTTCAGCGACAGCTGCTCGAATCTCGGGTGGCTGCAAGCTCGACCATTTCCGGATGCGTCCGGGCAACTTTAGGCCTCCGGACAGGTTCAGTTGTGCCGTTGTCAGGGGGATGAGTGCGTGGAGGTCAAGTCGTTGTACGCCTTGGGGGATGGCGTATAGTTGGACGTCGTCGATCAGAGCCCAGCCTTCGGGAAGTCCAGGCAGCGTCGGGGCTCCCGACTCGTCACCACTTCGATACACGGTGCCGTGGTGTCCGTATCCCTCAACAAGGTCGAGGACGTCGGCCACCAGGGACCTGTCGTCCTTGACCATCAGCACGGCGTCGTCGGCCAGTTGAACCTTCTCGACCTCTACGAGGATGCCAAGCAGTTCATCCTTTCTAAGCGGCACCACCCGCCTCGGCCGTCGCGTGACGGTCTGACCGGAGCCAGGCTCCCCAAAGGTGAGGATCGACCCCACCAGGGAGTTTGGGTCCAGCTTGCTTCCAGGCGTCGGACGGAGGCGTGCCCCAGCGGCGGGAATGACACCTATTAAGGGCTTGCCCTCTGCGGACTCGACCCGAAGAGAGTCCACCCATGTGGAGGTCGAGAACCGCGCCGCGAACGACAGTTCGAGGCTCCGAGACCCGAACTGCTGACGCAACAGCGCTGTGAGCTGGACCTCGCCCGGTGGGTTCACGTCCGCCTGAGATGCTTCGCGTACCGTCCCGTCCCAGTGCGCAAGCTCGACCGCGACAACTCCGGCAATGCGCTCACGGGCCTTTCCGCCCTGCCACAGTCTCCGCAGGTTCGCGGTTACCGGGGACGGCGTCTGCCGGATCCAAACATCTAGCAGCCTCTCAAGGTCCGCGGCAATGAGCTCAGATCCTGGCGCTAGCCCGAACTGTCTGAAGAAGGCTGGTAGTCGGCCACGATCCATTGCACGGACGAGTGCCTGCGACTGTGGTATGCCCACGTAGCGATGGCCCAAGGCGTAAGCCGTTGGCAGGCCATGAAGACCCTCCTGTGCCTCTAGGTACTCGTTCAAGCCTCGCCAAAAGGACTCCGTGATCGGAAACTTCACCACAAGCCTTCTTGTGTCTCTGGGGGTTAATCCGAAAAGCTGACCAAGGCGTGGATAATAGGCATTCGCCGCAAGGTTAGTGTCAGCGCCCATTTTCTCAGCGGCAAGGACCAGGGTCGTAAGAAGCGCGATCACGGGTGGTGGGGTGAGATCCTGGGTCAGGCGCTTTCCCCGGGGTCCAGAAGAGCGCATGAACTGTCGTCGCCAGTCGTCGTAGCGAAGTGCGTGGCGCGCGAGCACAAACTCGTCCTTGCCGAGCCCCAAGGTGGGGCGGACCGAAGCCACCAGGGCGTCAGTTGCTACTTTGATCGGGAGTCCAATCTCCTTGGCGCAGTCCTCGATGAGCGACGTGTTTTCGACGTTGATGTACGCCGGAAGATCGGCCTGATAGTCCCCGAAGAACCTAGCCGCCAGCGCCTCGTCCCACTGCTCGTACTCCGACCAGGCTCCCTGATCCACCTAAGCCCCTCGATCCTCTCAACAGTTGGCAACTCCGTGGCCGCGCGACCAACTCTCCCACCCTCGTACTTTCGGCTCACCTGATCGTTGCAGGTTACCGGCCACGTTCGCGAGTTGCACTGTGATGGCGAGGCAAGCCGGGACACCCACGGCCCCTATGGCACCTGGGGTCAATCGCTCTAACGGTGAAAGTGGCCCTATCGCCCCGCTCGGGCATGCGGGTCGGCATGACCTCATTTGGACAAGCGCCCACGAGGATGGGTAGAGAAGGAGCGGCTGCTGTTGGGTCTCAGTTGCACCGGTCCAGGCCTACCCCTCTATTGTCGCTGCATGGCACTCGTACGAAGCCTGACGCGCGACGACCGATCCTCGGGCAGGCCCCACCCCACCGAGGTCGACTGTCGCTGGCAAGTCATCAACGGCCGCAAGGGAGTAGCCCTCTTCCAACTGAGCACCTACGGCTCGGACGGTCGGGCGTCGGACCCCAAGGTCAGCCAGACCATCCAGTTGGATCGCGACATGGCCGCCAAGTTGGTCGCGCGATTGTGTGAGACCTTCGACCTGTAGCAAGCGTGCGGCCATGCTCAGTGCAGCAGAAGAGCGAGTCTAACGTGGCCTGGTCAGGCGGATGCAGCTAGACCCGGTGCGCCAGCAGTCCGATCCTCCCAGAGGGGAACATCGGACCGACTGCTGCGCATTGCGAAGCAGTTTTGAGCGTGCGAGTTGTTGGCGCCTTTTCTTCACGCCCGCCGTGGTCTACGTGCTTCTCGGCGCCTACGACGCGTGATCTAGCGCTTCCGAGAACTTCCCCTGATCCATACCTGCAGGCCAGACCCATCATTGGCGCCTTTGCTGCAGTACTTTGCTGGGGTACCGGGGGCGTAGAGAGGCCCCTCCCAACAAGCGGAAAGGGCCTCTGATCTGCGGTGGAGCCAAGGGGACTCGAACCCCTAACCCCCTGCTTGCAAAGCAGGTGCGCTACCAATTGCGCCATGGCCCCTGATGCGCCGCTCGCGGCGACGCGAGGTGGTCAGCCAGCGATCACGCCGGCGATGTGCTCAGACGTCGTCGGTGGCCTCGGCCCAGAGCTCGCGCTCTGCCTGCTGGTCGCGGGACTTCTTGAGCACGGCCAGGCCGCCGACCGCAGCGGCCACCATCACCAGAATGCGCTTCACGTGTGTCTCCTTCGAGGGTTCACGTCGGGCAGCGCCAGGCGGCGTTGCCGATGCGGTGGGCCTAACTGGACTTGAACCAGTGACCTCTGTCTTATCAGGACAGCGCTCTAACCGACTGAGCTATAGGCCCCGCTGGTGTCGCTGAGCCGCACAGGGTTTGCGCCCTGCGCGCCGGGACACGCGACGACCGAGGCTACCGCACGGCCAACCGGGCGACAAAAGCCAGCAAGTCTTGCCGCCATCAGGGGCGACGGACATCGCAGATCCCGGCGATCACTCGTCGGACAACGTCTGGTGCACCCCACCGACCAAGGCGCTACAGACGTTGTACAGGAAGGCTCCCAGGGTCGCTAAAGCGGTCAGCAGGATGACGTTGGCCACCGCGAACACGGCAGACAGAGACACCACCCGGCCGAGGCCGATGTAGTCCATCAGGTCGAAGCTGCTGGCCGTGTTCTCACCGCTGGTCACCTGCACGATGAAGTCGTTCAGCGTGGAGAAGACGCCCATCCCCGACAGCACGGTCCAGAGCACCGCGACGGCGATGACCGTGGCGATTCCGAAGGCGACCGACAGCAGGAACGAGATCTTGAACACCGACCACGGGTCGAGTCGCTGCACCGTGAGGCGCACCCGTCGTGGGC
>JBAUJO010000220.1:0-1968 GCA_049683875.1 Ornithinimicrobium sp.
CAGGGCAACAACGTGCCCCTGTACCGCTTCGTGGCACCTTTCGCCCTGAGCGGGGTGCCGCAGAAGCTGAGTGATACCAATGCCTTTTCGGACCTGGGGTCCCTTACCGTCACCGACGGCTTCCTTCCCTACGACATGATAGACCCCTTCTGGTCCGACGGGGCGTACAAGAAACGCTGGATGGCGATCCCCAACGACGGTACCCATGACACACCGGGGGAACGGATAAAGTTCTCCGAGGACGGCGTATGGGAGTTCCCCGTAGGTTCGGTGATCATCAAGCACTTCGACTATCCCGTGGACGAGAACGACCCTACGGTGACCAGGAAGGTGGAGACCCGTTTCTCCATCAAGAAAAGCGACGGCGGTTTCTACTACCTCACCTACAAATGGCGGGCGGACCAGAGCGATGCCGACCTTATCGACATGGCCACGGGCGACAATGCGGCGATAACGGTGGCCACCGTTGGCGGGGGCTCCCGCACGGTGGACTGGCGCTACCCTTCCACGAACGAATGCCTGAACTGCCATAACGAGGCTTCCCAAGGAACCTTGGGACCGCGTACCCGTTACCTTAACAGCGACTACGATTACTCCTCCCATACCTCCACGGGACAGACCGGTAACCAATTGGTCACCTTGAGCTACCTGGGCATTCTGGACACGGACATCAACGATACCGATACCCCGGGGTTCCTCACCCACACCTCCATCGACGACACCTCCGCCAGTATCGAGGACAGGGCGCGCTCCTACCTGGACCTGAACTGTGCCTATTGCCACCGGCCGGCGAACGGCCTTCGACCTAATTTCGACCTGCGCCTGATCAATACCCTGGAGGAGACCGGCCTGTTGACCGCCGGGATCAACGAGCCCATAGAGGCGATGGGTGACGGACAGCGGATACTCGACCCGGGGAACGCCGAAAGATCACAGCTCTACCACAGGGTGAACAGCACCACCCCAGGTATCATGATGCCGCCCTTGGCGAAGGGCAGGGTCGACGAGCGGGGCGTGGCCCTTCTGAAAGAGTGGATAGACGGCATGAACACCCCGCCCACGGCGGTGGCCTCCTCCGACAGGACCACAGGGAACGCCCCGTTGAACATAGTTTTTACGGGAAGTGGCTCGACCGATGACAGGGGGATGGCCTCCTACGCCTGGGATTTCGGGGACGGCGCTACCTCTACCCTAGCGGACCCTTCACACCTATACACGGCACCGGGAAAGTATACGGCCACCTTGACCGTGACCGATCTCGACGGACTTACGAGCACGACCTCCATCGACATACTTGTCACAGGTGGGGAAACGGACAATGCCCCGGACGCTGACGTGAACCTTGCGCTGTTGCCGGATGCGGTACTCAGCGGTACGGTGACCGGTGGCAGGGGTACTCCCCGGACGATACTCTACGACCCTTCGAAAGAGGGTTATTTCATACCGACCCCTTATAACGAGTACGGCGTCCTTTACAAGGAGAACCTTGGCCGTCCCGGTGCGGATGAAGGGTTCAAGTGGCAGGTGGACTGGGAGAGCCCGAAGCTGGTCAACTACATCACCTTCGGCGGTACGTACCCGAACCAGCCCCAGCCCAATACGCTGTGGCGGGTGAGTTACCTGCGTAACGGTAACTGGACGGTGATCGAACAGGGCCGTGGCGGTTGGATCGACCGTGGCATCTACGAGTGGGGCGGCGCCTCGCAGCCTCCGGTCGAGGCGGAGGCGCTTAGGGTCCAGTTGTACAGTGATGGGAACAGCGACCTGGTCAGCATCCATATCCGAGGCAGGGGCGGCTTATCGAGGTACAACGACGACAGGTCTACCACGACCAAGGCGACCCTGATACAGTACCTGCCTGGGGGGGGCTATGCGGATACGGTCGCCCCGACTATCGTTTTGAACGGAGGCTCGACGATCGATGTGGCCTTGGGCGGTACCTATGTTGAACCCGGCGCTACTGCACAG
>JBAUJO010000221.1:0-15687 GCA_049683875.1 Ornithinimicrobium sp.
CCTCCGGCCCGCCGCGCCCCCGTCGGCCCTGGCATCGCGCTCGGGTCGGAGGGGCCCGACGGGCCGAAGGGTCCGGGGCGCGACTCGCCGCCGGAACCCGTCGGGTCAGAACCCTCGTCGTCGTGAGGCTGGGGCCCCTCGGTATGGCTCACTACTGACCTGCTCCTGTGCCGGTGGACTGCTCTTCAGATGCCGGCCTCAGCCAGCGCGAGCACGTGGGCATAACGTAACTGACGTTCCTGACAGATTCATGGCGCCCTGCTCAGCGCAACAGTGCTGGGCTGCGGCAGCGGCAGCGGCAGCGGCAGCGGCAGCGGTGAGAGGATGAGCCGTGCCTGAACCTTCACTTTCGTCCCAGTCCGGCCCTGAGACGCCCACGGACGCGCGACGGGCAGCGGCCCTCAAAGCGGCTGCGGTGGACACCGAGCACCACGTCGCCCGAGCGGGGTGGGACCAGCCGATGCGGATGTTCGCGCTGGTCCCGACGGGTCTGCTCACCGAGCGCGAGCCCTCGATGAGCGCGCGGCTGTCGGCGGCCGACCCGGAAGGGTTCACCGCCGTCGAGCAAGATGGTCTGCCGCCTTCCAGCAACGTCGAGTCCACCCTCGCGCGGGTCGCCTGGCCGGCCGAGGTCGCCGGGGTCGCCGTCGCCCTGGAGCGCATCGTCGTGCCACCGGAGGCCGAACGTGACCTGCCGGATGAGAGCGAAGCGGCTGCCGAGGCACTCTCGCGCCACCCGGACCGCAGGGACGTCCGCCTGCTCGTCGCCGTCGAGCGTGACGGATCCTCCATCTGCCTGCTGCGCCAGCGGGAGCACGACAGTGACGACGCCGTGGCGCTCGGAGCCGACATCGCCCCAGGGCTCGTCCACGCCCTGTTCATGACGCTGGAGGATGACGGCACCTCGTGAAGCCCCGAGTGGTGCAGGGTTCAAGCGCGCGCATCTAGCACTGCGGCAGCGCGGCCTCGGGGTCCTTGCCTACCGCATCGACCACGTTCCGGGCCTCGTCGAAGGAGCCGACCTCGGCGACCCGCAGGCCCTCGGGGACGTGCCCCACGACGTCGGGGCAGTTGCCCGACGGAGCCAGGAAGTAGTCGGCACCGGCACGCTCGGCGGCGATCATCTTCTGCTGGATCCCACCGATCGCGCCGATCTCGCCCTCGGAGTTGATCGTGCCGGTGCCGGCGAAGCTGCGCCCCCCGGTCAGGTCACCCTCGGTGATGGTGTCGTAGACGGCCAAGCTGAACATCAGCCCGGCCGAGGGCCCCCCGACGTTGCCTGCGTTGATGGTCACCTTGTGCGGCAGGTCGAAGTCCGAGGCGGGGTAGATGCCGATGATCGTCCTGCTCACGGTCGCACCGTCCTCGCCGGTGGTCGTGGCCTCGGTCGTGGGCACTTCGAGCCGCTTCCGTTCTCCGTCGCGTTCGATGGTGAACTCCACTGAGCGGCCCGCCTTCACCTCCTGCAGCACCGCGCGCAGGTCGTCCGGGGTCTCGATGTCGGTGCCGCCGACGGACATGACCCGGTCGTTGACCTTCAGGACGCCGTCGGCGGGCTTGTCCTTGAGCACCTGGGCCACCTTGACCTCCTCGGGAACCTCCTCGCCGATCGCGCGAAGGGCCACCACGGCAGCCTGCTGTTGCGAACCGGTCATCAGCTCCAAGTTCTGCTCGCGGACCTCGGAGGCCGTGACGTTCTCTGGAAACACGTCCTTCTCGTCCGCGATCGTGGAGCTGGGGTCAAGAGACGCCGCCATCCACTCCCACGCACTCACGGGGAAGCGCGGGCCACCGTTGAGGGTGACCGTCGTGAAGTCCAGGGTGCCCGATGTGGGGTAGGTCTCCAGGCCCGCGACCTCGATGATCGGCGTCCCGTCGATGTCACCGAGGGTGTCGTAGGCCGGTCCGGGGCGGTAGATCACCTTGGGGACGTGGATCAGGTTGAGCACGGCCACCACCGCCACCACGACGACGGCCGTCAGCAGGGTCAGGCCGGCACGTCGCGAGATGCCGGTGTGTGCCGGCCGGGACAGGGTAGGGGACATGCGCTACAGGCCGATCCAGACCGGGTCCCCAGACTCGAAGTGCTGTCGCTTCCAGATCGGCACGCGAGCCTTGATCTCCTCGATCAACAGCCGAGCACCGTCGAAGGCCTGGCCTCGGTGCTCCGCTGAGACCACGCACACCACAGCCCGGTCGCCGACCTGAAGCTCGCCCTGCCGGTGCACCGCGACCACGCCGCAAACGCCGGGTAGGGCCCCCACCTCGTCGGCGATCTGCTGCAGGGACCGATCGGCATCGGGGTGCGCGGAGTAGTCCAGCCGGGTCACCCCGTCCTGACCGCTGTCGTGCTCACGAACCGTGCCGATGAAGACCGCAATACCCCCGGCCCGGGGATGGGCCACCGCATCCAGAGCGGCATCCACCGACAGCGCCTCGGACTGGACACCGACCCAGGTGCTCTTCCGCGACACACTCACCGACTCATCATGTCCCACGAACCTTGGGACAATCCTGGGAACCTGCCGTCAGCGGCGCCCTCACCCGCGCTTGCGGTGCCTGCGCATCAGCGCGGCCGTCGCTGCAACCGCCACCGCTGCACTGACGGCGCCGGCTGCCCCGATGGCGGCGTCCCGGCGCTCCACGCGTCGGGCCATCACTGCGTGGTGACCGGCGACCTCGGCCAGCAGGATGCTCAGCGCCGTGGGGTTGTCATAGGCCGGGTACCACCCGTGGGCGGCCAGGCTGTCCGGCGCCACTGCCCAGGGGTAGGAGATGTAGGACAGGTCGCTAGGAGGCAGCGGCACCACGCCCACTCGGTGTAGCCGCTGAGCCGCACTGTGCGCTGCGGAGGCAGAGAGCTCCACGCTGCGCATACCGGAGATCTCCTCCACCTCCGCCTGGGTCAGGTGTCCCCATGACGCCACTGCGACCTGGGCCGGCATATCCTCCTTGGCCACCACGGAGACGGCAGTGGCGAGGTCCTCGACGTGGCAGAACTGCCACGCAGGCTCCCGACCGCGCAGCGTCAGCAACCGCGGAGCCTCGAAGTGGCGCGAGACCATCGTGTCCAGGCCGTGACCCACCAGGGCGGCCGGACGCACGGAGGTGATCCGCAGCCCTGGGTGCACCGACCGCGCGACCTCGAGCAGCTGCTCCACTTCGACCAGGTCGGCGACGATGCCCTCGGTGTCCGCGGCCTGTAGCGCTGATCCCTCGTCCAAGGGGACCGGGTTGTCCTCACGGGCCCCGTAGACCATCGCACTGGTGATCACGATGAGGTGCTCGACGCCCGACGCGGCCGCGGCCGTCGTCAGGGTCTGGATCTCGCGGATCAGCCGCGACCGCCGCAGCGCGGGCTCTTCATCCAGGGCAGCGGCGAGGTTCGCCTCGTCCCCGATGTGCACAAGGACGTCCACGTCACTCAAAGCGGTCAGCACCGACGGTGAGGTGATGTCGCTCAGCCGCCAGTCGACGTCCCCCTGCGCCCCGGCCCGCGTGTCCAACCCGACGACTCGGTCTCCGGCGGTGGCCAGCTCGAGCACGAGCACGCAACCCACCGCGGACGTGGCGCGGGTCACAGCAACACGTTGCGGTCCGAGACTACGCCGAGAGCGCATTGGGCTGGGCTGGGAACTCACGAGCCCCTCCTTGTGGTTTTCTGGGTGAAGGCCATCTTGTCAGCCGCCCGGAGCCGTGCACCACCTCGCGCGGCGAGGCCCGGTGGCGACCAGCGCGAAAGGACCCGCACACGTGACACCTGACCATGACACCCCGCAGGACCCCGGCGAGGACGATCCACTGTCGGCGCTGTTCGGCGGGCCGGTCCCCCCGGAGATGCGCGAGGCCCTGAACTCCATGGGTCTGGACAAGATGGACCCGGCGATGATGCGCCAGATGCAGGCCCAGATCCACGCCATGATGAGCAGCACCGACGAGGGCCCGGTCAACGCCGAACTGAGCCGGGACACCGCGCGCGCCGTGGTGGCGCAGGCCGGCGACACCGCGCTGTCGGCACGCAACGCCTCCGACGTCGACCAGGTGGTCCAGGTGGCCACTCTGTGGCTCGACGCGGTGACCGACTTCGCGCCTCCCTCCGGTGGTGCAGCGGCCCTGAGCAGGGCGGAGTGGGTCGAACAGACGCTTCCGGTCTGGCGCACCCTGACCGCACCGGTGGCGGAGGGGGTGCGCGCCGCGATGACCGACGCCATGAGACAGCAGATGGGCGAGCTCGGCGGGTCGGCAGAGGGTCTGCAGATCCCCGGGATGCCGCCGGGCATGGACCCCGCCGCGCTCATGGGCCAGATGGAACCGATGATGCAGCGCATGAGCTCGGCGATGTTCGGTGCGCAGGTCGGGCAGGCCGTCGGCACCCTTGCCGGTGAGACCGTCAGCGGCACCGAGGTCGGGCTTCCGCTGCTTCCCACCCACACCGTGGCCCTTCTGCCGGCCAACGTCTCGGACTTCGCGGAGGGACTGGAGGTGCCCGCTGGTGAGGTGCATCTGTACCTCGCGGTGCGGGAGGCGGCTCGCGTTCGTCTCTTCGCGGAGGTGGGATGGCTCGGGCCGCAGCTGCTGACCGCCGTGCAGGACTACGCCCGCGACATCAGCATCGACACCGAGGCGATCGAGTCGGCAGTGCGCTCGGTCGACCCGAGCGACCCGGCCGCCATGCAGGAGGCCTTGGCCGGTTCCTTGTTCACCCCCGAGCCCAGCCCGTCTCAGAAGATCGCCCTCACCCGGCTGGAGACCTTTCTCGCGCTAGTGGAGGGGTGGGTCGACCTGGTCTCCGAACGAGCTTGCGCAGGGCACCTGCCTGCGGTCGCGGCTCTGTCCGAGGCGGTTCGCCGCCGCCGCGCCACCGGCGGGCCGGCGGAGAAGGTGTTCGCCTCGCTGGTGGGTCTGGAGCTGAGACCGCGCCGACTTCGTGACGCCGCCAACCTCTGGGCGGCCCTGGAGGACACACATGGCCAGGCGGCCCGTGACCGCGTTTGGGCACACCCCGACCTGGCGCCCACGGCCGACGACCTGGACGACGTCCTTGGCTATGTCGAGCGCGTGGGCGGCGCCCCTGACGACCAACAGCGGGCGATGGATGAGGAGCTGGACAAGCTGCTCAGCGACTCCGACCCGACCTGAGGCGTTGCCGCGTCGGACATCTCGTTCCCTGGCGAAGTCGTCTAGGGTGAGATCGACCCGACCGCCACACCGACGATTCCCGTGTGCGTACGCGCTCGGCCCGACCAGGAGGACAACATGGCAGAAGGCATGGCAGAAGGCACCGAGACCTACCAGGGTGAGTTCTACTGCGTGAAGTGCAAGGCGAAGCGCGAAGCCGAGGGTCGGGTCGTGGAGACGAACGGTCGACGCATGGCCAAGGGAAGCTGCCCGGTCTGCGGAACCAACCTGAACCGTATCCTCGGCAAGGCCGCCAGCGCCTGAACCGAGCGCCTCAACATCACGCCTCATCGGCACCCCCGAACTCTCGGGGGCCGATGAGGCGTTTCTCGTGTCGGGCGGACCAGTGCTGTGGACAACGCCGCTAACTGGTGAGCCCGGGCTGAGACGCTTCGCGGTATGCCGCGTCCTCGACACGATCTGGCCAGCCAGCGAGTCCGCCTCGCGGCCCACGCCCGACCCCTGCGGCGGGGCCCCGGACAGGTGCAGTTCGGCTTGGACCCTGGCCGTGGGATCGTGCTGACAGGGCTGTCCGAGGCCGAGGTCGGCTGGCTGCTGACCCTGAGCGCAGCGGAGGTCCCGGCAGCCCGACGGCATGGAGCCGGCGTGCTGCTGGGCAGCGCCACCCAGTGGGGCCTCACCGTCCCCCGTGCCGCTGAGCTGGTCAGCGAGCTGCGTGTCCGCCGCCTTGTGAGCGAGCCCGCCGCACCGGACCGCGCGCCCGGCAAGGTTGCGGCGCACCAGCACGCAGACGTGCGCATCCAGCACCCGGCTCGGGTATGCGTCCTCGGAACCGGGCCGGCTGCGAGCGCGATTCGCGACCACCTCGCGACCCTGGAGCCGGCGGGTCCGGCCGCGGCGATCGAGGTGTGCGGGGTACCTGCCGAAGCTGACATCACCATCCTGGTCGTCGCCGAGGCGGTCGGAGCGGGCTCGGCGATCGGTTGGGCCCGCTCGAGCGTCGCGCATCTTCCCGTGGTGGTGCATCCGCACCGCGTGGTGGTCGGCCCGCTGGTCACGGGCACCACCGGACCGTGCCTGACGTGCCTCGACCACTACCGTCGCGACCGTGATCAGGCATGGCCTCTGTTGGTGGCCCAGGTCGACGGATCGCTCGGGGAGGCGGGGACGCCGGTCCACATCGAACCGGCCCTGTCCGGGGTGACGGCGGGGCTGTGCGCGATGGTTCTGTCGGGCTTCGTCTCCATGGGCACCGCCCCGGTGGGCCTGACCTGGGAGGTGTCGCTGCCCTGGCCGCGGGTCATCGCTCGACGTTGGGCCGAACATCCCGCCTGTGGGCACCACGGTCGTCGACCCGGCGACCTGGGTTGACCGGACGTCGTCAAGCAGCCCGGCGGTCCTTGCGTGGTCGACCTCGCCCTCGTTTGCGGGCGACGACGACCCCGTCGAGGACGAGCTCTGCGCCCCAGACTCCCCAAGGCTCGCGCCGTTCGAGGGCGCCGGACAGGCAGGCCTGCCGGATCGGACAGGGGCCGCACAGTGCCTTGGCGACCTCGACGTCCTCGGGCGACTCGGCGAACCACAGGTCGGGCTTGTGACGACGACAGGGATACGCCGCCTCCTTCGTCGTCAGGGGCGTGCGCCCGGGCAGGGCGGCTCGGCTGCCAGAGGTTTCGGCGGGGTGGACGGTGCGAGGTGTCGGGGTGGACACGACGTTCCTTTCAAGGGCTGTCGCGGCCTCGATGCGGGCCGCAGGCGGAGGTGTCGTTGTGGACAGACGCCCCGCGGCCGATGAAAGGAACCTGGCCTAGGTGGGCCAGTCCTCGGTTCGCAACCGCAGTGCGTCGAGGGCACTGCTGGGCGCAAGCGCGTGGGACGAACGTGCTCCTGGCGTCCCTGCGCTCGTGGAGCCGGCCCCCGGACGAGGACGGGCCGCGGCGACGCAGGACGCGAAGACGCGTCTGCCGAAGATCTCGGTGTTCTCCATCACCAGCCTCCTCTCGATGCGGGCACCCGCGAGCGGCTTCGTCGCGGAACGACTGTGACGTTACGCGCGGTGACGGGCCGCCGCAACGGCTTTTCTAGGAGGCCGGCGACGACGTCGACGCGACGAAGGCCCCGCAACCCGGCGTGGTTCAGTGGTCGGCGAGAATCTGCAGCACGTCCGGCCCGTACATCTCGAGCTTGCGCGTTCCCACCCCGGAGATCTTCGACAGTGCACCAAGCTCGCTCGGTACCTGTTCCGCGATCGCGGTGAGGGTCGCGTCGGTGAAGACGACGAACGCCGGCACACGATCTCGCTTGGCGGTCTCGGCCCGCCAGCTCCGTAGCTGTTCGAAGAGGGCCTCGTCGTAGGTCGCGGGGCAGGCTGAGCACCGTCCGATCTTGCGTTCGGCCGCGGTGTCCAGGTCGGATCCGCAGGTCCGGCACACGCGCCGGCTACGAGGCCGGCCCGGCGCTGCAGGGACGGCCTTGCGCCGCTGCGGCACGGACATCCCGAGCATCTCGGCCGCCGGATGGAGGAACCGACTCACCTTGCGGTGGGTCCGCCCCCCGGTGCTTCGGCTCCCCGCCCAGCTCAGGTGCAGACCGACCCGGGCCCGGGTGACCCCGACGTAGAGAAGCCGCTGCTCCTCGGCGACGCGCTCCGGCCCCTCGGCCATGGTGATGGGCAGCAGTCCTTCGCTGCAACCGATCACGAACACGTGGTCCCACTCCAGTCCCTTGGCTGCGTGCAACGACGCCAGGGTGACACCGTCGACCGCCGGTGGATGCTGCTCACCGGCCCGGCGGTCGAGCTCGGCGACGAACTCGCCCACTCTCATCGGACCACCGCCGGGCACCGGACTCTCCGGCGTCGTCGGCGCCTCCATGTCCTGCGCTAGATGGACGAGGGCCTGCAGCGACTCCCAGCGCTCGCGCGTGGCGCCGCCCTCCGGCGGCCGCGCCGTGTGGCCCAGAGAGGACAGCACGTCGCGCACCCGAGCCGCAAGCGGACCCTCGGCGGTGTCGCTGCGCACCTGCCCTCGCAACAACACCATCGCTTGGCGCACTTCGGCCCGGGAGAAGAACCGCTCCGCCCCGCGTACCACGTACGGAGTCCCGCCACCCGACAGTGCCGACTCGACCGCCGCCGACTGGGCGTTGGTGCGGAACAGCACCGCGATGTCACCGGGGGCCGCCCCACCCGAGCTGACCATCTCGGTGATCAGCTGGGCCACGCCTCGGGCCTCCGCCTCGTCGTCCGGGTACTGGGTCAGCTCAGGGCATGGGCCGGGCTGTTGCTGCGAGCGCAGCGTGAGGGGTGTCTGCGACCCGCGTTCCACCGCACTCGCGGCTGCCAGCATCACGTTGGCCAGCTCGATGACCTGCGGCGTGCTGCGGTAGTTGCGCACCAGCGACACCGTCGCGGCATCCGGGAAGCGCTGCCCGAAGTCCATGAGGTACTGCGGCGTGGCTCCGGTGAAGGAGTAGATGGTCTGCGCGGGGTCGCCCACCACGCACACGTCCGTGCGGTCACCGACCCACAGGTCGAGCAGGCGATGCTGCAGCGGGTTGACGTCCTGGTACTCATCCACCACGAAGTGGCGGTACTGCTGCCGCACGGAGGCAGCGACGCTCTCGTGCTCGACGAGGATGCCTACGGTCAGCAGCAGCACGTCTTCGAAGTCGATCACGTTCCGTTCGGCCGTCACCTCGGCATAGGTCTGCATCAGCCGAGCCATCGCGGTGCCGTCCAGGCCCGCCGGTGAGCGGCCCTGCGCCTGAGCCACGGCGGGGTAGCGCTCGGCGGTGACCATGCCCACCTTGGCCCACTCGATCTCAGCCGCGACGTCTCGCAGCTCGGTGCGTTCCAGACGCAGACGCAGCCGACCCGCGGCCTCGGCCACCGCAGGGGCCTTCTGGGAGAGCACCTGCGGGGCAGGGCCACCGACGGCTTGGGGCCAGAAGAACTGCAGCTGGCGCAGCGCGGCGGAGTGGAATGTCCGTGCCTGCACCGCAGCCGCCCCGAGCCCTCGCAGACGGCTGCGCATCTCACCGGCGGCGCGCGCGGTGAAGGTGAGCGCCAGCATGCGTTGCGGGGTCAGCACACCCGAGCTGACACCGTAGGCGATGCGGTGGGTGATGGCTCGGGTCTTGCCGGTCCCCGCTCCCGCAAGCACCACCATCGGCCCTAAGGGATGTCGTGCGACCTCTCGCTGCTCAGGATCCAGACCCTCCAGCACCGCGTCCGGGGGCAGCGGCTCACTCACGACGCTTCGTGCCCCCGGAACGGCTCACCGAGCTCCTCGGGCTGCTCGATCTCACGGCCGTACCAGCTCTCGATCAGCCGACGGGCGATCGACACCCGCGGCGGCAGAGCGACGACACCGGAGCGGACCGCATACGCCAGCTCACCGGGGGCGAACCAGTGCGCCTCGGCGATCTCCTGCGGATCCAGGGACAGCTCGGTCTGGAAGGCCACCGCAGTGAAGCCGATCATCAGCGAGGAGGGAAAAGGCCACGGCTGGTTGCCTCGATAGGTGACGTTGCGCACCCTGATCCCGACTTCCTCGCTCACCTCTCGGGCCACGGCGGACTCCAAGGACTCCCCCGCCTCGACGAAACCGGCCAACACGGACATCCGCCCTTGAGGCCAGTGCGGACCTCGAGCCAGCAGGATGCGGCCCTCGTCATCCGTCACGGCCACGATGACGGCCATATCCGTGCGTGGGTGATGTTCCGAGCCGTCGTTGGCGCAGACCCGCACCCAACCTCCCTGCGCACACGAGGTCGGACTGCCGCATTGGGAGCAGTGGGGGTTCCGCTCGTGCCAGTTCGCCAGCGCAAGAGCGGTGGTCAACACCCCGGCGTCGGTGTCGCCGAGCTCGCCTCCTGCCTCCCGCAACGTGCGCCACCCCTTGGCGCCGCTGTCGGGGCGGTCGCGCGCTCCGGCCGGTCGCACGACGGCGACGTGCTCACGGTCGCTGTCCCGTCCGAGGTAGAGCGCCAGCCGGCTCGAGTCGGCCACGTCCGCCGACCGGGGCACGAGCCGCATCCGCCCATCGACGCGGCAGGTGCGCATCTTGCCGTCGACCAGGTCGTAGACCCGCGTCGAGGACTGGGCCAACGCCGAGCGCAGGACGTCACGGTCGCGTCGTTCGACGCCCTCCCGGTCCAGCGTGCCCCGGGCCAGGGCGAGATCCAGCAACGACTCTTCGACCACACTCACGCCCCCACTGTAGGACGCTGCGGTGACCTCGCCACCGAGTCCACAGGCGCGCACAACCGGATGCGGCCTCGCCTGCACCATATGGCTGCGGGGTCGGCATACGGTGGACCGGTGACACGTAGCGACCTGGCTTTGGCGGCCATTGCCTGCGCGGCGGTGCCCGGGATGCACCCGGCCACCGTCCAGGAGGTGCGGCGCACCGGCCAAGCCGAACCCTCGGCCCACCAGACGGCCATCATCGAGGACGAGACCGGACGGACCTGGGTCGTGCGGGTGCCGCTCACCGCGGCGGCCGGCGCGGAGCTGGAGCGCAACGAGGCCCTGGTCGGTCAGCTCGGCAAGCACCTACCGTTCAAGGTTCCCGCGGCCGCCGGGTTCGCCTCTCTGGGTCCCAACCTCGGTCGCGCGGCCGTCTACCCGCACGTGGACGGTTCGGCCCTGAACCTGCACCAGGTACCGGCAGGCGCCGGCCTGGCCAGCGCCGTGGGGCGTGCCGTCGCGGCGGTGCACAACATCCCGGTCGAGCTGTTCGAGGAGTACGCGGTGCCGACCTTCGACGCCTCGGAGCATCGCCAACGATGCGTCTCCGAGCTCGACCGCGCTGCCGCCACCGGCCTGGTTCCGACCGGTTTGCTGGCGCGGTGGGAGGAGGCGCTGGACGCCCCGGCCCTGTGGAACTTCGCACCCACCCCGGTCCACGGGTCGCTGGATGGCTGGGCTTTCCTGGTGGCCTTCGCCGACGACGACGCTGCGTCCGCTCGTGTGGTCGCGCTGACCCACTGGGACAACGCGTGCGTGAGCGACCCCGCCCAGGACTTCGCTGCGCTCGCCGACCAGCTGACTCCGGCGGCGCTGGACTCCGTGCTGGAAAGCTACTCGCTGGCGCGGTCCAGCCGACCCGATCCGCACCTGCTCAACAGAGCACGGCTGGCAGCAGAGATGCACCTGATCGCCGGACTGGCTCACGCGGCCTCGAGCGGAGCGGATGACGTGGTGCAAGGTCGCGTCGACGAGCTGCGCAAGCTGGACCGACTCACCGCAGCGGACAGCTCGCTGGTGCCCCAGCGCCCCGTGGGGGAGCACGAGGTCGGGCCGGAGTCCGAATCTTCGGTAGGGCCGCGACGTGGGCTCGCGGTCGAGCCGGAGCCCGCCCCCCACGCACCGGTGGGTCAGGGGCACGACTCCGCCGCCTCCGAGAGTGCTGAGGACTCCGACGAGGACGATGACGCCGTCGAGGTCGAGGCCGGGGACAGCCGGTTCGTTCGGCTGGCCGATGCTTCGGGTGCCGAGGGCAGTAGTCATCGACCCGAGCGGGACGAGGTGGCCGGAAGGGAGCCGCAGCAAAGTCTGTGGTCCGCACCGGAGGAGGGGCCCTTTGCTGGCGACGACGCTACGGAGGTCCTGACCACCGGCCGACTCGGTGAGGAGCTCGACGAGCCGAGCCGGTTGCAGGACCTGTACGGCATGCCTGCCGACGACGAGGCGCCTGCACCGAGGCCGGCGGACGAGACAGCCAGTGAAGCGGCCCCGGACGAAGCCGCCGAGATCGACCAGACCGACACCGGTGATGGCCAGGATGAGCACGACCACCGGTCCGGCTCATCGCGAGGGGGCGCTACCGCTCTGTAACCCGCGCTGCCGCACGGTCGTGTCACCTGATCTGCGGTCCTTCCCGCGGGCTCACACTTCTCCGACCTCGGCCAGCGTGGTCTCGAGCTGGGCTTCCAGGTCCTCCGAGTCCGGCAGCGTAGGCCGCACCGTCTGCCCCGTGCTGGCGTAGAAGAAAGCGGCGTCCACCTCAGCGATACCTACACCGCGCCACCGGGCATACGCCAGTCGGTAGACGGCCAGCTGGAGGCGTCGACGCTGTTGCTCGCCCTCACTCCCCGGTCGACCTGTCTTCCAGTCCACCACCGTGAAGCCTCCGTCGGGTCGAGGGAAGACGGCGTCGATGCGTCCGGAGACGGTGCGCCCGGCCAGCGTGGTCGTCACCGCCAGCTCAAGGGCAACCGGTCGGCGGGTGGCCCACTCACTGGCCAGGAAACGCTGCTGCATCTGCTCGATGTCCGCACTCGGCGACCAGGAAGCCGGGTCGACGTCGACCGCTTCCCAGTCGACAAGCACCGGAGCGCGGTAGTGCTGTTCGACCCAGGCGTGGAATCTCGTGCCCATCTCCGCTGACGGGCTCGGGGGTGCCGGCATCGGACGGCGCAGACGGCGCACGAAACGCTGCGGGTCGGCGCTCAGCTCCAGCAGGGCCGAGGTGGAGACCCGATGCGGCACCTCCACTGAGCGCACCCGTCCCCCCAGGCGGTCACGTTCGTCTCGCTCGGCCAGAAGCATCGCGATGACCTCGTCGCGGTGGTCCCTCGTCCGGGCAGCACCGACGGGGGGACCCCCGGCGTGGGGCGACGTCGACCGAGCCGCGATGACCGTCTCGACCAGGTCGGTCATCGCCGCTCGGCGGGCCCCGGGCACGGCCGGCCAGTCGGCCCTCTCGGTCTGCGCGGTCAGCGGGTTCTCGGCGCCTTCGTCGACCGGCATCGCAACCCACGACCCGCGGTTCAGTCCGGGGATCGGGCGCTCAGCATGGGCCCGGGTCAGCTCGAGCAGGAAGCGCGAAGTGACCCTGGGTCTCTTGCCGGTCGACCACACCGGCGCGCTCAGCGCCATCTCTCGTCGGGCTCGGGTCAGCGCGACGTAGGCCAGTCGGCGCTCCTCACGCACGCGGTGCTCGATCCCGGCCGCTGCGAAGTCATCCCGGGCGCTCTTCAGTGCGCCGACGTCGGGCTGGTCGCTCAGGTCGAGCTCCGGGAGGCCGTCACGGTCACCGCGCAAGGAATACGGCAAGGCGCCTACCCCGGTGAGCCAACCGTTCACGGCATGCGGCCGGTAGCTCCATGCCCGGTCCTCAGCTGCTTCGCCCGTGACTCCGAGACCGAGGCCGAGGCCAAGGCCTTGTTCTTGCCCGGCCTCGGTGCCGTCCTCGGTAGGCAACTCCGCCGGCACGGGGTCGAAGATGGCTCGACCAGGCAGCGCGGGGAAGATTCCCTCGGCCAGCCCGGGGACCGCGACCACGTCCCACTCCAGGCCCTTGGCTGCATGAACCGTCATGACCTGCACGGCGCCGGTCTGGACGCTCACCTCTGCCAGCTCGGGGATCTCGACATCCTCGAGGGCTCGTTCGTGGTCTCGCGCAGCATCCAGCCACGACAGGAAGCCGCCCAGCGTGGGCCGGTCGGCGCTGGCGGCGAACGCGGACGCGACGTCGACCAGCGCGTCTAGATGCGCCCGGGACCAACCTGGCGCCACATCGGGGTCCGCGGCGACCTCGATGTCCAGACCGAGGCCGCGTTCAGCCTCCACCAGCAGGTCCGGTAGCGGCAGCCCGACCAGTGAGCGCAACCGTGTGATCACCGCGCTCAGCGTGGTCAACCTGCGGTGGGCGGTGACGGACAGACCGACCCCGCCGGAGCCGACCCAGCCTCTCTCCGGTAGCCGGTCGATGGCCTCACCGAGGCTGGCCTGCTCCTTGGGATAGTCCGCGACCAGGTGGCGCGCCCAGGACCATAGCGCGCTCACGTCCGCGGCGCCGAGACGACAGACCGGTCCCGCCAACAGGCGCATGACGGCGTCCCCGCGGCTCGGTTCCTGAACGACCCACAGCAGCGAGACCAGGTCCAGCAGCTCGGGTGCGTTGAGGAGCCCGCCCAGACCCACGATCTCGACGGGAAGGCCCTCGCGACGCAGCGCCGACGCCACGGGGTCGAACTGTGACCGGTTGCGGCAGAGCACCGCCGCGGTGACACCACTCCACTCCCCCGTGGGTTCGAACCAGCGGCGCGCCACCCACCGGGCGACGTCGTTCGCCTGGTCGTCGTGCGTGGCCGAACGCAGCAGGTCGACCCGTCCCCGCGGTGCCTGTGGCGCGGCGCGCAGCGCTCGCACCGGCGTGGCGCTGTGGCGCCGCAGTGGCTCGGCGACCATGTTGGCCGCGTCCAGCACACTGCGAGAGTTGCGCCACGACATACTCAGTGACCGGACGGGGGTCGGGGTCTGTGGCGTTGTTCCAAAGCGCTTCGGGAAGCGGTTCAGTGTCGTCGCACTTGCACCTCGCCATCCATAGATGGACTGGTTCGGATCACCCACCGCCACGACCGGGACCATCGTCGAGCCGCCAGCAGCATCGCCCTCTGCGGCGCCCTCGGCAGGGCGTGGCGCGAAGAGCGAGCTGAGCAGCACCATCTGTGCTTCGGAGGTGTCCTGGAACTCATCCAGGAGCACGGCGGCGTACCGACTGCGTTCGCCGGCGCCCACGGGGGTCTGGTCACGCGCCAAGCGCGCGGCCAGGCCAACCTGATCGCCGAAGTCCATCGCCGAGCGGTCCTGCTTGGCCTGCTGATAGGCCTCCACGAGCGCAGGGATGAGCGCCTTGGTGGACAGCACGGTCGCGAGTGAGCTGGCCGCGGTGCGGCTGGTCTTGCCCGGCTCCGGTGGCAGCAGCTCCAGCTCGGCAACACGGGCCGACAGCCAGTCCCGGACCTCGGCAGGCTCCACAAGGTGCTCACTCAGGGCCGAGGACAGGTCCAGCACTGCTCTGACGACGGTGCTCTCGGCCAGCTCCAGACCGTCCATGGCGCCGGTCCACGAATGGACGACCTCGTGCGCGAGCTGCCAGCAAGCAGCCTCGGAGAGCAGACGAGCATGTGGCTCCACGCCGATGCGCAGACCGTGCTCGGCGACCAGGCGCCCGGCGTAGGCGTGGTAGGTCGACACGGTCGGACTCTGCAGCTGCCGCAGAGCACCGTCGGGGCGCACCCCCGCATCGGACGCCGGTGACCCATGGGGCACGAGGGGTTCGATCAGCCCGCTGAGACGCAGGGCGCGGATCTTGTCGTTCAGGCGAGTGGCGAGCTCGATCGAGGCCTTGCGGGTGAAGGTCAGCCCGAGCACCTCGTGCGCTTGGACCCGGCCGTTGGCGATGAGCCACAACACCCGCGAGGCCATGGTCTCGGTCTTGCCCGAACCGGCACCCGCGACGACGAGCATCGACTCCAGGGGGGCTTCGATCACGGCGACCTGTTCGGGTGTGGGCGCCGGCGCGCCCAGCGCGTGGGCGATCTGCGTCGCCGACAGGGCGCCGTGCAGCGGCCGCGGGTCCGCCGTCGTCGTACTCACGAGTGGTCGCCCTCGGGACTCAGCGGGCAGCACGACTTCACCGAGCAGGTGCGACACCAAGAGCCCACGCTCGCGGGGAACGTGGCCCCGGCCATCCCGTCGGCCGCGTCCCGAACGACATCGTGGGCCCACGTCGGCTCATCCGCGGTCTCCAGGGG
>JBAUJO010000222.1:0-5659 GCA_049683875.1 Ornithinimicrobium sp.
TGCCCGGAGCGGCCGGGCACCAAGTCGAGCAGGCGGGCGTGGACCTGTCCGTGCTGGTCACGGGTGAGGTCGACCATGCCAGTCAGTTCCTTCGGTCCGCGGCCGCCGTCCTGGACCGGCTTCGTGCAGACGTGGTGCCACACGTGCTCATCGACCCCGAGCATGTCCACACCGGTGAAGCGGGCCGGGTCGGCGTCGGCCGAAGCAAGAACACCTCGGATCGACTCCCAGACCGTGCGCCAGCCGGCGCCGAGCTGGCGGCGCAAGCCGTTGATCGAGGCGTGCTCCCGGCGCAGCTGCTCGATCGCCCACCGGCATGCCCGAGTCGTCAACTTCGCCCGCGGCGCTGCTACCCGGTCGTCCTGCTCGACGAACGTCGTCACCGGGCAGGCAGGCTCCACGCAGCGCCAGCGCCGCTTGCGCCAGCAGATCCGCACCGGCCGCCCCATCGCCGGCGCGTCGACCAGGCACACCTCAAGTCGGCCGTGCCCGCGCGCGACAACACCACAGGTCCGGCACCCGACCACCCCCGGCGCGGACTCCACGGTCACCGTCAAGGCGCCGCCGTCCCTCCGGTCGACGCCCAGGACGTGCAGCCCGTCCAGGCCGATCAGTAGGTCACAGCGCTGGCAATAGCCGGCGCCAGAACGGCAGCACAACGTAGGCTCACCCATCGTCGAGGTCCTCAGGTTCAGAAGAGGTAGAAGTCCTCTGATCCTCGGGGGCCTCGACCCGCGTCAGCCCTCAGCCAGCGCCCCGGCGCGTCGCCCGCCCACAGTCAACGGCGAAGAGCCACATCACCCGACCTGCGGGCCACTAGCCCCGGTCTCTCATGAGGTCGTGTTCGTGGGGTCAGCGAACGCTTGGTCGTCGTCGCGGTCCGAAGACAGCCGCTGGGCGTGAGGTAGTGCCGGCTGGCGCTGCCGGGCTGCGGTTCTCCGGGTGGTGATGTCGTGGTGGACGGGTGGTCAGGCTGGTCGGGGGATCGCGGTGATGTTGGCGAAGACGGCGACGATGGCGGCGGCCCAGGGCCAGGTCTTCGGGATGCGTAGTCGTCGGCGGCGTCCGCCGTGGGTGAACCGTGCGGGGACGTGCAGGAAGCGGTACCGCAGTGCCTTGGGCTCGCACGCCACCAGCATCTTGGCGTCGCCGGTCAGGGCGAGCAGCCGGGTCCAGGCGGTCAGGTCGGCGGCGATCATGACCAGCACGAGCCAGGCTTGGTTGATCGCGAAGTCTCGTGAGGGCAAGCGTCCCAGCCCGGAGTCCTTGGCGTGCCGGATGCGGTCCTCGACCCGGGCGTGGGCCCGGTGCCGGGCCTCGAGTAAGGCCAGCTGCCCGGTCGTGGTGTTGGTGACGAACGCCTGGTAGCGCCACCCGTCGGTCTCCTCGAACAGCGATAGTTGCGCGCCGGGGTGGGGCCGTTCTCAGCGGACGATGACGCGCATCCCGGCCGGCCACCTGGCCAGCACGGACGTGTCGATGAGCCCGGTGAGCTCGGCGACGTCCCCGCCGGTCCGGACTTCGCCGTCAACCTCGATCGCGGACACCCAGGTTGTCGCGGGGACCAAGGCGATGGCCTCGCGCAGGGCTTCGGTGATCGGGAACCCCACGGAGTACTCCAGGTGACGTCCTCGGACCTGCCCGGCGGTAGTGAGCCAGTCCAGCAGCTGGTGGGAGGCCCCGGCACCGTCGGAGCGGACCAGCAGGTGCTTGCGGTGCCAGCCGGGAATCTGGGCGATCGCCTCGGTGAGCACCTGGATGTGGTCGGCGGCGGTGTTCGACCCGGCCCGACCGGTGCGCAGCATCCCGGCGAGGAACTCTTCGGTGTTGTCGCACCACACGCCGAGGGGGTGGAACCCGAAAGTCCGCTTGAAGCCCGGCGCGGCGTGCTCCTTCTCGCTGTGCGCGACCACGATCGTGGCATCGACGTCCAGTACGACCACCTGCCCCAGGTCCCTCCCGGCGGCCCTGGAGGCCGGCACCCCGGCCTGAAGTTGGGACCACACGTGTCGGCGGACCCGTGCCCGGGCGGCGGCGATCTTCTTCACCCGCACCGGCGTGACCTCATCCAGGGTGCGCCACACCGTCGGGGGTGAGGCGACCGGGCCGAGCACGCTCCCCTGGTGGCGCAGCACGTCGATGTCGGCGATCGCCTCCCCACCATCGGCCAGCATCACGGCCACATCGGTCAGCACCTGGCCGCGGTCATGCACTGGGACGAACCCACGGCGGGCCATCGCCGTCGACAGCTGCCCCCTCAGGCCGGTCCGGTCGGCCAGCAGACGGGTAGCAACGCTGCCCGCGTGGGCCACCACGCCGACACCATCAGCAGAGACGGACAGACCGGACGTCCACGACGTACGCTCCACTTACCGAGTGCTTCCTGATAGGTGGACCTGGGACCTTCAGCAAGTCCAAGTCGTCCCTGGTCAGGGAGCACTTCGGTGTTTCTACACGCCGATCACCACGCAAAAACGTGAACGATCCGGGCTAGTGTTGCGCATCAGATGACGTGACCCACGTCTAAAGCAATCCCCGAGCAGGTCGTCAGTCTTACAGGCAAGTATGGTCGGCGTCGTCGCTCAATGGGGACGATCACATGAGACGAAGGGTTCCGAAGTGACGGAAGACGACGCGAGGGCCGCAGCTCGGGCTCTGATTCCGACCGGTCCCCTTATGACGCTTTCGGAGTTGGAGGGGCACCTCGCTCGGGCGGCCGACCTGCTCCGGGGGAGCGTCGACCAGGCCGACTTCAAGGCGTACATCTTCCCGCTGCTGTTCTTCAAGCGGATCAGCGACGTCTACCTGGAGGAGTACGGTCAGGCACTGGAAGGCTCGGGTGGCGATCACGAGTTCGCCGCGTTCGCGGAGAATCACCGCTTTGTAATCCCAGAAGGTTGCATGTGGGACGACCTGCGGTCGCGGACCCAGAACATAGGCTCCGCACTTGTCACCACGCTAAACGGGATCTCCGAGGCGAACCCGGAAACCCTCTACGGCATCTTCGGGCAGACCAGTATCTGGACGAACAAGCAAACACTGACCGACACCACGCTGCGCGACCTCATCGAGCACTTCTCGGCCCGGCCCCTGACCAGCGCGCGGGTGTCGCCGGACATGTTCGGGCAGGCGTACGAGTACCTCATCAAACGGTTCGCCGACCAGTCGAACAAGGCCGCCGGTGAGTACTACACCCCCAGGTCCATCGTCGCCCTCTTGGTGAACATCCTCGACCCGAGCGAGCGGGACACCGTCTACGACCCGGCATGCGGGACGGCCGGGATGCTGATCGGGGTCATCAATCACGTAAAGGAGCATGACGGCAACCCTCGCTTGCTCCGCGGTCGGCTCTTCGGCCAGGAGAAGGTCCTGACCACCTCGGGTATCGCCCGGATGAACCTGCTTCTGCACGGCGTCGATGACTTCCGGATCACCAAGGACGACACCCTGCGTGACCCGGCCTTCTTCGACGGTGATCGGCTAGCCCGGTTCGACTGCGTGATCGCCAACCCGCCCTTCTCGTTGAAGAACTGGCCCCACGCGACGTGGGGGTCGGACCAGTGGGGCCGCGCGGCGTACGGCGGGGTGCCACCCAAGGGGTACGCCGACTGGGCCTGGGTGCAGCACATGGTGGCCTCCAGCGCCGCCGACACCGGGCGGGTCGCCGTCGTGCTGCCCCAGGGTGCGTTATTCCGCCGGGGTGCCGAGAAGAAGGTCCGCCGCTGGTTCCTGGAGCAGGACCTCGTCGAAACGGTCATCGGACTGGGACCCAACCTCTTCTATGGCGCAGGTCTTGCAGCAAGCATCCTCGTGCTGCGCCGGACCAAGAGCCCCGAACGGGACGGCAAAGTCCAGGTCGTGAACGCCGAGACCCTGTTCCGCCGCGGACGCAACCAGAACACCCTCGAGCCTGAGCACGCCGAGCGCATCCTTGCCGCGTACCAGGACCCGACCGGGGACGACGAGCTGTCCCGCCTTGTCGACCTGGACGAGATCGCCGGCAACGACCACAGCCTGAACATCCCCCTCTACGTCGCCGGTGCACCCGAGGAGGAAGCCCTGTCCCCGGGTGAGGCCCTCGAGCAGCTGGAGAAGGCGCACGCCGACGTCCGCGCCTCCCGGGCGAACCTCGAGTCCGAGCTGGCGAAGTGGGGGCTGTGATGAGCAGGCGGATCAGTCAAGCCGAGCTGGAGAGATACCTGTGGGGCGCCGCGGTGCTGCTGCGCGGGCTCATCGACGCCGGCGACTACAAGCAGTACATCTTCCCGCTGCTCTTCCTCAAGCGGCTCTCCGACGTCTACGACGAGGAACGAGCCAAAGCCCTGGAGACCTACGAGGGTGACGAGGAGCTGGCGGACCTGCCGGAGAACCACCGCTTCGCCATCCCCGACGGCGCCCACTGGCGGGACATCCGCGAGACCACCCGGGACATCGGGCAGGCCATCCTCGGCGCCATGCGGCACATCGAGGCCGCCAACCCGAACACCCTCCGCGGCGTGTGCGGCGAAGGTGACTGGGGCAACAAGCGACTCCTGCCCGACAACACCCTGCGCGACCTGGTCGAGCACTTCTCCAGCCGCACCCTGTCCGTGGCCAACCTGCCCGAGGACGAGCTCGGCAACGGCTACGAGTACCTCATCAAAAAGTTCGCGGACGACTCCGGCCACACCGCCCAGGAGTTCTACACCAACCGCACCCTCGTCCAACTGATGACCCGGATGCTCGACGCCCAGCCCGGCGAGTCGGTGTACGACCCAACGTGCGGCACCGGCGGGATGCTGATCAGCGCCGCCGCCGAGCTCAAGGCCCAGGGCAAAGAGTGGCGCGGGTTGCGGCTCTTCGGTCAAGAACGCAACTTCGGCACCTCCGCCATCGGTCGCATGAATCTGTTCCTGCACGGCCTGGAGTCCGGCAGCATCCGCCACGGCGACACGCTCGCCGACCCGAAGTTCCTCGACGACCGGGGCCGCCTCGCCACCCTCGACATGATCCTGGCCAACCCGCCCTACTCCATCAGCAACTGGAACCGAGCCGCGTTCGCCGCCAACCCCTACGGGCGCAACACCTGGGGCACACCACCCCAGGGGCGAGCCGACTACGCCTTCTTCCAGCACATGGCAGCCAGCATGGACCCGACCACCGGCCGCGCCGCGATCCTCTTCCCGCACGGCGTGCTGTTTCGCCGCGAGGAAGCCGCCATGCGACGCAAGCTCATCGAGTCCGACCTCATCGAATGCGTGCTCGGCCTCGCCCCCGGCCTGTTCTACAACTCACCCATGGAGGCCGTCGTCGTCGTCCTGCGCTCGCGCAAGCCGGCCGCCCGCAATGGCAAGGTCATGTTCATCAACGCCGTTCATGAGTACGTCCGTCGCAGCGCCCAGTCGTTCCTGACGGAGGCGAACCAGGAACGCATCCTCACCGCCTACCAGTCATTCACCGACCAGGACGGCTTCGCTGCCGTCGCCGACCTGGACACAATCCTGGCCGAGCACGACGGCAGCCTCGCCATCCCCCTGTACGTGAAGACCATCAAGGGACTATCGCATTAACGGTGTAAGAGGCCTGATTGCCCCGACAGGGGCGGGAGGTCGACATGTTGGATCACGAGGCGACACTGGTGGGTATGAGCGAACCACCACCACAAACACCGCTGCCGGGT
>JBAUJO010000223.1:0-19053 GCA_049683875.1 Ornithinimicrobium sp.
GCCGGATCCTCACCGCGGCGGCGATCCGCCAGGTCGGGCGCCAGCGGCAGCAGGTCGAGCTTGCAGCGGAGCGCGGGACCGACCGGCACGACGGGCCAGGTGCGAGCACCATCCAGGCGGCGGGCACCGATGTCCGCGTGCGGGTGAGTGGCCCGGACCGTGCCGAGGGCGGGACGGCTCTGCTCTTGCACGGGATCGGGCGCAGTCTGCAGGACTGGGACGAGCAGCACGCCCGGCTCAGCGCGCGGCACAAGGTCATCAGCCTGGACCTGCCGGGGTTCGGTTTCAGCCCCCGCAGCCCTGCGGGCATGGGCCTGAACTCCCTGGCCGACGCCGCCGTCGCCACCTTGGATGCTCTGGGTGAGAGCGCCCCGGTGCACCTGGTCGGCAACTCGCTCGGCGGTGCGGTCGCGATGACCGTGCTGGCCCGTCACCCTGAGCGCGTGCGCACCCTCACCCTGGCCAGCAGTGCCGGCTTCGGCGCCAAGGCCAGCCTCGACCTCCGGATGCTCGCCGTCCCAGGGCTCGGTCCCTGGCTGCTCAGACGACCCACTCGAACCGTCACGGCCCGTGTCGAACGCACCCTGTATGCCGACCCGCGGCTGGCGACCCCAGAGCGCATCGACCACGCGTTGGCCCTGGCGTTGGTCCCAGGGCGAGCCGAAGCCTTCCGCGAGGCGTTGCTATCGGTCGGCAGCATCCGCCGGGTGCGGCCCGGGTGGCGACGCGTACTGCTCAAACGCCTTCGCGCGCATCGGGTCCCCGCGCTCGTCGTCTGGGGCGAGCAGGACACCGTGCTTCCGTCCGAACAGCTCAGCAGCGCAGCCGACGCCCTACCACACGCTCGCACCATACTGCTGGCCGACACCGGCCATCTGCCACAGGTCGAACGACCGGACCGGTTCGCTGCTGAGGTCCTCCGACTCTGGACAGAGGCCGACGGGCAGGCCTCGCCGTAGCGCGCACCGGGCGCCCACGACCCTCGGGCAGGGACAAGCCCGCGGGTGGACACCTCAGAAGTGCCTGTCGGATGGACAAGGTCCGACCCCGCGGGCCCGGGTGGCTCGAGTGGATTCGCCACACGGTCCTGCCGCCTCGTCGGCGGCGTGGATCGACCGCGTCAGCGGCGAGCCACCTCACATGTCCGAAGCTTCTTCATGAATCGGACCACCTCCCTTCCTGTGTTCACCCACGCTAAACGCGCAGCCCGCGGCGGCACAACCGGTTTTTAACCAGACGGTATCGGTCTGCTTTCAGACGATCCTGCGGATGCGTCGACGCTCAAGACGCCGATCGAGCAGGAGGCCGAGGACGTTCAGGGCACCCCAGCCCAGGGTCACCTTCAACGCCTTGGTGCGCACCTGCTCGTCGGCGATGTTCAGCCCGAGGATCGTGGCGTCGCCGAAGTCGCTGGCGATGCGCATCAGCATGGAGCCGGTCACCAGGCGCGGAGAGGAGGCGAACATGCCCACGGCTGAGACCGGGATGTCGCGCAGGGCGTAGGTGTAGGCCATCAGGTCGAAGGCCGGCATCTGCTCCCCGGGTGCCTCCAGCGCTGTGCCCAGGTGGTCGGGCTTGAGCAACGCGAACACACCGTAGCCTGCGGTGGCGGTGGACAGGATGCGACTGAGTGGATAGGTCATGCTTCGAACCTATGCGCCGGGCCTCGGTCGTGCTCACCGGGGGCCGGGGGACTTGTGAGTCCGAAGGCGGGACGGGGCAGGTTCGGCGCATACAGTCGTCGCCATGATCGAACTCAAGACGCCGGCGGAGATCGACGCGATGCGTCCGGCGGGCCGCTTCGTGGCCGAGGTGCTGACTCGCCTGGCCGATGCCGCCGACATCGGGGTCAACCTGCTCGAGCTGGACGCCCTCGCCCACGAGATGATCCGCAAGCGCGGCGCCGAGTCCTGCTACATCGACTACCACCCGTCCTTCGGTGCGATGCCGTTCGGCAAGGTCCTGTGCACGTCCGTGAACGATGCGGTCCTGCACGGCCTGCCGCACGACTACGTGCTCCGCGACGGGGACCTGCTCAGCCTCGACTTCGCAGCCCAGGTCGAGGGCTGGGTGTGCGACTCGGCGGTCACTAGGGTCGTCGGGCAGGCCCGCGAGGAGGACGTGCGCCTGATCGACACGACCTCGCGGGCCCTGGACGCCGCGATCGAGGTCGCGCGTCCAGGTGGCCGCATCGGCGACATCTCGGCGGCGATCGCGTCCGTGGCCCGTGCGGAGGGCCTGTCGATCAACACCGAGTTCGGCGGTCACGGGGTGGGACGCACCATGCACGGCGAACCTCACATACCCAACGACGGCAAGGCCGGGCGCGGCTTCCCGCTGCGCCCTGGGCTGGTCATCGCCATCGAGCCGTGGTTCCTGCACACCACCGACCGCCTCTTCACCGACCCGGATGGGTGGACGCTGCGCAGCGTTGACGGCTCGCGCGGGGCGCACTGCGAGCACACGGTCGCCATCACCGACGCTGACCCAGTCGTGCTCACCGCACGGAGCTGAAGTCCCAGGAGTCTCATAGACCAGATACATCTCCACTTCAGGAGCGGGCGAGAGGGTGTAGGGTCCCCGCGACCTGAGGAGCAGCCTGGTGACCCGTCAGCGTGTACAGCGTGCGTCCGCGACGGCCCTGGTCCTCTTCGTCTTCGCCTTCGTCTCCAGCGCTGCCTCCTCAGCCACCGCACTTGCCTCGACGACCGTTGCGCAGAGCGCCATCGGCGCCCTCGAGACCGCCGACCCGCACCACGCGGAGCGGGCCTTGACCGACCGGCTCACCGCAGGCTATGCCGGCGCCGTTCCGGCCGCGGACGTGCGGGCCCTGCTGAGCGCAGTGAGCGTCCGGCTGCGCGACGAGCCCTGGGCCAGCGATGACCTTCTGAACACCACCGAGGCTGTGAGCCGGCGGGCGCTCACGGACTTCCTGACCCGCGGCACCCCCTTGCCGCTCCAATGATCGGACACGAGCACCATGTCATCCCGCAGACGGCCACCGCATCGCTCGACTGCCGCGTCAGCTCACGGTCGCGCGTTGCCACCGCGCGACTGTGGCCACGACGACGATGACGGCCACGCTCGGGACGATGGCGAGCTGGCCCGGTGACACTGTGGCGACGGCGGGGTCGTGCACTGCCCACAGTGCCGGTGAGGACAGCGGAAACCACGGGCCCACTCCGACGATGACGGCCACCTGCGCGCTGGTGATGAGCGCGATGAGCCCACCGAAGGCCATGAGGTAGCCCTTGCCGACGGTCGCGAAGAGCGCTACCAGCAGGGCCAGGACACCCGTCAGCGCAGCCAATGCCATGACCCGGCCGAGCCCGACGAGCGCGGCGGTATCGGGAGGGCCGAGGCCGGCGAGCAGAGCGACCACGAACGCCACGGGGCCGACAGCCGCCGCGACGGAGAGGCTCCACGCGGTCAGCACCACGAACTTGGCCGTAGCCATCGCGGCTCTCGGGGTCGCCGAGGCATAGAGGGAGACGATGGTGCGGTCGGCATACTCCCTGCCGAAGCACCAGGCCACACCGACGCCCAGGCCCAGTAGCCCTCCCGTGGCGAAGACCTGGCCCAGAGCGGAGACGAAACCCTCCCAGCCCGGCCCGGGCAGCAGGGCGCGTGCCTTGAGCGTCAACGGGTCTGCGCCGGGCTCTCCAGCAGCCCAGGCGAAGGCAGCCGCCAGCGCAGGCGGCGCCAGCAGCACCACGACCGTGATGACCGCGATTACCCGCGAGCGTCGCAGCTTGCACCACTCGACATCCAGTGCGGCGCCCATCAGCCCCCTCCGGCCAGACGCTCGTCGCTGTGCCCGGCTGCCGCCGGCTCGCCCTCTGCGGCGTGAGCCATCTCGAAGAACGCGTGCTCGAGGTCTGAGCCCCCCGGCGCGAGCTCGCCGATGAGGCGACCGCGGTGGATGACCTCGACCCGGTCGGCGACCCGCGCGACCTCGTCAAGATGATGGCTCGAGACGAGGATCGCCGTCCCCTCGCGCGCGGCGCTGCGCACCAGGTCGCGGAGCAACACGACCCCGCCCGGGTCGAGAGCATTGGTGGGCTCGTCGAGCACGAGGAGTCGCGGTGAGTGAACCATCGCACTGGCCAGGCCGAGCCGTTGCCGGTTGCCCTGGGACAGGGCGCAGGCGCGTCGACCCGCATAGGCCCCCAGATCGAGCCGGTCGATGATCCGAGCGGCGGCGTGGGGTGACTTCTGCCTGCTGAGCCCGTGCAGGCGGGCCGACGCCCACACGTTCTCGAGCGTGGTGAGCTCGGGGTAGGCGAAGGGAGTCTCGATCATGTGCCCCACCCGTCGCCACTGTTCGCGACCCGCCGTGGCGACGCTGCATCCGAACACGGTGGCCCCACCAGAGTCGGGCCGGCACATCGCCAGCACCATGCGCATCAGCGTCGTCTTGCCGGCCCCGTTGAGGCCGACCAACGCCACCACCTCACCCGGGTCGACCCGCAGGTCGACATCGTCGACGGCGACCTCGCCGGCGAACCGCTTGACCAGGTGGCGACACCGTAGCGCCGCGGTTGTCGTGGGGCTCACGACGGCACCGGCCGAGGACTTGGATCCAGCACGGCCAGCGCCTGCGTCAGCTCTTTCTCGAGGCAGCGACCCGACTGGCCCGTCCCCCAGGCGAGAACGGCGGCCGTCAGCGCTCCGATCGTGGCTGCGGCAGCGATCTGGGACTCGAACCGCGAGGATGTCTCGGACAGCGCGTCACTGACCGCCGCCTGGGTAGCGACCGTGTTCGCCCACATCCCTGCCGTCAACGCAGGCGTGTTGGCCACGATCTGCACGCGCATCCTGACCTGCTCCTCCTGCGGAAGGCTGACCGCCGCCAGGGCCGCACGCATCCCCTCGCAGGCACGCTGCAGGGCCGGTAGGTGCCTGGGTGCAGCGGCGACCGCCGCCGCGATCGCCGGGTCGAACGGATCCTGCAACACCAGTGCCTGCTTGGTCGCGAAGTGACGGAAGAACGTCATATGAGACACCCCGGCCGCGCGCGCGATCTGCTCGACGGTCACCGACTCATAGCCGACCTCGGCGATCATCTCCAGCCCGATCTGCTGCAGACGGTCATGGGTGCGCTCGGCGCTCACGCGCTCATGTTAGTCACTAACACGGGCGGATGTCCAGGCCGCCTTGCGATCGGCCTCCGACCTGAGAACGACCTAGCGTTGACGCTGCTCGCTCGTGCACCACCAGGTCGTTCGGCCGCCGACAGTTCCGCGAGCCATCTCGCCGTCACACCGGGGGCAACGCTCATCGGCACGCCGGTGTGCGATGACCTCGCCGGTGTGGACCCCACCGTTGCGGATCGCCGCCTTCGTGGCTCGGCGCAGCGCCCGGTGCAGGTCACTGAGCTCCTCGGTCGACATCTCGTCGACGCGAAGGTACGGCGCGACCTTCGCCTGCCACAGGGTCTCATCAGCCAGCAGGTTGCCGACCCCGGCGACGACGGTCTGGTCGAGCAGCCGCGCCTTGACCGGCGCACGCCCCCGGGACATCCGGTCGACGAACTCCGCGCGGCTGACGTCCTCGGCATCAGGCCCCAGATCCTCCACGGGTGGGTCCAGCCGCACCCGCCCCAGCCGCCGCTTGTCGAACAGGCGCAGCACACCGCCGTCGGCGAAGGTCAGGGTGAAACGGTCCCACTCGGGCTTGCGGTCGGCGCCGTGGGCACCGCGGCCATACCGGCCGCCTTGCCAGTCGCCGCCCTCGTCGGTGTCACCGCCGGGCTCGGTCACCACGATGCGTCCCGCCATGCCCAGATGGATGCCGAGGTCCGGCCCGGCTTCGGCGTTGCCGTCGGTTCCTGAGGTCTGGCACCACATCGTCTTGCCACGCCTGAAGGCCGCGGTCAGCATCCGCCCCTGCAGGGCCGTGCGAAGGTCGCCCGGTGCGTGGGGACGGCAGACGTAGGCGTCGCGGTCGTCGACCTCGGCGATCTCTCGGTGCAGCGCCGAGCGCTCCACGGTGGATCGGGCACTCTCGACCTCGGGAAGCTCAGGCACGGGCCGAGTGTGTCAGTCGGGGCCCTCCCCGCTACTCCCCGGTCTCACCGTCGATCGACTCGCGCAGCAGATCGGCATGACCGTTGTGCCTCGCATACTCCTCGATCATGTGCGTGAGCACCCAGCGCAGCGACACGCTGTCCTGCCCGCCCCACGCGGCGAAGGACCGCCCGAGCGGATCCTGACCTTCTCCCAAGGCGGAGGTCACCACGGCTCGGGAGCGCTCCACCGAGGCGGCCCACAGGGCTCGTAGGTCCTCACCGCTGTCCCGGGCCGCCGAGTGCCAGTCCCAGTCCCAGTCCGCCTCCCAGTCCACGCTCCGCCACGGCTCGGGCATCGACTCGCGGCCCACCGTGCGGGTGAACCAGTCGTCCTCCACGAGCGCGAGGTGCTTGAGCAGGCCGGCGAGCGTCATCTCGGTCGGGGGCAGACTGGCCTTCAGCTGCTCGTCCTCCAGGCCCCGGCAGCGCCACTGCAGGGTTGCTCGCTGGTAGTCGAGGAAGCCGAGCAGCGTCTCGACCTCCCCCGCCGTGTGCGGCGGCTCGGGCCGTCCGTGCTCATCGCGTTCACTGTCCGCCATTCGTCGACGCTACCGCCGCTGGTCACGAACCGCGAGTAGTTTCACAGGCGATGCCATCAGGGCAAAGACCACAAGGCCACCACGGTCAGGGTCCGCCCGCGCTGCGTCTGACCTGTCTGACCATCGGCGCTCCGGAGACGGCTGTCGGTGAACCCGACGACTCACGGTGAACCCGACGACTCACGGTGACCGAGCCTGGTCGCAAGCTCGGCAAGACCGGAGATCTCAAGGTCCGGCGCCGCGAAATGCCCAGGATAGGTGCCGCCGTCTCGGTTGATCCAGGCGGTGACCATCCCCGCGTTCGCTGCGCCGTGAATGTCCCACGGGTGCACGGCGACCAATACCATCTCGCCGAGGTCGGTGCCACATCGCTCAGCGGCGAACGCATACGCGCTGCGAGCCGGTTTCCACACCTCGGCATCCTCGACGGTCAACAGCTGGGCGAACGACCCGCGCAGCCCGGCCTCCGTCAGCAGCCGGTCGGCGACACTCGACGACCCGTTCGACAGCGTCACCAGCCGCAGGCCGGCCTCCTCCAGCGCAGCGACGCCGTCGGGCACGTCGGGGTGCACTGACAGGGACATGAAGCCCTCCATGACGTGGCGCACCGCATCGTCCACCGAGCGGTCCAGCGAGTCCGGGTCGAGCATCGAGAAGAGCAACGTCCTCCCGATGTCGGCGAAGGCCTGGTTGTCACCGGTCACGGTCAACGCCAGCCCGTCGCGTAGCAGGGAGGCGAACCACAGCGGAGCCAGATGACGAGGTGCTCCGATGTCGCTGAACCGCTCTTGTAGCGGAGCCAGATCGGACAGGGTCTCGTTGACGTCGAAGACGACGGTGCTCACGGGGCTCATCCGACGACCCTAGGCTGTAGCGATGGCGTCGACCGGGCAGGATGCTGACGGCGTACGGGTCATCGGTGCACGCCTGCACAATCTGCGCGACGTGGACGTCGAGCTCCCCCGCGACCGGCTCGTGGCGTTCACCGGGATCAGCGGGTCGGGCAAGTCCTCGCTCGCCTTCGGCACCATCCACGGTGAGGCGCAACGGCGGTACTTCGACTCGGTCGCCCCCTTCGCCCGGCGCCTGATCCACACCGCGCTCGACCCGCAGGTGCGAGGCATCAGCGGCCTACCGCCCACGGTGGCTATCCAGCAACAACACGGCGGCGCTACCAGCCGCTCGACGGTGGGCACCATCACCACCACGGGAAACACGCTGCGGATGCTGTTCTCCCGCTGCGGCGACTACCCCGACGACGTCGCGCCGATGGACTCCGACCACTTCTCGGCCAACACTGCCGTCGGTGCGTGCCCACGGTGCTCGGGCCTGGGCCAGGTGCACGAACCGACGGAGGGATCCATGGTCCCCGACCCGTCCCTGAGCGTGGCGCAAGGGGCGATCGCGGCCTGGCCGGGAGCCTGGCAGGGCAAGAACTACCGCGACATCGTGGCCACGCTGGGCTACGACATCCACGCTCCATGGCGCGAGCTACCCCAGGCCGATCGGGACTTCATCCTGTTCAGCGACACCCAGCCCGTGGTCACTGTGGTGCCGGAGCGCGCGGTCGGGCGGGTGCATCGACCCTACGAAGGCCGCTTCGTCAGCGCCGAGCGATACCTCATGCGCACCCTGTCCGAGACCCAGAGCGCCGCCCAGCGGGCGAGGGCGCTGCGCTACGTCGTGACCTCGCCGTGCGGCCTGTGCGCCGGGAGGCGTCTGGATCGGGACGCGCTGCGGGTGACCTGGCAGGGTCTGGCGATCGACCAGGCCGCACGGATGACGATCGAGGAGCTCGTCGAGCTCATCAAGCGTCGGCAGGCCCAGCTCGCCGACGGGTCTGGGGCCCGGCCCTCCCGGGGCTCTGAGGCCACGCTCGACGCCGAACGAGTGCTGCTGGAGGAGCTCGCAGGGCATCTGCAGGTGGTGATCGACCTGGGGATCGGGCATCTCGATCTCGCCCGTTCCAGCACCTCGGTCTCCTCCGGAGAGCTGCAGCGCTTGCGGCTGGCCACCTCGCTGCGGGCAGGGCTGTTCGGTGTGGTGTACGTACTCGACGAGCCCTCGGCGGGGCTGCATCCGCTCGACGTCGAGGCCCTGCTGCGGGTGCTTCGCGCTCTGGTCGAGGCGGGCAACACCGTGCTCGTCGTCGAACACGACATGGCGGTGGTCGACGCCTGCGACTGGGTCGTCGACGTCGGCCCCGGCGCCGGGCAGCACGGCGGCCAGGTGCTGTACTCCGGGCCGCTAGCCGGGCTGGACTCGGTCACGACCTCGGTGACCGCCCGCTATCGGCACGACCAGGTGCACGCCTTGGACATCCGCGAACGGCCCACCCAGGTCCGTCCGCCGACCGGCGAGCTGATGGTCACCGGGATCTCGCGGCACACCGTCCAAGGGCTCGACCTCACGGTGCCCCTAGGGGTCCTGGTCGTGTTCACCGGAGTCTCCGGCTCGGGCAAGAGCACCGTGCTCGACGTGCTGCACGACGCCGTCCAAGAGCAGGTCGAGCGCGACGGTCCACGCGCGGACGTCAGCGGAGTCACTACGCAGGGCGCGGGCGTGCCCACCAGGCTGGTGCGGATCACCCAGAAGCCCATCGGGCGGACCCCGCGCTCGAACCTGGCGACCTATACCGGGCTGTTCGACCGCGTGCGCGCCCTGTTCGCAGCGACACCGCTCGCCCGGGAGCGGGGCTACCGCGTCGGACGGTTCAGCTTCAACGTCGCCAGTGGCCGGTGCCCCACCTGCCAGGGCGAGGGGTATGTCGAGGTCGAGCTGCTGTTCCTGCCCGGCACCTACTCCGCGTGTCCGACCTGCTTGGGCTCGCGGTACAACCCGGAGACCCTGGAGGTCACCTGGCGCGGTCACACTATCTCCGACGTCCTGTCCTGGACCGTCGCCGAGGCCCGCGAGGAGTTCGCCGATGACCCCGTGGTCAGCCGGGCCCTGAGCGCACTGGACACGCTCGGCCTGGGCTATCTCAGGCTCGGCCAGCCGGCGACCGAGCTCTCCGGCGGCGAGGCGCAGCGCATCAAGCTGGCCACGGAGCTGCAGACCGAGCGACGAGCCGCGACCCTGTACCTGCTGGACGAGCCGGCATCGGGTCTGCACCCGGCGGATGTGCACAGGCTCCTGGGGCACCTGCACGGCCTGGTCGAGCACGGCCATACCGTGCTGATGGCCGAGCACCACCCAGCGGCCACGGCCACGGCAGACTGGCTGGTGGAGCTCGGACCCGGCGCCGGTTCAGCGGGTGGGCGCGTGGTGCGCTCGGGGCCGCGGACTTAGCCCTGGCTCGTCGCGCGGGTCAGCGCGCGCGCCCGCGCCAGACTCGTCGCCACGACCGCGGCCACCACGATCGCGACCACGATGAGGTAACCCGCGACGTAGTTGCGGTCGAGCAGTGTCTCGTTGGTCGCCGAGGCCCCGAAGCGGCCGAGGAACGGGATCGCCACCACGGTGAACGTACCGACCACGACGAGACCCACCGTGGCCGGCGCCCGCGCCACGTCCGGCAGCGCCCTGGTGGCGAGTGCGGCGACGACGAGGGTGACCGCAGCGATGAGCACGTCGTGGGCGACCACGCCGCCGGCCAGCCAGATGGCGATGTCGACCAGGTCGGCCGTGTCGGCGGATCCGAGGATCAGCCACACCCCCCACAGGCCGAGCAGCACGCCACCGGCGCCGACCGCGTACCGCAGCCCCCTCACGCCTGAACCTCCAGCCGCTGAAGCCACTTGGTCTGCAGCACACCGGGGCGGTTCGGCGCGATCAGCCGGCACGGGTAGCCGTGGTCCATGTCGAGGTCTTCCCCGGCGAGCTGAAGGGCCACCAGGGTGCGGTCGTCGTCCACGAAGTTCTGCGGCAGGCGGGTGACACGGAACGGCCCTCGCGGCTGCATCGAGCGCACGATGACGTCGGCACCCGGCGCGGCGCCGGCGGCGTCGAGCAGGTCCCGCAGCCGCACTCCCGTCCAGTCGCCACTGGCGCTCCACCCCTCCACGCACGCGATCGGAAGCTTCTCCGTGCGCTGCGGCAGCGCGAGCAGATCCTTGCGCGCGAACGCCGTCTCGGTGCCGCCCACCGAGATGGTGAGCCGGTACCCCTCGTCGACCATGGCGTCGGTGATCCGGGCCGACTCCGCAGTGCGGTTGATCGGTATGCCGCCCGGGCCGTCGCCGGAGCGCACCCCGAGCACCGAGACCTTCCGCAGCAGCGGCACGGTGGCCCCGGCGGTGGCCAGGACCGTCACGCCGGCTGCGAGCCAGGTGGTCTGCAGCAACGCACGGCGAGACAACGAGCCCTCCTTGGTGGCGCTCGGGCGGTCGTGGTCGTCATCGTCCACATCGCCGAGGAGGGCGTCGCGGATGACGGGCAGCTTGACCGCGATGTGCACCACCAGGGCACCCGTGGCGATCCAGCCGAGGGCGTAGTGGGTGCTACGGAACGAGAAGTCCCAGGGGTACCAGTGGGTGGTGTTGAGCAGGCCGGTCGTGAGCAGGAAGATCGCCGAGGCGACGAGCACCGCGATGGAGCCGCGTTCGGCCCCGGTCACCGCCATCCGGCGCAGGTCACGACGCGGGAAGCCCGCAAACAGGTTGGGGTAGACGGTCCACAGCTTGACCAGCAGCAGCGGGATGGTGGCCGTGCCCGTCACGACGTGCAGACCCTGGGTGAGCCGGTACCCCCAGACCGGGCTCGTGGGGAAGGTGACCGGTTGCTGGTACTCCTGCGCATAGTGGCTGATCAGCCCGGTGAGGAAGCACACGCCGAAACAGATGCCCAGCCACAGCCCGACCCGCGCGGCCACGTGTGGCGAGCGCAGCCGCGAGGTGAACTGCTCCTCCGTGGGCGGCAGTCTCACGGCGTCCTACCGAGAGTGACGACCCAACGGCGGTCGACCTGCTGACGCGTGAGTACGGCCAGCCCGGCCTGGCCAGCGAGGTCGTCGATGTCGTCCATACCCACTACCGCCCAGCGGAACGGTTTGCTCGCGGACTGTCCACTTTCCAGGGTGGCCCACAGGATCTTCAGCGCCACGCCCGGCTCTCGCACCTCCACCACGACGCGCCCACCCGGCCCGACCAGATCACGAGCGCGCGACAGCAGCGCCACCGGGTCACCGCCGATGCCGACGTTGCCGTCGGCGAGCAGCGCGGTGTCCCACCGACCTTCGTGCGGCAGCGGGCCGAAGACGTCACGTGCCTGCACCGTCGCTCCGCGGGAGCGGGCCTGGTCGATGGCCTCGGGCACGATGTCGATGCCGAGCACCACCTGCTCGCGCATCTGCAGGGCGAGGGTCAGCCGGCCCGGCCCGCATCCGATGTCCAACGTCGCACCATGACACTCGTCCAGCAGCCGATGGTCTATAGGGTCGGCATGCCCGGTCCAGTCGTCGACCGGCAGGTCGTAGGGATCGTCCTCCACACCGACCACCTGGACCGGGTTGCCCTGCAGCGCGTGCGTGAAGATGGCGCTGAAGGACGCCTGGCTCATGAGCGCACCACCGTGCTGGCCCATGTCCGGGCGAAGTGGGTGTGGGTGGCGCTCGCGGCCACGGCCTCGGCGTCGGCCACCTCGTCGACGTCGCGGAGGCTCTCGGCGGTCCCGACGCTCCACCCGCGAAGGCGCAGGGCACGCTGCGTCAGCTCACACGTCGCATCGGTCGACATGGGCACCCCCACCAGCGCCTGCGCCGCGCTGGCCTGCTCGCGACCGAAGACCCACCAGCCCCCGTCGTCGGCCGGGCCCAGGACCGTGTCGCACCCGGACAGCGCCTCCCCGGCCTGAAGCAGCATCGAGGCCGTGACCTGCGGAGTGTCCATACCGATCTGGACCAGCGCGCCGTCCCCGCAGTCCAGGTGGGCGTTGGCCAACCTCTCGTCGAACCCGTCACCCCGCTGCGACAGTACGGTCCACCCACTCAGCGCGGCTCGGATCTCCTCGCCGCGGCTGGCGCGGTCCAGGTCACCGGTCAACGCCACCACGCACTCGGCTCCCGTCGCACGGCTGGCATGCAGCGTGTCCAGCAGCCCGGCGGCGGCCAGATCTGCGGCCGCGCGGTCACCGACCACGGCAGCCAGGCGGGTCTTGGCCAGGCCGGGGACGGGCGCCTTGGCGATGACCAGCACCTTCATGCCAGCACCCGGTAGAAGTCACGGACCGCACGAAGGGTGCCCACGATGGAGCCGGACACCTTGGACTTGGTGCCCTCCGCGCGCCGCCCGTAGGCCACGTCGTGCTCGGTCACGCGCCAGCCGGCCCGGGTTGCTCGTTGCAGCAGCTCGACGGGGTATCCGAAGCGGCGGTCCTGGACCTCCAGCGCCAGCAGGGCCTGGCGACGGCATACCCGGATCGGCCCGAAGTCGTGCACGCTCATGCCGATGCGACGCCGCAGCCAGGCGGCGATCATCGCGTTGCCTGCCCGTGCGTGCCAGGGCCACACGCCGCGCTGGCTGGGCCGACGCCGGCCCAGGGCCATGTCGGCGTCACCGTCTCGGACCTGCGCCAGCATCGGCACCAGCGCCTCGGGGTCGAAAGATCCGTCGCCATCCATGAAGGCGACGTAGTCGCGGGTGGCGGCCAGTAGCCCCGCGTGCACCGCCGACCCGTACCCCGGTCGGTCCTCGCTGACCACGGTGGCGCCCAGGCGCCTGGCCACCTCGGACGTGTCGTCGCGCGACCCGTTGTCCACGACGATCACCGAGAAGTCATCGGGAATGCGCGGAATCAGATGAATAAGCGCCCTGCCCTCATCCCGGCAGGGCAGGATGAGATCGCAGGATGCAGAGGGGTATAGCACAAACAAACTATAAGGCGTTCCCCGGCCCGCAAAAGAATGGCCGGATTCGGCGCCATGCAACTTCTATTCAGTTGGCTGCTTTAGCGTGGGCGCCATGACGCAGGTCAAGGCCAGGCACTCGCGTTCGGCAACGACGGCGTCACCGGCCGTGGCCTGGGTCGGGTTGGGTGTGGGGGTCCTGCTGTTGCTCGCCGCCTTCATCGTGCCCAACCTGCTCGACTGGGAGGTCTACGCCCGGCTGCACCCGGAAGACTTCGGCACCGCCGAGCCGCTGCACGGCTTCTGGTCGGTGAACTGGAGGACGCCCGCGACGTTGGTCGCCGTGCTGGTCGGCCTGCTGGGCGTCTGCTGTGCCCCGTCCCTGGCCCGCCGACTCCCGTGGCCGGCGATGGTGGTGACGGCATACGCCACCTCCCTGCTGTTCATGTTCGCCTTGGCCTTCACCAGTGGCTCCCAGGGCGTGGCCCATGTGCTCGCCTCGGAATGGGACTACTACGCCGAGGCTCCTGATGTCGAGAGCATCCCGCGGATGCTGGAGACGTTCATCGACCGCATTCCTTACGAACACCCGGAGAAGTGGGCCGTGCACGTCGCCGGTCACCCCCCGGGAGCCTTGCTGTTCTTCGTGGGGCTGTACCGGCTCGGCCTCGAGGACCCTCTCTACGCCGGGATCGCCACCTCGGTCTTCGGGGCAAGCTCCTTGGTGGCCGTGCTGCTGACCCTGCGGTTGCTCGGTGCTTCGCACACGGCACGGACCGTCGCCCCGTTCCTGACCTTCACCCCAGCCCTGATCTTCGTGTGTGTCTCGGGGGACGGGGTGTTCGCGGCGTTCGCGGCGTGGGGGCTCGCCGCGCTGGCCGCGGCGGCTACAGCGCGCAGCCGCGTCCGCATGGCGGGCTTCTCGGTCGTCGCCGGTCTACTCCTCGGCTGGTGCATGATGCTGTCGTACGGGCTGCCCCTGCTGGGTCTGCTTGCGCTCGCCGTCCTCGTCGCGGCCCGGGGCTCCTGGTGGCCGCTCCCGATCGCCGCCGTAGCCGCCCTAGCCGTGGTGCTGGCCTTCGTCCCCTTCGGCTTCGCCTGGTGGGAGGCCTACCCGGTGCTGGTCGAGCGCTATTGGTCGGGAGCCGCCAAGCTGCGCCCCTTCAGCTACTGGGTGTGGGGAAACCTGGGCGCGTTGCTCGTCTCCGCGGGCCCGATGGTGGCCTCAGGGGTGGCGCTGCTGTTGGCCGAAGCGCGCCACCCGAGGGCGGAGCGCAGCACCGACCACCGGGTGGCCGTGCTGCTGGCCGGGGCCGCCCTGCTCATCATCGTCATCGCCGACCTGTCCCGGATGAGCAAGTCCGAGGTGGAGCGCATCTGGCTGCCCTTCATCCCCTGGTTGACCATCTCACTGACTCTGCTGCCCCCACGATGGCGAACCCCCGCCCTGGCGGTCCAGGTGACCACGGCGTTGGTCGTGGAGACGTTGTTGTACACGAGCTGGTAGCAGGCATTCTTCTGTCGTGACGCCACGAGCCCTCCAGTCTCACTAGGGTGATGCCCTGAAGTGCCGGAACCCCGGCCTTCCCAGGCGTCGCTGTGTCGAAGGGGTACCTCGTGGCCACACAGGAGCAGAGTCATTCATCGGGCGGGTCAGGATCGGATGACGCCAGCCTGAGCAAGGTTCTGGGACGGGTGGACGTCCTGGCGCTCGCGTTCGGAGCCATGATCGGCTTCGGCTGGATCGTGCTCACCGGCGACTTCCTCGACGGTGCCGGCACCCTGGGCGCGGCTACCGGCATTCTCATCGGCGCCGTCGTGATGGGGTTCATCGCGCTGACCTACGCCGAGCTCGTCACGGCGATGCCCCACACCGGAGGTGAGCACCACTACGTGCTGCGGGCCCTCGGGTCCCGCGCTGCCTTCGCCACGTCCTGGACCCTGCTGCTGGGGTACCTCGTGGTGGTGGCCTTCGAAGCCGTCGCCTTCCCCACCACCGTGGGCTACCTCACCGACGTGGTCGAGACCGGTCCGTCGTGGACGGTCGCCAGCTACGAGGTGACCTTGAGCTGGGCCCTCATGGGCATCGCGGCCGCTGCCCTCATGACGTGGATCAACGTCCGCGGGGTGCGCCCGGCCGCCATGCTTCAGATCTCGGCGGTGGTCTTCCTGCTGCTGGTCGGGATCGCCCTTCTGACCGGCTCCTTCGTCGGGGGCTCGACCTCTCAGATGAGCCCCTTGTTCGTCGGAGGGGTGAGCGGCCTGATCGGCGTCCTGGTGGCCACACCCTTCCTCTTCGTCGGCTTCGACGTGATCCCGCAGTCGGCCGAAGAGATCAACCTGCCGTTGCGCAAGCTCGGCACGCTGCTGATCGTCTCCGTGGCCCTGGCCGCCTTCTGGTACATGATGATCATGCTGACCGTGGGGTCATCGTTGCCCCCTGCGGACCTCGTCGACTCCGAGCTCGCGGTGGCCGCCGGGATGACCGCGCTGTGGGACAGCCAGCTGATGGGCAACCTGCTCGTGCTGGGAGGCATCGCGGGGATCCTCACCTCGTGGAACGGCTTCCTCATCGGCGGGAGCCGGTTGGCGTTCGCGATGTCCCGCTCCGGGATGCTGCCGCGCTGGTTCGGCAGGCTTCACCCGGTGCACCGCACGCCGGCCAATGCGCTGTGGTTCCTCGGGGGGCTGTCCATGCTCGCCCCGCTCTTTGGTCGCCAGACGCTGATCTGGCTGGTGGACGCCGGCGGTCTGGCGCTGGTCATCTCCTACGGAATGGTGGCGCTGTCCTTCATCGTGCTGCGCCAGCGGGAACCGGGGATGGAGCGGCCGTTCCGTACTCCTGGTGGCCAGGTCACCGGAGTCATCGCGGTCGTTCTGGCGCTCGGGCTGGCCGTGCTCTATCTGCCCGGCCTCCCTGCCGCCCTGATCTGGCCGGCCGAGTGGATCATCGTCGGGGGGTGGCTGGTGGCCGGTCTCCTGCTGGGTGCGCGGGTGCCCGAGGTCGGCTACGGGCCGGAGGCGCACGACAGGCTCGTGAACAGGACGAAGCGCTAGTCAGGCACGCAGCGGCGCGGTGGCGAACTCGGCCAGACCGTCCGCCGGAGCGACCTGTGCGATGAAGCCCAGCTGCCGCCTCGCCTTGTGGGGCGAGGCGACGATGTGCCGGACGTCACCCAGGCGGTACCCGCCGGTGATCCGCGGCTCGACGACCGAGGCCGAGCGACCCGCGTCGCTGGCGCCGGAGGTGCCACGGGCCACCTGGCGCGCCACGTCCGCGATGGCCACCGGCTGGCCGGAACAGACGTTGTAGGTCTCGAACCGCCCGTCCTCCGCCTCGGCGATCGCCTCCAGCGCCACCACGTTGGCTCGAGCCACGTCGCTGACGTGCACGAAGTCGCGCATCTGCGTGCCGTCCTCGTAGACCTGTGGAGCTTCGCCACGTTCGAGTGAGGAACGGAACATCGCGGCGACGCCGCTGTAGGGAGTGTCCCGAGGCATCCCCGGTCCGTAGACGTTGTGGTAGCGCAGCGCGATGGCGGCCGCCCCCGCCTGTCGGACCCAGGCCGAGCTGTAGTGCTCCTGGGCGAGCTTGCTGACCGCATAAGTGCTGCGGGGGTCCATCCGAGCCGTCTCCTCGACGAGCTCCCACTGCAGCGCGGCCCGGCATCGCGGGCAGTGGTTGTCGAAGTCGCCGGCCTCCAGAGACTGGCGCGTGCGAGGCGGCGGGCTCTGCTCCCCGTGGGTCGGGCACTCGTAGCGCCCTTCCCCGTAGACGACCATGGAGGAGGCAAGCACGAGACGGTGCACGCCCGCATCGTGCATGGCCGCCAGCAGCGCGGCCGTACCCAGGTCGTTGTGGCCCGCGTAGGCCGGCAGGTCGGAGACTGTGACCCCGGCGCCGACGACGGCGGCCTGGTGACACACGGCGTCCACTCCCCGCAGCAGCTCACCCCAACGCTCGGCGTCGGCATGGCCCGCACTGCCGCGGACGTCGAGCTGGTGGGTGCCTCGAGGCGGCTCGCTGTCGCCGTGCGCCATCGCGAGCATGAGGTCGACTCCGACCACCTCATGGCCCGCATCGCTGAGCTGCCGGGCGATCTCGCTGCCGATGAAGCCTGCCGATCCGGTCAGCAGGATCTTCACGAGCCGCTCCCGCCGGGGCCGGGGATCTCATAGGTCAGCTCGACCTCGTCCGCCCAGGTCGAGCAGGAGCAGCCAGCCGGGTCCGGCAGGGCCTCGATGGTATCGGCGAGCAGGCCGGTGAGGCGTTCCAGGTTCTTCTTGAACAGCGCGAAGACCTCCGCCTGCCCGACACCTTCGCCTGACTCCGCCCCGGCGTCCATGTCGGTGACCAGGGCGATCGCCCCGTAGCACTGGCGCATCTCCCGGGCCAGCGCGGCCTCGGGTGCCCCGGTCATATTGACCAGCTCCCAGCCCTGGGCGGCGTAGTGCTGCGACTCAGCACGGGTGGAGAAGCGAGGGCCTTCGATCACGACCATCGACCCGCCGTCCACGACGTCGGGCGCAGATCCCCGCACGGCCTGCCGGATGCCGTCGCAGTAGGGGTCGGCGAAGGGGAGGTGGCACGCACCGTGCTCCACGAACGACCCGATACGCCGGTAGGTGCGGTCGACCAGCTGGTCGGGCAGCACGACGTCGCCAGGGGCGACCGCCGAGCTCAAGCCACCCACGGCGCAGGGCGCGATGACCTGACGCACCCCGAGACTGCGCAGGGCGTAGGCGTTGGCGCGGTAGTTGATGGCGTGCGGCGGGTGATCGTGGTGCAAGCTGTGCCGCGGGACGAACGCCACCGTGCGACCCCGAACACTCCCGACGGCGATCGGCGCGGACGGGTCGCCGTAGGGCGTGCTCACCCGATGCTCGGTGGGGTCCTCCAGGAAGGAGTAGAAGCCGGTGCCGCCGATGACGGCGATGTCTGCGGTGGTTTCGCTCACGGCGCCTACTCTGCCATTTCGCACCCCCGACCAGACCCCGCGAAAGGTCAGCGGGTGTCCGGCTCGGCCACGTACGCGGTGAGGGTCTCGTCCAACCGGTGGTAGTCCGAGGCCTCGCCGGTCCACCACGCCGTCGTCGTGGACAGGCCAGTGGGAGGATCAAGCGTGCCTGCAGCGACAGACACCCAATCCGGAACTCCGTCTGCGCGCCAGAACAGGGTCGACCCGCAGGTGCCGCAGAACCCGTAGAACACTCCTTGCGCCGGTTCGTACCACCTCAGAGTGCCGTCCCGCTCGAAGGCCAGGTCCCGCTCCGCGCAGCCGGTCGCCGCCATGAAGTGCCCGGTGATGCGCCGACACCGTTCACAGTGGCATGTGAAGACCGGACGCATCGCGCCGGCGCAGCGGTAGCGCACACCCCGGCACGCGCATCCTCCACGTCGAGCCGGGTTATCAGGGGCGTCATCGGGCACTGGCCCATGATGGCTCAGTGAGCCGGGCCAGACCATGGCAGGAGCCACTGCAGGCAGGACTAGCAGGCTCACAGCAAAGCCTCAGATCCCTCACAGGGCGATGGCCGCCGGTGAGAAGATGACCGCGGTGGACACCTCCCCCGGCCCGCGTGCCGGGTCGACACCGGAGGTGCTGCAACGGATCGACGGCACAGCGCTGCGCGTGCTCGTCGTCGACGACCAGCCCACG
>JBAUJO010000224.1:0-6318 GCA_049683875.1 Ornithinimicrobium sp.
GCTGCGTTCCCTGGCCCGGATCCAGCCGTCGGTCGACGGGCCCGAGCACGAGGCCGCGATGGGCACTTTGGTGGAGGTGGCCACACAACCTGGGTTCACGGACCGGGACCTGAAACGTGTGACGGACCACCTGGCGTCGGTGGTGCTGCCGGAGCGGGACCACGAGGCCCGCGCCCGGGTGGCGCGGGAGCTGCGTGGGGTGAACGAGTCCAGCCTGGCCGGTGGGTCCCTGGTGCGGTTCGTGGTGACGTGTGAACCTGAAGGAGCCGCGGTGCTCCGGGCGGTGCTGTCCTCACCTTTGGCCGCGCCCGCACCGGATGAGACCGGCCCCGACCCGAGGACGGGAACCCAACGCCGCTACGACGCGCTGTTCACGATGGTCCGCCGCGGCCAGGCCGGCGCCGAACGGGTCCCTGTCTCACCCAAGGCTCTGGTGTCGGTGACCATCGCCTACGACACCCTGACCCGGCAGCTCACCGGCACCGGCACCACGTCGCTCGGCGATGTGCTCGCCCCGGAGACCGTGCGCCGCATCGCGTGCGACGCCGACCTGGTCCCGGTCGTGCTGGGCACCGAGCGGGAGGTTCTCGACCAAGGCCGGGCCCGGCGCCTGGTCACCCCCCGGGCAACGCCGCGCGCTGGAACACCGCGACAAGGGCTGCACCTTCCCCGGGTGCACCACACCCGCGCCCTGGTGCGAGGCCCACCACGTCATCCACTGGTCCCGCGGCGGAACCTCTGACCTGACCAACTACGCCCTACTGTGCGGGCGACATCACACCCTGGTCCATGACCGTGACCACACCGCCACCATCACCACCACCGGCGTCCGATGGCACCTCTAGCTGCCCCGCCCCGCACCCGGCCCGGCAGGCCGGGCACCGTGGCTGGGGCCCTCGGTCGACTCCCTGCCACCTGGCAGACTGCAATCATGACTTCGACCTCCGATACCGCGGCATCGACCGACACGGACGCTTACCCCTCGTCGTCCGTGCTCGTCATCGCGAACGCTGCGGCGGGCTCGGCGGAGGACGCGGACGTCGACCGAGTATTGAGCACCCTCTCCTCGCTCGCCGAGACCGACGTCGTCATCCCCGACGGCGACGACGGTATGGCGAAGGCGCTTCGCTCAGCGAACGGCCGGGACATCGTCGTGATGGGTGGCGACGGTTCTTTGCACTGGGTGCTGCAGAGCGCGTACGAGCACGATCTGTTGTCCACCATCGGGGCCGTGGGTCTGGTGCCCATGGGCACCGGCAACGACTTCGCGAGAGGGATGGGGCTTCCCTTGGACCTGATGGACGCCGCCCGTATCGCGGTCGAAGGCGAGAAGACCGAAGCCGACCTCCTGGTGGACGAGGACGGTGCGGTGGTCGTCAACGTGGCCCACGTCGGCATCGCCGCGGCCGCGACGCAGCACGCTGAGGGGGTCAAGGACGCCATCGGAGCAGCCGGCTACGCCGCCGGAGCGCTGACCGCGGGGGTCAGCTCCCGCGGCTGGGAGGTCGTCGTGCACGTCGACGGCGAGGAGGTGCTCGACAAGAACGAGGACGCTCTGCTGGTCAGTCTCGCGCTCGGGTCCTCTGTAGGCGGGGGGACCACCGTGGCTCCCGACGCCTCGCACACCGACCGGAAGGTCGACATCGTCGTCGCCACCGGCATCCGAGTCCGTGACCGCGCCGGGTTCGCCGCCGACCTGCGACGCGGCACGCACGCCGAGCGCGACGACGTCACGGTCTACCACGGCACCGAGGTCACGGTGGCCTCGGTGGACCCCGACAAGGACTTCATCACCAACGTCGACGGAGACCTCGGCCCGCGTCACCACTCACGTACCTGGAAGCTGCAGCCCGCAGCCTGGGTATGTCGTGTGCCGAGCTCGACTGTCGAGCACTGAGCCACGGGGCACGAGGGTCCGGCAGCACTGTGCACTACATCGGCCTCGACCTCGCGTGGGGGGAGAAGAAGCCGACCGGGGTCGCGGTCGTCGACGCAGATGGCGCCCTTCTGCACCTCAGTGCGCAGACCGACGACACCTCGATCATGGATGCGATCTCGCCCTACTCGCGGGGGCCATGCCTGGTCGCCATCGACGCCCCCCTCGTCGTGGAGAACGCCACCGGCTCCCGGCCGGCGGAGAAGAGGCTCAACGCCGACTTCGCCAGGTTCGAAGCCGGCGCCCACCCCGCGAACACCGGCAAGCCCGAGTTCGCGACCACCCCGCGGGGGGCTCGGGTGGCCGCCGCCCTGGGGCTGGACATCGACCCTCACTCGCGGGCCGACCGTCGTGCGATCGAGGTGTATCCCCACCCGGCCACGGTCGTGCTCTTCGGCCTGGACCGCGCCTTGAAGTACAAGCAGCGCTCGGGCCGCACTGTCGCCGACCTGCGCCAGGCTCTCGTGCAGCTCATGCGCCTCATCGAGACCCTGCACACCGCCCACCCGCCACTGCAGGTCCGCGAGGACCCCGGCTGGCGTGCGCTGTTCGAGCGGGTCGAGCACGCTCAGCGCAAGAGCGAGCTGCGCCGGGCCGAGGACCAGGTCGACGCGGTCGTCTGCGCCTACGTGGGGATGTTCGCCTCTGCGCACCCGACGGCGACCACGGTCTACGGGGACCTCGCCACCGGCTACATCGTGACCCCGGCCCTGCACCCGGGTCTGGAGTCTTCGTCGCGGCCTCATCTGTCCGGCGACTCGGTGGCGCATACCGCCACGCGCCAGTACGAGGAACGACGGCCCGCGATCCTGGCCGCAACCGACTCCTACGTGGCCCTGGTCACTGCACTGCTGGACGACGCCGGGATCAACTACCTGAGCGTGACCGGTCGCACCAAGAGCGTCGCCTCCTTCGCGGTCAAGGCACACCGGCGGATCGACGGCCGTGCCGTATTCACCGACCCGCTGCGCGAGATCACCGACCAGATCGGTGTGCGTGTGATCACCTTCGTGCACAGCGACGTGGCGGCGGTCGCCGACCTGCTCGCGGACCAGCTGAGCATGTTGCAGGACCGCGACATGGGCCGTGAGACCGCGCAGGAGGGCCGGTTCGGCTACTCCAGTCGACATCTCCTGGTCGAGGTCCCGGTCGAGGATGGCGACACCGCGCGCGGTGTTCATGGGCACCGTGCCTCGGTGCAGGTGCGCACGGTGCTGCAGCACGCCTGGGCCGAGTTCGAGCACGACATCCGCTACAAGGGCACGGTGCCGGCCGAGCAGGCGCCGGACCTGGATCGCCGGTTCACCCTCGCTGCTGGCCTGTTGGAGCTGGCCGACCGCGAGTTCGCGACCATCCGCGACCGGCTCCAGGAGTCGATGACCGGCCAGCGTTCGGAGATCGACGAGCGGGACCCTCGGATCAGCGCGCAGGATCTCGCATCCTTCCTCGCCGGTCGGTTCGCCGACGCCGGCTGGTCTCGCACCGAGCACTACGCCTGGATCTCGGGGTTGCTGCTGGAGCTGGGGATCACCTCGTTGGACGAGCTCGGAGCTCTGATGGCCGCGGTCGACACGGCAGCGATCAACGCCGGCATGGACTACCGGTACCCGCCCGGTGCCGTGCGCCGGTTGGACGATGCGCTCCTGCACGTCTACGCAGAGCGCTACGTAGGGCTCATCGGCAACGACGACCGGCGCCCGGCGCTGCATGCACGCCTCCGGCGTCTGCGCGAGGGCCTGACGGACTACCCCACGCCCGGTGAGCGTTAGCCATACTCATGGACGACAACCAGCAGCAGGCACATGAGCGGATCCCGGAGCGGCACCACGAGTTCCTCGCTGAGCACTCCAAGGCGGTGCTGGTCACCCTCAAACGCGACGGGCGGCCACAGCTGTCCAACGTCCTGTATCACTACGACCGCGACAGCGGGCGGGCACTGGTCTCCGTGACGGCCGACCGAGCCAAGACCCGCAACGCCCAGCGCGACCCACGGGTGTCACTGCACGTGAGCAGCGACGACTTCTGGGCCTATCTCGTGGCCGAGGGCGACGCGGTGCTCGGCGATGTCGCCCGTGACCCCGACGACCCAGCCGCCGACGAGCTCGTCGAGCTGTACCGGAAGCTGGCCGGCGAGCACGAGAAGTGGGAGAAGTTCCGAGAGGTCCAGGTCGCCGAGCAGCGCCTGGTGCTGGCGGTGGACATCGGCCACACCTACGGGATGGTGCGCCCCTGAGCCCGCGCCAGCGCTACGTCGGCGTGGTCGGACCCAGCCTCCCCTCGGCGCCAGAAGCGGATGTCGCCGACCGGGTGGGACAGCTGCTCGCCCGAGCCGAGGCGGTCGTGGTCTCGGGCGGCATGGGCGGGGTGATGGAAGCCGCGTCGCGGGGTGCACAGCGCGAGGGCGGCCTGACCGTCGGTCTCCTGCCCGGCACCGCGCGGACGCAGGCCAATCGTCACGTCGACGTGGTCATCCCCACGGGGATGGGGGAGATGCGCAACGCCCTGCTCGTGCGCACCTGCGACGCGCTCATCTGCGTCGGAGGCAGCTGGGGCACCCTCAGCGAGGTGGCGTTGGCCCTTCGGACGGGGGTACCCGTGGCTGCGGTCCACGGCTGGGACCTGCCTGAAGACGATGGGCTGTGCGATGTGGCCACCGCTGAGGAGGCCGTCGCGCAGGTGCTCGCATGGCTCAGCTGACGTTGCGTGCCCGAGGCCCGGCCAGCGCCGAGGTCGTGTGGCTCCGCTACGCCGAGCCGTCCCGCTGGTCGAGCTGGTCACCACAGGTGAGGGGCGTCGACTACCCGCACGCGAGGCTGCGGCCTCAGACCACGGGCAGGGTGCGCGGCCCCTGGCGGCTCGCCGTGCCCTTCCGGGTGGAGGCCGTGGATGAGGTCGCGCAAACCTGGTCGTGGACGGTTCAGCCGCAGCTGGCGGGCCGCGTGATCACCACGGTGAGGCTGGATCACGGGGTCACCCCCGCGCCCGCAGCCTCTCGGCGCGACAGGCGGGGCCGGGCGGCGAAGCGAGCGGCGCCACGGTCGGCCACATGGCTACGGCTGCGGGGACACGCACCGGTCATCGCGACCTACGCGCCGATCGCGCGGATAGCGTTGCGACACATCGTGAGATGACCTCCACGACACATCCCGGGATGACCTCTCCGTGACTACGCGCGCGTGGCATCCTCGGGTATGACCTCCTCCGGGGCCCCCTCCCCGAGCACCGCATACCTGCACCACCTCCAACGCGGAGTCGACGCGGCCCAGCGGGACGCCGAGCCTCCGTCCAGCCCGTTCGACGGGGCGCCGAAGGCCGACCATGACCAGCTCACCCACCTCGTGGAGTCGCAGCGCGAGCAGCTGGTGGCCATCGTGCACGCCCTTCACGCCGACCCGGAGACCGCCTACGAGGAGGTGCGCTCGGCGGCGCATCTCGCCGAGGTGCTGCGGGGGCACGACCATCAGGTGAGGGTCGGGGCCCATGGGGTCGCGACCGCGCTGCGGGCGGAGGCCACCACCGCCGGGTTCGACCCGGAACGGCACCGGACCGTAGCGGTGCTGAGCGAGTACGACGCGCTCCCGCAGATCGGACACGGGTGCGGGCACAACGTCATCGCGGCCACGGGTGTCGGCGCGTTCCTGGCCCTGGCCGTCCTGGCCGGGCAACAAGGCACGCAGGGCCAGGTGCAAGGCCGGGTGGTCTTCCTGGGTACACCGGCCGAGGAGGGGCACACGGGCAAGGAGGTGATGGCTGCCGACGGCGCGTTCGAGGGACTCGACTGTGCGGTCATGGTGCATCCGTTCGGCTACGACGTGGCCGCCCATGTGTTCCTGGGTCGCCGACTGCTCAGCGTGACGTTCACCGGTGTCTCGGCCCATGCTTCGGCTCAGCCTTTCCAGGGTCGTAACGCGCTCGACGCGGCCGCTCTGGCCTACCAGGCAGTCGGCCTGCTGCGTCAGCAGATGCCTCCCTCCGACCGGGTACACGCCATCGTGGTCGACGGTGGGCATCGTGCCTCGGTCATCCCCGACCGCGCCCAGCTCGACCTCTATGTGCGCTCGGCCTACCCGGACACCCTCAAGGACCTCTCCGAGCGGGTCGAACGGATCATGCAGGGCGCGGCGCTGATGACGGACACCGCGGTGGAGATCGCATGGGACGCCTATCCGCCGTCTCTGCCGGTGCGCAACAACGAGACGCTGGCCGCTCGGTGGTCCCGGGCTCAGGCAGCGCGAGGGCGCGACGTGCTGCCCGCCGGGGTCGTGCCCGAGGTGCTCGCCGGGTCCACCGACTTCGGCAACGTCAGTGTCCGGGTGCCCGGCATCCACCCGATGATCGCGATCAGCGACTCGGACGTGGCCCTGCACACCAGGGCGTTCGCC
>JBAUJO010000225.1:0-15943 GCA_049683875.1 Ornithinimicrobium sp.
GAGCGGCAGCACGACGAAGAGCGAGAGGAGCGCCGGGTTCATCGGTCGTGGAACTCTCCGGTGTGGGGCATGTGCTTGGTGTCGTCGTTGTGGCCGACCACCGCAAGGGTGAGCATGAAGATGGTGACCGCCAGGGTGATGACGATGGCGGTCAGGACGAAGGCCTGCGGGAGGGGGTCGGCGGCGACATCCACCGCAGTGCGGTTGGCCAGCGGCTCACCGCGGTAGGTGCTGACCCCGGTGGTCAGTAGCAGCAGGTTGGCGGCGTGCGAGATCAGGGCCAGGCCGAAGATGATGCGCACCATGCCGCGCTGCACGATGAGGAACACCCCGCCGGCAACGAGCACACCGATGGTGATGGGCAGGATCATGACTGTGACCCCTCTCGCGTCTTCTTCGCGGTCCGTCGGCGCTCTCGAGGAGGAACGGTCCCCGAGGCCAGGAATGTCGTCTTGCGGCTGGGGATGGAGGGCAGGTCGCCTTGGCCCGGGTGTTCGCCGCGGACGGTGTCCATCGGGCCCTCGACCTCACCCTCGACCGCTTGGTCCGCCCGCTCGCGGGTGCCCTCCTTGGTGCCCTCAGCCGCTCCGAGGAGGTTGAACGCCACCATGACCAGACCCAGCACCGCGGCGTACACGCCCAGGTCGAAGACGATGGCCGAGGTGAGCTTCTGCCCGAGGAACTTGCCGTGCAGTGGCTCTAGGAAGGAGCCCTTGGCCACCAGGCCCCACACTCCGGTGGCCAAGGCCAGGAGTACTCCGCCGGCGATCAGGGCTGTGGGGGCGCGGGGCGGCCCCACGGGCTGGTCACGTGAGGAGGACAGGTACATCAGGGCCACGATGGCCGAGCCGACCAGGGCGGCGATGAACCCGCCACCGGGGGCGTTGTGCCCGCGCCAGAAGAGGATGACCGAGATCACCGCCAGCAGCGGGATGGTCAGGCGCAGCAGGAGCTGCAACGGTATGGCGTTGCCCCACGCCTCCGTCATCGCCTTGCGGGCGGTGGTCCCCTCCTCGCGCACGGGTAGCTTCGGCGGGGGGACGTAAGCGCGGTCGTGGCTGGGCTCGGGGTCCAGGTAGCGGTCGCGGATGGTCGAGAGCATCGCGATCAGTGCCACCCCCGCCATCCCCAGCACACTCAGCTCTCCCAGGGTGTCCAGTGCTCGGAACTCCACCAGGATGGTGTTGACGATGTTGTCTCCGCCGCTCTCGACGGGTGCCTCGTTCAGGTAGTACTCGGAGACGGGCGTGCGCTCGCGCCGCCCCGTCAGAGCCCACACGGCCAGCCCCGCTGCGACGCCGCTCACGATGGCCAGGGCGGCGGCAGCGGCATTGCCGTATCGCGGTCCGCGGCCGAAGCGCAGCGGCAGCTTCTGCAGGACCAGCATGATCATCAGGACGGTGAGGGCCTCCACCAGGAGCTGGGTCAGACCGACATCCGGCGCGCCCAGGGCGAAGATCTGCACGGTCACGGCGATGCCCACCGCCGACAGGCTCACCGTGGCCGCCAGTCGGGAGTCGGACAGCGTGGCTCCGAGCACGCCACCGATGACCACGATCAGCACCACGGCGTCGATCGGCTTGGTGAGGTCGGGATGTTGGGGCGCGAAACCCACGGTCTGCCACACCGCGGCCGCGCCACCGATCAGTACCAGTGCCAGCACGGTGAGCTGCGCGGCCACGTGCCGGGTGGGGTTGTTGGCCGCCACCGTCAACGCGAGCTTGGTCCCGAGGACGCGGTAGCCCTTCACGGTCTTGCCGATCACCGCCGGACCATCAAGCGTGAAGCTGTCGTGCTCGATCCAGGGGCGCAGCCGTGCCCGGTTGGCGATGATGACGATGCCCGCGAGGATGACGAGCGCCGAGAGCAGGAGCTCGAGGTTGAACCCGTGCCACAGCGCCAGGTGCACCTTGTGCTCGACCTCCTCCGCGGGCAGCGATGCCTCGACCGAGCGTTGCACGGGCGTGTCCAGCACGCCGACCCCGAGCGCCAGCGGCAGCCCGACGAAGATCGGCAGCGCGGCGGGGATGAGCAGCAGCGGTTCGCCCTCGTGAGCCACGATGTCGGTGCGCTTGCCGTCGACGAACCCACCGAAGACGATCTTGGCGCAGTAGGCGAAGGTGAGCACGGCTCCGCCGACCGCCCCAGCCAGTGCCAACCAGCCCACGAACTCGCCTCCCGGGGCCTCCTGCATGGCGACGAAGATCTCCTCCTTTGACACGAAGCCGAGCATCGGAGGAATTCCGGCCATCGAGGCACAGCCCAGGATCACCGCGGCGAACGACCACGGCATCGTCTTGTAGAGCTGGGGGAGCCGGCGCATGTCGCGCGTATGCGTAGCGTGGTCGATGACGCCGACCATCATGAACAACCCCGACTTGAACAGCGCGTGGGCGATCACGTGCAGGGTGGCCGCGGCCAGCGCCTCCTCGGTGCCGATGCCGATGGTCGCCACGATCAGACCGAGCTGGCTGACCGTGGAGTAAGCCATGAGCTTCTTCAGGTCGGTCTTCTGCGCGGCGAACCAGGCGGCCATCGCCCCGGTGAACAGTCCGGTGAAGATGAGCGTGTAGTTCCATGCGGGGGTCGCATGGAAAGCGGGACTGAACCGCATCAGGAGGAAGATGCCGGCCTTGACGACGGCCGCCGCGTGCAGGTAAGCGCTGACCGGGGTGGCGGCCGCCATGGCGTCGGGAAGCCAGACGTGGAACGGGAACTGCGCCGACTTCGTGAAGGCGGCGAGCAGCACCAGGATGGCCATCGTCGTCGTGAAGCCCGCATCCTGCGTCCAAACCGGGTCCTCCAGCACCTCGGTGACCGAGGTGGTGCCCGTCTTGGTGATGATCGACACGACGGCCGCCAGCAGGGTCAGGCCGCCGAGAAAGGTGATCAGCAGGGTGCGCAGGGACGCCAGCTCGCCGCCGTAGCCGGAACGGGCGATCAGCAGGAACGAGGCCAAGGAGGTGAGCTCCCAGGCGACGAAGAGCAGCACCATGTCGTCGGCGAGCACCAGGGCCACCATCGACAGCGTGAAGGCACACATGGTCAGGTAGAAGCTGAGGTTGCGGCCGTCCTCCAGGTAGCGGGCCGAGTACACGAACACCACTGCGCCGATGAGCAGGGCGATGAAGGTGAAGACGACCCCCACACCGTCCGCCTGGAGCGCAAAGTTCACGTCGAGGGCGGATACCCAGGGCACGGAGTAGGTGTACTCCTCGCCGCGCATGACCGCGGTCGCGGCCGGGAAGAACGCGGCGGTGGCCAACAGATAGATGCCGGCCAGCGGGTACCCCGCATCCCGCCCGAAGTAGCGCGTGCAGGTCGGCGACACGGCTACCGCGACGACCAACAGCAGCGTAGTGATCAGAAGGCTCATCGTTGCCTCGCCCGGAGGTGGGGCCGTGGGGGCCGACACTGCAACGGGCTAGGCATGCGCGGGAGTCTAGCAACGGACGAGGTCGCGGGCGCTAGGTCACCGAGCGAGGGTTCGGCGGGAATCGCTGCTGCGGGAGTAGCGTGCTGGTCATGCTGGACGTGGTGGATATCAGGGACCTGTCCCTGTGGGACCTGTTGACCGTGACTCCGAAGGTCGCTCTGTCGGTGGTGGTCTCAACCGTCGTGATGTACCTGGTGATGGTGCTGTTGGTGCGGATGCTGGGGCCACGCGTGCTCTCTGCGATGTCGGGCTTCGACCTGGCTGCCCTGATCGCCTTCGGAGCGATCATCGGCAGGACCGCGCTGGGACTGCTGCCCACCTTGGCGTCCGGGCTGATTGCGCTGGCCACGCTGTTCGTGCTTCAGGCCACGATCGGGCTGATTCGGGCTCATCGCTTCGGGCTGGCGGTGGTCGACCATCATCCCGTGATGCTGATGGCAGGGGGACGCATGCTCACCGACAACATGGCGCGGGCCCACGTCATGCCGAGCGAGGTGCAGTCGCGGCTCCGGCTGGCGGGAGTCCGCAACGCCGAGGAGGTCGCCGCGGTCATCCTGGAGCCGAACGGTTCCGTCAGCGTGCTACGCCGCGGCGAGCTGCTCGAGCCACAGCTGCTCAGCGGGGTCGTCGGCGCCTCGGAGGTGCCGGCCGAGCTGATGGCCAAGCCGGTCTGAGTGGTGCCGTGACGTCCTGATGGTCGGGGTGACAGGATTTGAACCTGCGACCTCGTCGTCCCGAACGACGCGCGCTACCAAACTGCGCCACACCCCGTGGCCGGCACGTCGGACTCCCACGTGCCTGAGCGTCGGTCACGATATCCCACCGCCGACCAGGGGGCCGAATCGTGCTCGGCAGCGGTTCACCGTCAGCGGTGCGAGGCTGCGATGAGCCGGAGCAGGGTGGCCTCGGGTCGGCAGGCCAGACGGAAAGGCGAGTACGGAGACGCCCCGAGACCGGCCGAGACGTGCAGGTATGCGGCGTCGTCAGGCGTCGCCGATCCAGATCGGCCGAGCGCCCCGGGCCACCACCGGGACAGGCCCTTGGCCTGACCGGTGGGCAGGTCGCAGTTGGTGACCAGCGCGCCGTGGAACGGCACGCACACCTGACCTCCGTGGGTGTGCCCGCCGACGATCAGGCGTGCTCCGTCGGCCGCCATGGGGTCGAGCACCCGGGAGTAGGGCGCGTGGGTGACCCCGATGGTCAGGTCCGCGCTCGCCGCCGCGGGACCACTGACGCTGTCGTAGTCGTCGTAGTCGATGTGTGGGTCATTCACCCCGACCAGCTCCAGGTCCACCCCGGCCACGGTGACCCGGGTTCGCCGGTGCATGAGGTTGTGCCACCCGGCGCCTTCGAACCCCTCCACCAGGTCTTCGGTTGGCAGCCGGGCGCGGGTGAGTGCCTCCCCGCGGGGATGACTGTCGGTGAAGTACCCGAACGGGTTCTTCAGCACCGGAGGGAAGTAGTCGTTCGAGCCCAGCACGAAGGCTCCGGGCCGGCGCAGGAGCGGCCCGTACGCGGACAGCGCCGCGGGCACGGCATCCTGATGTGCGAGGTTGTCTCCCGTGCTGAGCACCAGGTCCGGGCTCAGCGCGTCCAGTCCCCGTAGCCAGGAGGCGCGGTACTGCTGCCGGGGCACGAGGTGCAGGTCGGTGACGTGCAGCACAAGGACGTCCGGCGCCCCCGCTGGCAGCACGGGCACATCGACCCGGCGCAGCGCGAACGCCCGAGGTTCCACCACGGTGCTCCACCCCAGCATCGCCAGGCCCGCCCCGGCCGTGCTCGCCAGTGCGCCTCGGGCGGTGCTCAGTGCGGGCATCGCCCGATCATGTCAAAGGCGCGGCCCCGGGACTGCCAGGCGCGAGTGCCAGACTCCGAAGATGGAACAGCAACCCCCTGAGCTGAAGGCACTGCTTCGCCGCGACCTGACCGAGTCGATCCGTGCCCGCGACGCGCTGCGGACGGGGACCCTGCGGATGGCGCTCACGGCCATCACCAACGCCGAGGTCGCCGGCAGACAGCACCACCAGCTCGGCGAGGCCGAGACCCTGGCCGTCGTGGCCAAAGAGGCGAAGAAGCGCAAGGAAGCCTCGGCCGCCTATGCCCAGGCTGGCCGGCCCGAGCTCGCCGAGGTCGAGGACGCCGAGTACGTCGTGCTGCAGAGGTACCTCCCCGCGCAGCTGGACGACTCCGAGCTGGATGCACTGGCGGCCGCGGCGGTGCAACAGCTCGGCGCCAGCGGCATGGCGCAGATGGGGCAGGTGATGAAGGTCGTACAACCACAGGTGGCCGGCCGGGCGGAAGGGGGCCGGGTGGCGACCGCGGTACGTCGGGCGCTGAGCGGTCGACAGGACGGCTAGAGGCGTCGCCCGACGCCGCGGGGCGCAGCTCGACTAGGAACCGTCGGAGACGTAGACCGTCACCGTGTTGCCGCCCCCGGTGGACTGGCCCGCCGAGGGGTCGGTGTACAGCACGGTGCCTTCCGGCTCGGGCGACGGGATGCGCGTGGTGGTGGGCGACAGGCCCGCCTGGCTGATCTGCTCGAGTGCCTGCGCCTCGCTCAGGCCCTGCACGCTCGGGACGGTCTGATCCTCATCGGGCTGATCGCCCTCGATGTCTTGCGAGGGCTTGTCGAAGTTCTCGACCTTCTGGCCCTTCAACGCCGTGGACATGATGTCCTTCCACATGGGGGCGCCGAGCTTCGAGCCGTAGAGCTGACCCTCGATGAACCGGTCGCCCAGTGTGATGTCGGCGAGCCGGCCGTCGTAGCGCTTGCTTCCCGTAGGGTCCCCGATCCAGATCGCCGTGGACAGCTGGGGGGTGTAGCCGGCGAACCAGGTGTGCACGGAGCCGTCCGCCGTGCCGGTCTTCCCACCGGCTGGCTGACCGCTGTCGAGCACCGCGCGGAAGCCCGAGCCCTGCAGGTCCACGACTCCCTGCATCAGCTCAGCCACCCCAGCGGCCACGTCGCGGTCGACGACCCGCTTGCACTTGGGCACCTTCAGCGGGATCTCCTCGCCGTTGCTGTCCAGGATCCGCGCCACGGGCACCGGCGGGCAGTACGTGCCGCCCGAGGCGATGGTGGCGTAGGCGCTGGCCACGGTCAGCGGGCTCGCATCATCGGAGCCCAGCACGTAGGTCGGCGGGTTGTTCTTGTCTCCGGCGCCGTACTCGTCCCCGTCGCCGCTGTTCAGACCCATCCGGGCCATGGTCTTCTTGATCTTGCAGGTGCCGATCTCGGACGCCAACGTGGCGAATGCGGTGTTGACCGAGGACGCCGTGGCCTTGCGCAACGTGATGGTCGGGGTGAAGTTGGCGTCCTCGGCGTTGCGGACCCCCCAGTAGCGCTCACCCAACGTGCAGTTGGAGTCGAAGTCACTGCGGAAGAAGATACCGGCGGGGTGGGTGTTGCCGATCGGGGTCTTCGGGTCCCCAGGTTCGCTCACCCAGGTGCCGCGGGAGTCCACCCGGCCCGGCGAACGCACGGACAGGGTCTTGTCGACCGTCACCCCGTTCTCCAAGGCGGTGACCAACGAGAAGGCCTTCGCGACGGAGCCGATCTGGAAGCCGGTGCCGCCACCGAAGCGCCTGTCGACGCTCCAGTTCAGCGAGGTCTTGCTGATCTGGTCGTTGGACTCCTGGAGGCTGTAGTCCGAGGACTGTCCGATCGCCAGCACCTTGCCGGTGCCCGGTTCCACCATGGCGGCGGCCGACCCGAGGCCGAACGTGTTGCCCGGCGGCACGGAGGCCGAGGTGACCTTGTGGATCTCCTCGGCCAGGTCAGGATCCAGAGTGGTCTCCACGGTCAGACCACCGGTGTACAGCTGCTGCTCGCGCTCCTCCCGGGTCGCGCCCAGGGTGTCGGTCTGCAGCAGCCAGGCCTGCACGTAGTCGCAGAAGTACGGTTCCTTGGAGTTCAGGCAGGACTGTTGGCTGTCGGTGAGGTCCAGGGTGATGTTGGAGGCCTTGGCCTTCTCCCATTCCTGCTTGGTGATCATGTCCTGTGCGTACATCTTGTCGAGGACCACGTTGCGGCGGGCCTTGGACGACTTGGGGTAGTTGACCGGGTCGGTGACCGAGGGGGCGCGTACCACTCCCGCCAGCGTGGCCGCCTGGACCAGGTTGAGGTCTTTGGCCTTCACGCCGAAGTAGTGCCGCGCGGCAGCTTCGATGCCGTAGGCCCGGTCCCCGTAGTAGGCCAGGTTGAGGTAACCCTCGAGGATCTCGTCCTTGCTGAGCCGTTCCTCCAGCGTCACGGCGTACTTCAGCTCCCGCAGCTTGCGCACGTAGCCCTCCGTGCCGCTGCGCGCCAGCAGCGCACGCTGGGCCTCGGCGTCGCCCTCACGTTCCGCCTGCTCTTTCAGGGTGAGCTTGACGTACTGCTGGGTCAGGGTCGAGCCGCCCTGGGTGTCCTCGGTCGTCGCGTTGGTGACGACGGCGCGACCCAGCGCCTTCGGGTCGACGCCGCCGTGCTCGTAGTAGCGCTCGTCCTCGATGGCCACCTGGGCGTCCTGCATGACGGGGGCGATCTGGTCCAGGGGCACGATGATGCGGTTCTGCAAGGCCGGGGTCGAGATGAGCGACCCGTCGGCCGCCTCGATGCGGGACTGCTGAGCCAGGGGGTTGGAGTCCATGTCGCCCGGCAGCTCCTCGAACAGCCCGACTCCCTCGCGTGCCGCTGACCCTGCGGTGCCCACGACCGGCAGCAGCAGGCCCGCCCCGATCAGGCCCATCAACACCGCAATGGCCAGGAAAGCCCCCAATAAGGAGGTGACCTTGGCCAGAGTGGTGGCAACACGCATGGTCGAAAGAGTACGCGGCGAACCTTGAGGTGAGGTGAACCCTGACACGGCACGCATACGCGTTGCCCGCGCGGCTAGGCTCGGATCATGACCACCTGGGAGTACGCCACCGTTCCGTTGATCGTTCACGCCACCAAGCAGATCCTGGACCAGTGGGGCCAGGACGGGTGGGAGCTCGTCCAGGTCGTGCCGGGTCCGGACGGTGGCTCGAACCTTGTCGCCTACCTCAAGCGAGCGAAATGAGCGCCACGTCCGAAGCCTCTGCTGTCGAGCATCGGCTGAGCGAGCTGGGGTACGTCCTGCCGAGCGTGGCCACACCCCTGGCTTCGTACGTGCCTGCGCTCAGCCACGGAGACCTGACGTTCAGTTCAGGCCAGATGCCGTTCGTGGACGGGCAGCTGCCGGTGGCCGGCAAGGTCGGCCAGGGCGGTGTCAGCCCCGAGCAGGCCCAGGAGTGTGCTCGCCTGTGCGCGCTGAATGCCATCGCTGCCGTGAAGTCCGTGGTGGGAGATCTCGACCGGGTCACGCAGGTCCTCAAGGTCACGGGTTTCGTCGCCAGCGACCCTGGTTTCACCGCTCAGCACCTGGTCATCAACGGTGCCAGTGACCTGCTCGGGCACGCCTTCGGCACGGCGGGGGTTCACGCGCGTTCGGCCGTGGGGGTCGCGGTGCTGCCGATGGACAGCCCGGTCGAGGTCGAGATCGTCGTCTCCACTGGCCAGACAGGCCAGACGGGCGAGCGCGAAGGACGGTGAGCCCGCCGCACCGCGACCTGCAGCTGCCCGAGACGATACGGGCCACCTTCGAGGTCGCGGCACGGGCATGGTTGGAGGCCGAGCCTCGGCGCCCGGCGGTGACACCGAAGGACGCGGCCAGTGTGTTGTTGCTGCGTGAGGTGGTGGGCGAACACGGTCCTCGCGTTGAGGTCTTCACCCAGCGACGGGTCCCCGCGATGGCCTTCGCCGCCTCGATGCACGTCTATCCAGGAGGCGGGGTCGACGCCCGCGACGCCGACGGCGACCTGGCATGGGCCGGGCCGGGGCGGACACCGACACAGTGGGCCGACGTCCTGGCGGTCGACTGCGAGCGTGCGCGGATGATCGTGCTTGCCGCCGTCCGCGAGCTCTTCGAGGAGTGTGGGGTGCTCTTCGCCGGGCGCGGGTCCGAAACGACGCTGACCGACCTCGGGGGGCGGTGGCAGGACCACCGTGCGGAGCTCGTCTGCCGCAGACTCACGCTGGCCGAGATGGCGCGGCGGGAGTCACTCGTGGTGCGTAGCGACCTGCTGCATCCGGTCGCCAGGTGGGTCACGCCGGAGTGCGAGGCGCTGCGCTACGACACGTTCTTCTTCGCCGCCCTCGTGCCCGATGGTCAGGTGGCGGACGGGCAGACGAGCGAGGCCCGTGAGGCCGGCTGGGTCGCACCCTGCGAGCTGCTGCGCCGGGAGGGTGACACGCTCATGGCGCCGACGCGCATGCTGGCCGAGCAGCTGGCCAAGGCCGACAGCCTCAGGGCGTTCCTGCAAAGGTGGCCCAGCCTGGCTCCGGTGCGCCCGTACCCGGTGGACACCGCGCTGGGAATCCGGCTCCGGGTGCCGGCGACGCCAGGGACGGTGTGACGAGATGCGCTCGCCTCGGGAACACACCGATGACCACGCGGTGCCGGGATGGGCCGGAGGCCGGTTCACGGCGCGATCCTGGTGTCAGCTGTGCCCCAACCCCTCGCCGATGACGCTGGAGGGGACCAACACCTGGATCCTGGCGGAACCGAGCTCGACGCAGTGCGTCGTGGTCGACCCGGGCCCGTTGGCCCCGGCTCACCTGGACGCGGTCGTCGCCCAGGTCAAGGACGTAGGACGCCGGGTCTCGCTCATCTTGCTCACCCACCACCACGACGACCATGCGGAGTCGGCGCAGCGGTTCGCCGACATGACCGGGGCACCGGTGCGGGCCGTCGGCCGTGGCCACGACGGCCTGGCCGACGGCGACCGGATCACCGTCGGTGGGCTGGAGGTGCTCGTCGTGAGCACGCCCGGCCACACGGCGGACTCGATCAGCTTCCTCCTTCCGGCCGAACAGGTGCTGCTGACCGGTGACACCGTCCTGGGTCGGGGTAGCACGGTGGTCGCCTACCCGGACGGCCAGCTGGCGGCATACCTCGAGTCGCTGCACCGGCTGGAGAGGTTGACCGGAAGCGGAGCGGCGAGCGCCCTCGCGCCCGGCCACGGGCCGGTGGTGCGTGATGCCGCCACCACCGTGCAGGCCTACATCGACCACCGACGGGCGCGGCTCGAGCAGGTCCGCCAGGCCCTCAACCGGCTTGACCAGCCGCCCATGGCCGATCACGACCTCGCGCAGCGCGTGGTGGAGATCGTGTACGCCGAGGTGGGCCCCCATTTGTGGCCCGCCGCGCGGCGCAGTGTGCTGGCGCAGCTGGACTACCTGCGACAGTGATGGCTCAGCGTGCGCGACGCACCAGTCGTTCGGTGTCGAGCAAGGTGACCGACTTGGCGCCCAGCACCAGCCAGCCGCGGGCGGCGAAGTCGGCCAGCGCCTTGTTGACCGTCTCCCGCGATGCCCCGACCAGCTGTGCCAGCTCTTCCTGCGTCAGGTCGTGAGGCACCCGGACGCCGCCGCTGTGGTGTGGTTGACCGAAGCGCGCCGACAGGTCCAGCAGCGCCTTGGCGACCCGGCCCGGGACGTCGGTGAAGACCAGGTCGGACAGGCCCTCATTCGTGCGCCGTAGCCGTCTGGCGAGCCCTGCGAGCATCTGCATGGCCACCTCGGGATGGCGGGAGATGAAGGTACGAAGGTCCTCGTTGTGCAAAGCGATCAGCGTGGTGTCGTTCACCGTCGTGGCACTGGTCAGCCGGGGGCCTGGGTCGAACAAGCTCAGCTCGCCGAACATCTCGCCCGGGCCCAGCACGGACAGCAGGCTCTCTCGTCCGTCCTGACTGCGCCGCCCCAGCTTCACCTTGCCGCGGGTGATGACGTAGAGCGAGTCGCCGGGGTTGCCCTCGTGGAAGATCTCCTGACCCTTGGCGTACTCATCCGAGGACATCGACAGGATGAGCTGCTCAGCCGTCTCATCGTCGAGGGCAGCGAACAGCGGCGCTTGCATCACGACCCCTGTGTCCACGTTTGCCATCTTGCCACCTCCGAGCGGTCAGCGTCAGGGGTTGACGTCCTGCGCCGTAGGCTGCCCGGGTGACGACGACCCGGGTTCCCGACGGTGAGAGCGACCTGGCGCGTACGCGGCGAGCGCGCAAGATGTACCGCGTACTCGGTGAGCGCTATCCCGATGCCCATTGCGAGCTTGACTTCCACACCCCCTTCGAGCTGCTGGTCGCCACGGTGCTGTCAGCACAGACGACGGACGTGCGGGTCAACGCAGTCACTCCGGCGCTCTTCGCTCGCTACCCCGACCCGGTGGCCATGGCAGGCGCGGACCGCGAGGCGTTGGAGACGCTCCTGCGGCCCACCGGCTTCTTCCGCGCCAAGGCGCAAGCCGTGCAGGCGTTGTCGGCAGACCTGGTGCAGCGTTTCGATGCGGCCGTACCCGCTACCCTGCGTGAGCTCACAACCTTGCCGGGAGTGGGCCGCAAGACCGCGAACGTGGTGCTCGGCAACGCCTTCGAGGTGCCGGGTATCACCGTCGAGACGCACTTCGGCCGGTTGGTGCGTCGCTTCGGCTGGACCGAGGAGACCGACCCAGTGAAGGTCGAGCACGCCGTCGGCGGCTTGATCCCGCGACGGGAGTGGACCCAGCTCTCCCACGTGCTGATCTTCCACGGACGGAGGATGTGTCACGCCCGTAAGCCCGCATGCGGAGTCTGTCCGGTGCAACGTCTCTGCCCATCGGCCGGGGTCGGGGAGAGCGATCCGGCCCGGGCAGCGGCGCTGGTCAAGGACGCGCCACCGCGATGAACGAGGGCGAGTCAGCGCACCCACAGCAGCATCCGCCACCGGCCTGGATGCTGCAGCTGGCCGATGCGGTCCAGGACCTCCCCGCGGCCTGGGCCGGCCGCTTCGTCCCGTCGCCAGACAGTGAGGCCCGGCAGTCCGCCGTGCTCATGCTGTTCGCGCCGGGCTCGGGCGGCACCGAAGTCGTCCTGACCCAGCGAGCGGCCACGCTGCGTGCCCACGCCGGCCAGGTCTCCTTCCCCGGGGGTGGCCACGAGGAGGGCGATGTCAGCGCCACCGCTACGGCCCTTCGCGAAGCGCGGGAGGAGGTCGGGCTGCGCGAGAGTGAGGTGAGCGTGCTGGCCGCGTTACCGCCGCTGCACATCCCGGTCAGCCGGTACGACGTCACTCCGATTCTGGGCTGGTGGCATTCCCCCGGCCGGATCTGGGCCCGGCAAAGAGCCGAGGTCCAGCGTGTCGTCCGCGTACCCCTCGACACCCTGCTGGACCCCGCGACACGCTTCCGGGTGCGGCACCCCAGCGGCTATACCGGCCCGGGGTTCGCCGCAGGATCCCTGACGGTGTGGGGTTTCACCGCTGGCCTGCTCGACAGCATCTTCGAGGTGGCGGGACTGACCCGCCCGTGGGACCGGTCCGTCGTGCGAGAGGTGTCCTAGGAGGGCTTGACGGCGGCCACCGTCTGCTGGGCGTTGTCGATGGTCTTCTGTGGCTTGCCCTTGACCTTGGTGACCTGCCCCTTGCCCATCAGCCCCAGGATCGCGGCGATGACGAACAGGACGCCGGCCACGATCAGCAGCCCTGCCCAGACGGGGAGCCAGATCGCGATGACCCAGGCGAGCCCCAGCAGCAACAGCCCGAACCCGTACGCGCCGAGCACCGCTGCGCCGGCGAACATCCCCGCGCCCTTCCCGGCATGGGTGACGTCGTGCTTGATCTCGACCTTGGCGAGCTCGATCTCGCTGCGGAGGATCGACGACGCGTCGGCGGACAGATCCGCGACGAGCTGGCCGACGGAACGCTCGTCGTTCGTCGTGGATTGCTCGGAAGTAGACATGGCCGAACTGTATCCCGTCACGCACGGCTACGCAGGAAGGATGGGCGCCACGAACCAAAAGCGGTGCTCACCCGGACACTCGCTCCTGCCCGGGCCCCACGGCACACGTGTTGGTGCCCACCCGGCACCCCCTGTTAGTGCCGGGTGGGCACCTGTCGACTCCCTGGTCCCGTGACAGCCAGGCGCACCTGCGTTCTCACGCGGTGCCGCGCCGATGGATCAATCATGCCTGGTCACTTCTTGGCGGGGACCCAAAAATCAGTCAAGGTTTGGCAAAATCTTGTTCAGTCTCCTCCCATGCCGTCTTTGATCTTGTCCATCACGGTGGAATCGGCCAGTGTCGAGACGTCTCCCACGTCGCGATCTTCGGCGACATCGCGCAGCAGACGACGCATGATCTTGCCCGAGCGAGTCTTGGGCAGCTCGGAGACGATCATGATCTGCCGGGGTCGTGCGATGGCTCCGATCTCACTGGCCACATGCTGTCGCAGCTCCTCGATGGTCTTCGCGTGGTCGTCCTTCTCGCTCTCACCGGATGCCTCCGAGCGCATGATCACGAAGGCGCAGACCGCTTGGCCGGTCATCTCGTCCGTGGCGCCGACGACGGCCGCCTCCGCCACGCTCGGGTGGGAGACGAGTGCCGACTCGATCTCGGTGGTCGAGAGCCGGTGACCGCTGACGTTCATCACGTCGTCCACCCGGCCGAGGACCCAGATGTTGCCGTCGTCGTCCTTCTTCGCGCCGTCCCCGGCGAAGTAGGTGTCCTCGAAGCGCGACCAGTAGGTGTCGACGTACCGTTCGCGGTCGCCCCAGATGCCCCGCAGCATGGAGGGCCAGGGCTCCTTGACGACCAGATAGCCCCCGGCCCCGTCCGGGACGGACTCTCCGGACTCGTCGACCACGTCCACACTGACCCCGGGGATCGCCACCTGCGCGGCGCCGGGTCGGGTGGCGGTGACACCTGGGAGGGGGCTGATCATGATGGCCCCGGTCTCGGTCTGCCACCAGGTGTCCACGATCGGGCAGCGGTCATCGCCGATGACTCTGCGGTACCACATCCAGGCCTCGGGGTTGATCGGCTCACCGACCGACCCGAGCAGCCGCAGCGAGGAGAGGTCGAAGTCGTTGGGGATGCTCTCACCCCATTTCATGGCCGCCCGGATGGCGGTCGGCGCGGTGTAGAAGACTGTCACCTTCTTGTCCTGGACGATCTCCCACCAGCGGCCTTGGTGGGGGGTGTCGGGCGTGCCCTCGTACATCACCTGCGTCGCTCCCAGAGCCATGGGGCCGTAGACGATGTAGGAGTGGCCGGTCACCCAGCCGACGTCCGCAGTGCACCAGTACACGTCGGTCTCCGGATGGATGTCGTGCACGTACTTGGTGGTGAAGGCCGACTGGGTGAGGTAGCCACCGGTGGTGTGGTAGATGCCCTTGGGCTTCCCGGTGGTCCCGGAGGTGTAGAGGATGAAGAGGGGTTGCTCGGAGTCGAACGCCTCCGCCTCGTGGGTCGGTGACGCGGCCTCCAGCGCTTCGTGCCACCACTGGTCGCGGTCGTCGTGCCAGTCGACGTCCTCCTCGGTGCGCTGCACGACCAAGACGGTGGTGACCGGGCTGTCCTGGTCGCCACCGTCGATCGCGTCGTCGACGACCTTCTTGAGGTTCGACGCCTTGCCCTTGCGGTACCCGCCGTCGGCGGTGATGACCACCGAGGCCTCCGCGTCGGCGATACGGGTACGCAGCGCGGACGCCGAGAAGCCGCCGAAGACCACGGAGTGGGCAGCACCGATCCGGGCACACGCGAGCATCGCCACCGCGGCTTCCGGCACCATGGGCAGGTAGATCGCGACTCGGTCTCCGGTCCCGATCCCTGCCTCGATCAGCGCGTTGGCGGCCCGTTGCACCTGCTCGTGCAGTTCGGCGTACGTGATGTCCCGCGTGTCTCCGCCCTCCCCTACGAAGTGCAGGGCCACGCGGTCCCCGTTGCCGCCGTCCACGTGGCGGTCGACGCAGTTCACGCACGCGTTGAGCTTGCCGCCGGTGTACCACTGGGCGACCGGGGCGTCCGACCAGTCCATCGTCTGCTCGAAGTCCGTCTCCCAGGTCAGCAGCTCACGGGCCTGGTCGGCCCAGAACTTCTCCTGGTCCGCCGCGGCGGCTTCATACAGCTCGGACGTGCCGTTGGCCTGCGCGCTGAACTCCTCGCTCGGCTCGAAGAGCCGGTCCTCTTGGGCCAGACTCGACAGCGTTTCTTCGGACACAGTGCCTCCTGCGCATGGGGATATCGGCTTCTCACACTCAACCGCGTGCGGACGCTTTCGGCAAGGGGAGACGATGGGGGCATGAGTGTCGCCACGCGGGTCCAGCAGCTCTCGATGTTGCCCGGTGTCTCCGATGAGGTGCAGCAAGCCCGGCGGGCCTGCGAAGAGCTCCGCTGGCACCCCGCCCTGCGTCGGCGCACGGCGGAGGCGGCGGCTGAGTCCCTGGTTCGTGGAGCTGCTGCCAGCGCAGCCCTGGACGGGGCAGAGGTGGCCGGCAGCCGACACAGCCTGTCCTTGGTTCGGGATGTGATGCGCGGAGCCGTGACCGCTCCAGTCGAGCCCGATCCCCAATGGCAGACCCTGCTGGGGGCAGTCCGTGCGACGGCCGCCGCTGAGCGGACGACCGGCACCTCGCTGGCGGCACCTGCACAGACACTGGCGCGGTTGCACATGGCCGCTGGGTCGGCCCTGCT
>JBAUJO010000226.1:0-21318 GCA_049683875.1 Ornithinimicrobium sp.
GCGTAGCCCAGCGACTGGAACGCCACGTTGCCGGGCTCGATGTCGACGATGCTGATCTTGACGATGACGGCGGCCGCAGCCCCCATGAACCCCGCCGAGACCCAGGCCATGTAGTGGCCCAGAAACATCCCGGTCCCCGACATGTAGCCGTACCAGCTCTTCTTGGCGTACCGCAGCAGCGACATGTCGATCATGCCGCTGTGCGCGAAGCTGTTGGCGCCCCAGGAGAACCCGATGATGCCCAGCAGACTGATGCCGGCCCCACCCTCGGGCGTCTCACCGGTGAAGATCTCGCTCTGGCCGATCTCGAGGAACTCACTCCAGCTGCTGACCACGGTGGTCCCGATCGCCGCTTCGGCGACCGCGGGGATCAGGACCAGGCCGCCGACGGCGAACATGGTGACCAGCCAGGGCGCGCAGATGCTGGCGAACTCGGCAAGAGCGTTGAACCCGAACGCCGCGACGAGGACGGCGACGGAGCCGAAGGCCAACGCGAGGATGATGAAGCTCACGCTCGTGGGCCAGGGCTCGGTCTGCGCCTCGAAGCCGAGGACGAGCCGGAAGGCGGTGGCGGACACGGTGATCATCGCCGCCGAGATGATGGCGAACAGGAAGGCGTTGAGGGCGTTGAAGATCTTCGAGGTCGACCCACCGGCGATCTTGCTCAGGTAGGTGTACACACTCATCCGCGTGCCCACGGCGATCGGCGCGGCGAGGAACCGGAAGCTGAGCACTGCAAGCAGGTTCCCGATGGCCAGACCGATCAGCACGTCCACCATGGAGGCACCCAGGATGACGAACGTCGCACCGAAGATGAACTCTGTGCCGGCGACATTCTCGGCGGCGTAGAGCCCGGCGAAGTGCGGCGCCCCATGCAGCTCGTGCTTGCCGACAGGCAGCTGCTCGGCGTCCATCCCCTCGATCCGACGGTCGATCTCCGTTGTGGTGTTCTCCGCCATGAGGGTCCCGTCCGCCGTTGGTACGTACCAAATGAGCACGTGCGTTCCTCAGATGAGCACACGTTGCACGGTGCAGCGTCGCACAGCCCCGTGTCCCGGTCAAGGGGAAGTCGGCGGCCCAGACCTGAGCATCAGATACGAATTCAACCGGATGGTTGACAACGGCGGGGCGCAGCCCTAGGTTTATTCAACCAGTTAGTTGAAAAGGAGGGCGGATGTCGGACCAGCTGTCCAAGGTGTTCGCCGCACTGGCGGACCCCACTCGTCGCGACATCATCGCGCGGCTGAGCACCGGGGATGCGACGGTCACCGCGCTCGCGGCGCCCTACGACGTCTCGGTTCAGGCGGTGTCCAAGCACGTCACGGTGCTTCAGGAAGCCGGCCTGGTGAGCCGGAGCCGCGACGCGCAACGTCGACCGGTGCACCTGGAAGCCGGCGTCTTCGACCTCATGACCCGGTGGATCGAGCGGTACCAGCGCCGTACCGAGGAGTGCTACCAACGGCTCGACGCCGTCCTCGACACCCTCGACGCCGACGGCAACCCACTGCCACCACCTCTATCCACACCATCACGACCGGAAGAAGGACACGCATCATGACCACGACGACCCAGACCAGGATCGAGGCCGACCACCAGGTCCCGATGATCCACATCTACCGCGAGTTCGCAGCGACCCCGGCGCAGCTGTTCCGGGCGCATACCGACCCCGACCTGTTCGCCCGTTGGGTGGGGCCGGCCGACATGACGGTCGAGATCGACACCTGGGACGCCCGGGACGGCGGCTCCTGGCGATACACCGCAGCCCGCGACGGCGACCGGACGGCGTTCCGAGGCTGCTTCCATACCGTGGGGCGGGACCGCCTCGTGCAGACGTTCACCTGGGAGGGCATGCCCGAGGCTGTCGCGCTGGAGACCTTGGCCTTCGAGGACATCGGCGCAGGGCGCACAATGCTCCACGCCACCAGCCTGTGCGACTCGTTCGAGGCGCGCGACGCGTGGCTGGCCAGCGGCATGGAGAGCGGAGTCAACGACGGGTACGCCGCGCTGGACGGGATGCTCGCGGGCGGGGAGCTGTGAAGGCCCTGCCGACCGAGCCGGCCGCACGACACCGGGCCGTGGCCGGCCGTTTCGGCGACCTGGTCCAGGGGACCGCGCGGTGGGATGCGCCGACTCCGGTCCGCGGGTGGGTCGCCCAGGACGTGCTGGGTCATCTGCTCGGGTGGTTCCCCGGCTTCCTGGAAGCCGGTAGTGGCGTCCGCCTGCCCGCCGGGCCTGCGCTCGAGCAGGACCCGGACGGTGCGTGGCGAGCACAGGCTGACGCGGTCCAGCGGGTGCTCGATGACCCGGAGACGACCGGGCGGATGTTCTCCAACCCTCATACCGGCGACCTGCCGCTCACCCAGGCCGTGGACCTCTTCTACACCGCCGACGTGTTCATGCACACCTGGGATCTCGCGCGCGCCACGGGCCAAGAGGACACGCTCGACCCCGGTCTCTGCGCGCAGATGCTGACCGGCATGGAGCCTATGGAGGAGCTGATCAGGTCTTCAGGACAGTACGGCCCGCGGGTCGCGGTGGCCGAGGACGCCTCGGCTCAGGACAGACTGCTCGGCTTCATCGGCCGTGACCCGCAGTGGCGACCCGACGGGCCCTGATCAACGCAGCACCGTTGCCGCGGACGCCCCGATCGCTGCCAGCCGGGTGGGGGCGGCCTTGTCCGGTATATCGACCCCTGTCAACATGAAGGGATGCCACCCTCTCCCGCAACGACGATCGACGCGGCGGAGGTTCCCTGTTGCCCCCCGCTGACCAGCGCGGAGCTCACCTCGGACCAGGCCGCTCTGGCCGCCACGATGTTCCGGGCGCTCGGTGACCCGGTACGGCTACGACTGATGTCCAAGGTGGCGGCGGCCGAGGGCGGCGAGGCCTGCGTCTGCGACCTGCTGGACGTCGGCGTCTCGCAACCGACGGTCTCGCACCACCTGAAGAAGCTCCGCGAAGCCGGGTTGCTGACCTCCCGCAAGCAGGGCACCTGGGTGTACTACAGCGTGGCTCCTGGGGTACTGACCTCCATGGCGGCCATCCTCGACATCTCACGCTGACAACCTCTACGCCGAGCGGACTCATCTGAGCGTGCAGTACGTCGTCTTGTGATCTCGGTCTGCGAAAGGACGCCAACGCCTACGATGGCCTGCGTGAGCGTCACCCCGAGCCTTGAGGAATCGGTGCTGATGGCCTCCGTGGCGCGCCACTACTTCCTCTTGGGCGAGTCCAAGGTGGCGATCGCCGAGCGCTTTGGCTTCAGCCGGTTCAAAGTGGCCCGACTGCTGGAGGTGGCCGTGTCCACCGGGCTGGTTCGCATCGAGATCGCTCCGGCCTTCGGGGTGGACCTGGAGTCCTCCGCTGCCGTCAAGGAGCGACTGGGCCTCGACCGATGCACGGTGCTCGCCGTCGATCCCGCCTCCCCGGAGAACACGGTGGACGGGCTCGGCCGGGTCGGCGCGCAGATCCTCAACGAGACCCTCGCGCCGGGCGACGTGCTTGGCCTGTTCTGGTCCAAGGCCGTCTTCGCGATGACGCGCAGGCTTCAGCGGCTGCCTCTGATCCGGGTGGTGCAGCTCAGTGGGGCCATGGAGGTCGAGGGGGTGGATGCCTCCGCTGTGGATCTCGTGCGGGCGACCGCGCGGGTATCCGGCACCTCTCCGTCGATCTTCCATGCGCCGTTCGTGCTGGACGACGCCGAGGCGGCGGAGGCGGTGCGACGCCAGCCGTCGGTGGTCGCCGGCCTGGAGGCAGCAGGCGAGGTGACCCACGCCGTGATGGGCATCGGGGCCTGGGCTGCGGGGTGCTCCACGATCTTCGACATCGCCAGCGACCAGATGCGCGAGGACGTCGCGGCAGCCGGAGTGGTCGGAGAGTGCGGTGGGGTCTTCTTCGACAGCCAGGGCAGAACGGTGGAGACCGAGGCAGCGCGACGCATCATCACCGTGTCCCCCGACCGGCTGCAAGCCATTCCGAACACGTTGGGCTTGGCCTACGGCGCTCGCAAGGCGGAGGCGGTGCGTGCCGCCGTCCGCGGAGGTCTGGTGACGGGCTTGGTGGTCGACAGCTCACTCGCCACGCTACTCCTCTCGCGATGACCCGGTCGGCGCTCGCCGGAACGAGTCAGCCCACAGGCGGGCCGACGTCGAGACTGGCGAGCAGGTCCCGCACCCGGGTCTTGATCTCGTCACGAATCCCGCGGACTGACTCGACTCCCCGGCCGGCCGGGTCCTCCAGGTCCCAGTCCTCATACCGCGTGCCGGGGAAGATCGGGCAGCTATCGCCACACCCCATAGTGATGACCACGTCTGAGACCGCGACTGCGTCCGCGGTCAGGATCTTGGGCCGTTCGGCGGTGATGTCGATGCCCTCTTCTGCCATGGCGGCGACGGCAGCCGGGTTCACCTGGTCGGCCGGCTCCGAGCCCGCCGACCGCACCTCGACGGCACCCTCAGACAGGTGCCGCGTGTAGGCCGCGGCCATCTGGGACCGGCCGGCGTTGTGGACGCACAGATACAGCACCGACGGGCGGTCGGTTGGCGGATCAGTCACGTTGCTCCTTTGCAAGGGGTCCTCTCAAGGCAGAATGTTGCGCAGCAAGGTCGTCACCCTGGCTTGGATATCGTCGCGGATGTCGCGGACGACCTCTAGGGGCTGCCCGGCAGGGTCGGCGACCCCCCAGTCCTCGTGGCGCTTGCCGGGGTAGACCGGGCAAGCGTCGCCGCAGCCCATCGTCACGATCACGTCGGCCGCACGCACCACACTGTTCGACAATGGCTTGGGGTAGGGAGTGCTCAGCGGTATACCCCGCTCCTGCAAGGCCTGGACCACGACGGGGTTGATCTCCGAGGTGGGGTTCGAACCGGCAGAGCGGACGTGCACCCGACGCGCCGAGAGGTGCTCGGCAAGCGCAGCGGCCATCTGCGACCTCCCCGCGTTGTGGACGCAGACGAACAGCAGTTCGGGGACCTGCTTGGCGACACGCCCTTCGGCTTGCGCGGCAGCCATGAGCTGTTCCCGTGCCTGTCGGGCAACCAGCACCTGCAAGAAGTTCTTCACGGTCGACCTCGGCTCGAGGAACGCCCTCGCCTCATCGACGGCCGCGCGAACACTGTCTTTCGAGAAGACCCCTTCGTAGGCGTAGCTGAGGTCTTTGACCGTTTCTTCGTAGGGGTCCTTGGCTGGAGGTGTCGTCATTGACGCGTCCCGTCTCTTGTGAAACTGTCTTTCGCAAGTCCGTCCACCTCATGACCCTCGGCGTCTGTGTCGGCGACGGCCCGCTCATCGGCGGGCTCGTCGGGGTGCGACATCAACACGTCGTCAGCGTGCTCGCCGATGTCGGGGTAGAGCGCCAGCGTGAGGGCCACACCCACCGCCAGCCCCACGAGCTGGGCGGCCACGAATCCTGGGGCCGACCCAGGTGCGATGCCGGCGAAGGTGTCTGAGAAGACCCGGCCGACGGTCACCGCAGGGTTGGCGAAAGAGGTCGAGGAGGTGAACCAGTACGCCGCGCCGATGTAGGCGCCGACCGCTGGACCGGCGAGCGCCCCGCGGTGAGAGCGAGCGAGCGAGAAGATCAACGCCACGAGGAAGGTGGTGGCCACGACCTCGCCGAGGAAGGGCCCGCCACTGAGGCGTTCCTTGGTCGAGATCGACGTCCGGACCTCGAACATGGCGTTGGCCAGCACTGCGCCAGCGATGCCGCCGACAGTCTGAGCGGCGATGTAGGCGCCCAGATCCCCGACGGTGAGCCCCGTGCCCGCGCGACGCCCGAGAAACCAGTCGGCCACCGAGACGACCGGGTTGAAGTGGGCCCCCGAGACCGGCCCGAACATGACGATCAGCACCGCCAGGCCCAGGGTCGTGGCGACGCTGTTCTGCAGCAGCTGTAGCCCGACGTCGCCCGGCGAGAGCCGCTCCGCCGCGATGCCGGACCCCACCACCACTGCGACCAGCAGCCCGGTACCCAGCAGCTCCGCGAGCATCCGGCGAGGCAGGGGAGGGGCTGCAGAGCTCGGCACCGCACCATCTTGACCGCCTGAATTCCGTCAGTCAAACTTGAGTCAATGAACAATGAGCAAACTGTGTGGCCGCAGCGGCGTGCCGAGGTCCACGCCGCGCTGGGCGACGTCACCAGGCTCCGCATCGTCGACCTGCTGACGACGAGCGACCGTTCGTCCCAGCAGCTCAGCGCATCACTGGGCATTGCGTCGAACCTGCTGGCCCACCATCTGGGGGTGCTCGAGCAGGCGTCGCTGGTGAACCGCCACCGATCCGAGGGCGACCGGCGCCGCACCTACGTCTGTCTGGACCGCGAGGCCCTGGCCGCGTCCGCGGGCGCGACAGCCACCGGACAGAAGATGTCCGCACGCCGGGTGGTGTTCGTCTGTACCGCCAACACCGCGCGCTCCCATCTCGCTGCGGCTCTGTGGCGCGGGGCCAGTGCTGTGGCCGTGACCTCCGCCGGAACCCATCCGGGAGAGCGGATCCACCGCGGCGCTCTGGCCACCGCGCGGCGGCATGGCCTCGACCTCCCCGACATTCGCCCCAGACCCCTGGAGGGCCTGACCGAGGGCGACCTGGTGGTGACCGTCTGCGACGCCGCCCAGGAGGAGATCGGAGATCAGGCCTGGGCTCACTGGTCCGTGCCCGACCCGGCGCCGACGGGCACGAAGGCGGCGTTCGAGGCTACGCACGATGACCTCAAGAGCCGCGTCGGCGGGCTCGCCCGGTCGTATGCCGGCGCTAGCGGCTGGTGATCGACGGGCTCCACGCCACCGGCAAGGTCGAGGAGTTCGGCGACAGGGGTGCCCACCTCGGTCTCGATGACTCCCTTGCCGGTGACGGCACCATGGATGGTCACCAGCCGCGGCCCGGGCTCCTGGGGCGTGCCGTAGGAGCGGAACCAGGCCGGCCCCTGCTCGGCGATCTGGGCGATGCGCCAGATGGTCTCGGCGATGAGCACCAGCGTGGGCCGGATGCGGTGTCCACCCGAGTCACGCCCACCGAAGACGAAGGGTGCCCGCTCAGTCTTAGGGCGAGCGCTGCCCCCATGAGCAAGCGATACCAGCGAGGTCGATGACCGGGTTGGTGGTTGTTCTCAGCCGTTGGCCACTGGTGATGAGGCCGAGCACCAACACCACGGTCATCAGCGCGATCGCCACGACACCCGCTGAACGCGAGAGGTGCCACACGAGCTCGTTCATGCCGCTACCTCGAGGGGCACGCTCGGCCATCCTGGGGTCGTCACGGCGGTCCCGTCGGCGCGGTCGACCCGCGCCGCCACCCCGTGTGCGGTCAGCCAGGCCGGGGCCATCGGGCCGAACACGATCGCCGCAGTGCTCATGGCGTTCGCCGCGCAGGCGGTGGGTCCGGCGCAGATGACCTGCGCCAGGTGTCGGGAGCGGTCCGCCCGGTATACGGGTCGATGATGTGGTGCCGCTCAGCGCCCGGCGGGCCCCGCGAACAATCGGTCGAACAGTTGCCATAGCCGAGATGGTTGCGCGCGTGTCTATGAGTGGGCTGTGACATCGTCGTGCACCTCCTGTGAGCCCCCGGTCTGGCTCCAGCGATGGCCTCCTTCTGGCAGGCCGATTATGGTCGGGTCATGGACAACGTGGTGCCCTTCCGACGGCGGTCCGCCATCACTGTCCCGGAGCGGCTCTGGCGCGAGGCGGTCGGTGAGCAGCTGCGTCAGGAGCGTCGCGAGAATGACCAGCGCATCGCCGATGTCGCGAAGCGGGCGGGCGTCTCACCGCAGTACCTCTCGGAGATCGAGCGCGGCCTCAAGGACCCTTCCTCCGAGGTGTTGTCGGCGGTCGCTGGCGCCCTCGACCTCACCGTCCTCGATCTGACCCGTCGTGCCGCACACCACCTCACTACGCCGTCGAGCCGCCCGACCGGCCCGGTCAGCCTCGCGGCCTGAGCGACCGCAACTGCCTGGTCAGACGCCGCGGTTGCCGAGCACAGCATCCGCCACGCCGTACTCCACCGCCGCCGAGGGGGTCAGGATGAGGTCGCGTTCGGTGTCCTCTCGCACCTGGCCAGCAGTGCGGCCGGTGTGCGCGGCCAAGATCTCTTCCTGCATGGTGCGCACGCGCTCGACCTCCTCGGCCTCCAGGATCAGGTCGGGGACCGTTCCACGTCCCTCGGCGGCCGGCGCGTGGATGACCACCCGGCCGTGGGGCAGGATGCTGCGGCGCCCAGCCGCGCCGCCGGCGAGCAGCAACGCGGACGTGGCCGCCGCCTGACCCACGCAGGTGGTCTCGACCCGCGGACGGACGAACTGCATCGCGTCGTAGATCGCCAGGGTGGCGGGGATCGAGCCGCCGGGCGAGTTGATGTAGAGCGAGATCGCGTGGTCGGGGCCCTCGTTCTCCAGGTGCAGCAGCTGGGCGATGATGGCGTTCGCCACCCCGTCGTCGATGCCGGTACCCAGGTAGATGATGCGGTCGGCCAGTAGGCGGCTGTAGATGTCGACCGTTCGCTCCCCGCGGGAGGTCTGCGTGGTGACGTAGGGGATGGCGTAGGCGCTCATCGCGTCCGCTCCGGGTCTGCGCCGAGCCCCATGGTGCGGCGTGGCCGGGGCAGCACGTCCTCCAACGACTCGACCACGTGGTCGACGAACCCGTAGTCATGTGCCTGGGTCGCGGTGAACCAGCGGTCGCGCTGGGAGTCGCGTTCGACCTGGCCGACGCTCTGACCGGTGTCTTCGGCGATCAGGGCAAGGACGGTGTCGCGGGTGTGCCGTAGGTCGTCGGCCTGGATCGCGATGTCCATCGCCGTGCCTGCGATGCCGGCCGACCCCTGGTGAAGCAGCACCTTGCCGTGCGGCATGCAGTAGCGCTTGCCGTGGGTCCCCGATGACAGCAGGAACTGGCCGGCGCTGTAGGCCATGCCGAGGTTCACGGTGACGACGTCGTTGCTGATCGTGCGCATGCAGTCACGGATGGCCAACATCCCGGGAACGGACCCACCCGGGGAGTTGATCAGCAGTCGAATGTCGGCGTGCGCATCGTCGGCGGCGAGCAGCAACAGGCCCTGGCACAGCCGGTTGCTGTTGCGTTGCTCCAACGGGTCGCCCAGCAGCAACGTGCGTTGGTCGAAGAGGGACTGGTGCAGGGCGCGGTCGAGGTGCTCCCCCGGGTCGGTGTCGGTGCTCATGACGCCACGCTGCCCGCCGAGAACACGACGAGAAAAGAGTGCGCTGCCCTCAGCAGCGCTGCCATGAGCAGCGTGGGTCGTGACCAGGACGACGTCCATCGACAACGGACCCCGCGAGGGGCGGGCAGGAGTAGCGTTGTGACCCCAGGCCTCGTCGGCCGGCCGGGAGGAGGAGGAAGTTCCATGAGCTTCGACAACCCTCGCGGCACGCGAGGCCGGCGCCAGCCCAAGGGGCGGCTGGTCGCCTGGTTCAACCGCACGATGGCCAAGCGTGCTGGTCGGCGCGGGTCGATGATGGGGATGTCGGTGCTCTCGCTCATCACCATCGGTCGCAAGTCCGGTCAGGAGCGAAGGACCCCGCTCGCGCGATTCCCGGGGCCGGACGGAAGCTTTCTCATCGTCGCCTCTGCGGCTGGCGCCCAGCAGAACCCGGCCTGGTATCTCAACCTCGCCGCCAACCCCGAGCGGGTGCGGGTCGAGGTGGAGGGGCGCTCGATCGATGTCATCGCCGAGGAGCTGCACGGTCAGGAGCGCTCTCAAGCGTGGGATCAGATCCTTGCCGCCTCACCCAACTTCGCCAACTACGAGAAGAGGACCGATCGGGAGATTCCCGTCATCCGGCTGAAGCCCCGTGGATGAGGAGCTGAAGGCGGCCGTGGCACGGTGGCGCGACGCGAGCCTGATCGACGAGCAGACCGCCAGAGCCATCCACCGGTTCGAGGAGGCGACACCGACCACCGACGAGCCGGCGCAGGAGCCGGGCTCGCCGCCGGACGGTCGGGTGGGACGGCTCGCCGAAGGGCTCGCCTATCTGGGTGCCGCGCTGGCCTTCGGGGCGGGCTTCGCCCTCTTCTCCGAGCTGTGGGCCGAGCTCGGTGGCATCGGAAGGACGTTGACGGCGGCCGGCGGCACCGTGGCGCTGGGAGGTGGCGCGGCTGCCCTGGGTAGGGCGAACAGCCGACCGGTGGCACGGTTGCAGTCGCTCCTCGCGGCCCTGGCGGTCGTCGGTATCGCGCTGACGGTCGGGATCGGGCTCACTGAGCTGACGAGGATGGACGAGGAGACGACCACGATGCTCGCCGGTGCCGCGGCGCTGATCGCCGTCGTCCCGATCCACCTCACACGGCCCAGCTGGCCCACCGCGCTCGCGGCCGGGGCGGCGCTGCTGACGACCGTGGTGGCCGCCGAGGCTGCCGCGGGTTTGGCCGACGACGAGGTATGGGCCGGCGTGACGCTGATGGCAATCGGCCTGGCGTGGTCTGCCCTGGGATGGAGGGGGATCTTGCGGCCCCGTGCGGCGTTCGAGATCCCTGGCCTGCTCGCTCATGGGGTCGGTGTGCAGGTGCTGGCTTTCGAGGCCTTCCCCGTGGCCGCTCTCCTTGTGGGCCTCGCGGTCTCCGGCGCGGTCTTGGCGGTCGGCACCCGCGAGGCACGGACCTCCCCAGCGGTCCTCGGCGGTCTTGGCTTCACCGTCTTCGCGCCCCAGCTCGCGTTCCAGCTCTTCGGCGAGACGATCGGTGGCCCGTTGGCCCTCTTCGTGGGCAGCCTGGCGCTGGTCGCCATGGCGGTCGTGGTTCTCCGGCGGCGCAACGCGCCATGACCTTATGAGGCTTCACGATGCTCGGCCGCTTGGACTCGAGCCGAGGGCAGCAGCGCGTGTCCCGGAGCCGGGATGATGACCGTGTGAACCAGCGCCCCCGTTTGCCCGATCCCCCACCCCGCACGCCCGACATGGACGACGACTTCTCGGGTGGGCTGCGACTCGAGCTGTGGGTGGACCACTACCTGCCGCAGTGGACGACCCCAGAGCGCTCCGCCGCACGGTATGACCTCACTCCAGACGGCCTGCGTCTGCGCATCGATGCGGATCAGCTCGACTGGAGGGTCGAAGATGCGCCGCTGCGCGTATCGAACCTGCAGACCGGCGCCTTCTCGGGGGAGCTGAACTCACGGCGGGGCACACATCGGCACCGCCCGGACGGGCTCGTTGTGCGCACCCCGACTCCCACCCGGTTGTTGTGGGCCCCCTCGGCCGGACGCGTCGACATCACGGTCAGCGCGACTCGCGACCCGGGCTGCATGCTGGCCGCCTGGCTGGTCGGCACTGAGCACCAGGACGAAGCTGCCGCCGGCGAGGTCTGTGTGTTCGAGATTGACTCCAGCGCCATCGGCGCCACCAGCACTGCCCGCGCCGGGCTGAAGGCCCACGGCGACCCACGGCTCACCACCGACATGGCCGAGGTGCCCCTTCCTCTCGACGCCTCGCGACCGCACAGGTGGACGGCGATCTGGGGTCACGGCGAGACACTGATCGGCTGCGAAGGTGTCGTGCTGCGACATCTGCGACAGGCACCCGACTACCCGCTGTTCCTCATGCTCGACCTTTTCGAGACCGGCGCACCCTGCGGCACCTACCCGAAGACCGCGACCGTGCACCGCTGTCGGGGTTGGGAAGAGGCATGACTCACCCCTTCGGCAGGGTCCGCCTCAGCGGCTCAGCTCGTTCAGACGATCCCCTGCGCGCTTGGCCACTGACTTCCTCGTGTCCTGACGTAGCCGTTCGAGCTCCGGCATCAGCCAGCCGGCCAGCTGCGCGTCGCGACCCGCCCACTGCGTCAAGACGTCCATGGTCACGTTGAGCACGATCCAGTCCGATGACGTGCTGAGGTTTCGCTGCAGCAGCTTCGTGGCCCGTTGTGCGTGGTCCTCGGAGAGTTCACCGCGAAGGTGGTGCAGTATCTGAGCGACATGCCACTGCACCGACGGCTGGTCGATCTGCCCGAGATCGCCCAGCACGCGGTCGACGTGCGGCACGAACCACTCGGGCTCCTCGCGGCATACCTTCTCCAGCGCATCTCCGACGCGCAGACGAACGAGGTCGTCCTGGTCCTCGATAGTGTCAAACAGCTTCGTCAACAAGGCAGGGTCGGCCAGCACCATGTCGACCACCTCCGCAGTCCTGCCCAGCGAGTTGGGGTGCCCACCTCGAAGCATGGCGAGAAAAGGTCCTGGCACGAGGCGAGCATGCCATCTCGGGCTGGGTCGGACAGGTCAACGGACAGGATTCCTGCGGCCGCGCCGTCGCGTCAGGATGTGACAGCACGCTCGGCCTGCGCCGGCTTGTCGACCCGGCGGCCGTTCGGTCCGTGTTCGGGGGGCGCTGCTGGGCTTGGTGCCCGGCCCGTTTACGATAGGTAGCGATATGTCGCTCGAAGAGTGGAAGGACGGCTGATGAACACCCATTCGACAATGACCGCGGAGGCCGGGCGGGCTCGGCCGGGCTTCAAGCCCTTCATGGGCATGGCCCAGCAGCTGCAGGGAATGATGGGACAACCTCCCCAGCGTGCCCGCCGCGGAGACATCCGGACTGCCGTGCTGCGGCTGCTCGCGGAAGAGCCGATGCACGGGTACCAGATCATCAACGAGCTCGTCGAGCGCAGTGCCGGCACGTGGAGCCCGTCCGCAGGATCGGTGTACCCCATGCTGCAGCAGCTGGCTGACGAAGGGTTGGTTGTCGCCGAGCCGGCCGACGGAAAGAAGGTGTATCAGCTGACCGAAGCCGGAGCGGGTGCAGCAGAGCGCGTCGCCGAACGGCGTGCCCCATGGGACGAAGCGGCTGACGCGGCGGGCGGTGGCACCGGCTACCAGCAGGCTGCTGGTCGGCTGTTCCAGGCAGTCTTCCAGGTAGGTACCACGGGTTCGCCGCGGCAGCTGTCGGCGGCGGTGGATATCCTCAACGACACACGCAAGCGGCTCTACGGCCTCCTTGCTGAGGACTGAGCACCCCAGACCTCACCGTCACTCAGAGCGCCCGGAGGACCGATGAGGGCCCGGGATCTGCGCGCACGCTACTGGCGCATCGTGTTCTTCTTCGGGCGCGTGATTGCCGGTTTCATCTGGTGGGAGATCGTGCTTCGGCGATTCGGTCTCGGTCGCCTCTCGGCTCGCGGGCGGGCGGAGCGAGGGCGCCGCGTGGCGGTGCGGTTCCGCAGGTTGGCGGTGTCCATGGGTGGGTTGATGATCAAGGTCGGGCAGTTCTTGTCGGCTCGCCTGGACGTGCTTCCTCCAGAGATGACGGCCGAGCTCGCCGGCCTGCAAGACGAGGTTCCGCCGGAGGACTACCCAGCCATCGAGGCCGTGGCGGTGTCCGAACTCGCGCAACCGCTTGAGAAGTGTTTCGCCTGGATCGACCAGACACCGCTCGCTGCGGCGTCGCTGGGTCAGGTGCACCGTGCCCGGCTCACGCCGGACGATGCGATCGATCAGGGGTTCGCGGACATCGTGGTCAAGGTGCAGCGTCCACACATTCAGCAGATCATCGAGGTCGACCTGGCTGCGCTTCGTCGGGTCGGAGGGTGGATGCAGCGCTACCGCCCCATCCGGGAGCGGGCGGACATGCCAGCCTTGGTCGAGGAGTTCGCCACCACCACCCTGCAGGAGGTCGACTACCTCGCCGAGGCCGCCAACGCCGAGACGTTTGCGAGCAACTTCGCGGGCGACCCGAGGGTGGGTGTGCCCTCAGTCCTCTGGGAGCTGAGCGGTCGCCGAGTACTCACGTTGCAGGATGTCTCCTCGATCAAGCTCGGCGATCGGGACGCCATCACGGCCGCCGGTATCGACCGCGCCGAGGTTGCTCAGGCGCTCGCTGAGACCTTCCTCCAACAGGTGTTCGTCGATGGCTTCTTCCACGCCGATCCCCATCCGGGGAACATCTTCATCGCTCCCGGCCCGGAGGGCTCGAGCGATCCCCTCCCCTGGAGGCTGATGTTCGTCGACTTCGGCATGGTCGGGCGCGTCCCGGAGGACCTCCGTGGCGGTCTGCGAGACCTGCTCATCGCAGCCGGGTTGCGCGATAGCGCGCGCCTGGTTGCGGGTCTCAAGCGGCTCGACCTGCTGCTCCCGACGGCTGACCTGCGACAGATCGAGACGGCCGCCGAGCAGGTCTTCAAGCGCTTTGCCGGGCTGCGCATGGATCAGCTACAGCAGATCCCGCCCGAGGAGGTCGTGCGCTTCGGGCTGCAGTTCCGTGAGCTCCTCCGAGAGCTGCCGTTCCAGGTGCCCGAGGATCTCCTCCTGCTGGGCCGGTCCACGGGCATCCTGTCCGGCATCTGCACCGGCTTGGACCCGGAGTTCGACGTCTGGGGCACCATCACTCCCTACGCCGAGCAGCTCCTGCAGGAGGAGCAGCAGAACGTACCGCAGATGGTCGTGAGCGAGGCTGTGGCGTTGGGACGTCTTGCGCTCGTCCTACCTCAGCGCGCCGACAGGGTCCTGACTCTGGCCGAACGGGGAGAGCTCACGATGTCGACCCCCACGCTGTCCGCACAGGTGCGCAGGCTGGAGCGATCCGTGTCACGGATGACGCTCGTGGTGGTGTTCGCCGCGCTCATCGTCGCCGGTGCCGTGCTGGTGGGTTCCGCACCCGTGCTGGGGAGCATCGTGATGACCCTGTCGTTGCTGCCGCTGGCCATGGCGCTGGTGAGTGCCCTGGGCAGCGGTCGTTGATCCTGTAGGGACGGGCCAGCGGTGTCCGGCTGGCGACCTGTACCGCTGACCCCGGGGAGCGCTACGAACTGGCCCATCATCCCTTGGTCCTCCCGGCCAGCCCACCCAGCCTGGTCTGGCGCCATCCGCCAAAGCAGTGCCACGATGGCAGGACGACACATGGGTGGAGAGGTAGCACATGACCGCCGAGGCCAGCACTCGCAGCGTGGAGAACGCAGGCGCCATCATCGTGTATGACGTCCATGGGCCGCTGCCGGCGGTCGACGGCCGGCCCCCGCTACTGATGATCGGGCAGCCGATGGACGCGAGCGGCTTCACGACCCTGGCGTCGTACTTCCCGGACAGGACCGTGGTGACCTACGACCCCCGGGGGTTGGGGCGCAGTGTCCGCAGTGACGGCCGCACCGACAACGACCCGCAACAGCACGCCGACGACTTGCACCGCCTGGTGGCGGCCCTGGATGCCGGTCCCGTCGAAGTCTTCGGGAGCAGCGGAGGTGCGGTGGACGGGCTGGCCCTCGCGGCGACGCATCCCGGGGACGTTCGCGTGCTCGTGGCCCACGAGCCGCCGCTGACCCACCTGCTGCCCGATGCGGATGGCGTGCGCCGTGCCGAGCAGGACGTGGGTCGTGCCTATCGGGAGGCCGGTTTCGGGCACGGCATGGCCCGGTTCATCGCCTACACCGCGTGGGAGGGCGAGCTCACCGAGGAGTTCTTCGGCCGTCCCGCTCCGGACCCGGCGGCCTTCGGCCTCCCGACCGTTGACGACGGGTCCCGCGACGACCCGTTGCTTTCGGGTGACTCGGACAGCGTCACCGCGTGGACGCCCGACTTCGACGCCATCGCGTCATCAGGGGTGCTGCTCGTCGTGGCGGCCGGTGAGGAGTCGGCCCGCCAGGTCACAGGACGGTCGGCGGCGGTCGTGGCGCGGAGGTTGGGTCTGCCCCTGACGATGTTCCCGAGCCACCACGGCGGGTTCCTCGGGCCAGAGCTCGGATGGCCGGGAAAGCCGGAGGCCTTCGCCGCCCGACTCCGGGAGGTTCTGGACTCGTGAATCGCTGACGACGCCCTGGCCTCATCTGCGCGGCGTCACCCCACGGGCTGGAGGCGCGCCTCGTGCTCCTGACGGTGCAACCAGACGTCCAGGCCGCGCGACCGGGCGGTGGTGGTCGCCGCGGCGACGGCGCCACGCACGACCACGTCGGCACCCAGCGTCGAGGTCAACAGCTGTGGCGGCGGCAGATCGAGGCCGGTGGACAGCGACCCCCGGGCGGTCGCGACCAAGGGCTCCGCAGCGACCGACAGCGCTCCGGAGACGATGATCAGCTGAGGGTTGAACATGCACGCCAACACCCCGGCCACCCGAGCAAGGACCTGGCCTACGCGCTCGACGATCCGCAGCGCGTCGGGGTCGCCGCTGGCGGCAAGCTCGAGCACCAGCTTCCCGTCGATCTGGTCGGGCGAGGTCGTGGCCAGGGCACTCGTGGGGGACACCTTCTGCGCAGCCACGTCCTGCTTGGCCCACTGCGCTGCGCGCAGGCCCAGCCCGTCCGCCGATCCGACGCCGACCACCCAGTCGAAGAGGACGGTCTCCCCCACGCCTCCATGCGAACCGCGCAATAGGTGCCCGTCGACCACCACCCCGGCTCCGAGACGGGCACCGGCCAGCAGCGACACGTAGTTCGAGCACCCCTGAGCGGCGCCCGCCGCGCCTTCGGCGAACGCGGCGAGTGCGGCGTCGTTCTCCACGCGCACCAGGGGCGCCCAGGTGGAGAAGAGCTCGGCCAGCCCCGGGTTCATGCGCTGCCAGAAACGGTCGTGGTGCGCAGGCGAGGCCCCATCGGCATCTACCGGCGCCGGGACCCCTACGCACATGGACAGAATGTCCTCGCGGCTTCGACCCGCCGCGGCCAACGCCTCGTCGACGCCTTCGGCGATGACCGTGCGACGCTCGTCGGTGCTGTCGTGGTCGATGTCGAGGTCGTGACGCTGGGTGACCAGCGGTGATCCGCTCAGGTCGGCCACGGTGACGGTGAGGTGTGCTCGCCCAGCGTCGACACCGACCAGCACCGCGGCATCCGCGCTCAGCTCAAAGCGCCGCGCCGGCCGGCCCTTGAGGTACTCCCCCGCCTCCCGTGCGTTGGGCAGCTCCCGCAACAGCCCCAGCTCGACCAGCGCGTCGATCGCATCGATCGTCGTCGACCTCGTCAATCCGGTGCCGGCCATGGCGTCCGAGGCCGTGAATGCTGCTCGGCCCCAGGCAAACGACAGGACCGCGTCGAGACGCGCCGGGCGTTGCGCAGCAGATACAGACGGGTCAGTCACGACCTCTTGACCTCCTTCGATCCTGGTGCCAGTATGACTCAACCAATTGATTCGGCGCCCAAATTTATTCCTTCCCGGACGTGGGCGCCGAGGACCGGAGGACGATGGTGTCTGCAGACAGACGACGGGCGAGCCGCGCAGCCGGTGCTGCGATCGGTGCCCTGGCACTCCTGATCGTCACGGCAGGATGCTCATCCGGCGAAGCGGATGAGGTGCGCTTCCACCTCAGCAAGCCGGAGGCCATCCCCTACTTCCGCGATCTGGTGCAGGAGTACAACGCCTCGCAGGATGAGGTGAACGTCGTGCTCGACACCTCCTCCAACCTGCAGGCCAGCTTCCTCCGTGGGAACCCCCCCGACATCGGGTTGCTGAACTACAACATGGAGATCGCCCGCTTCGTCGAGCGCGGGACGCTCAGCGACCTCTCCGACACCGAGGCTGCCCAGCGCATCCGCCCGGACCTGCAGGAGCTGGTCGACCAGTACGCAACCTACCCCGGCCGCACCAGTGTGCTGCCCTACTCGGTAATGGCGGCGTCGGTGATCTACAACAAGGAGATCTTCGCCGAGTACGACCTGGAGGTGCCGCAGACCTGGGACGAGCTCATCGAGGTGTGCGACACGCTCCAGGCCGAAGGCGTCACCCCGTTCTACGCGACCTTCCGCGAGCCGTGGACGATCGGGCAGGGCTGGTTCGACTACTCGGTGGGCGGCTCGATCAATACGGTCCGGTTCTTCGAGGAGCTCAACGAGCTCGGCGCGGACGTCGGCCCGAACTCCCCGGTCTCGTTCGAGAAGACCATGGTGCCCCCGACCGACCAGATGCTCGAGCTGACGCAGAACTACGTCAACAAGGACGCCGACGGCAAGGGTTACGGCGACGGCAACTCGGCCTTCGCCCAAGGGCAGGCCGCCATGTACCTGCAAGGCCCGTGGGCTCTGGGCGAGATCGCCCTGACCTCCCCCGACCTCGAGGTCGGCACCTTCCCGCTGCCGATGACCAACGATCCCGACGATCTTGAGGTGCGGGTGAACCTGGACCTGGCCGCCTGGATACCGCAGGAATCGTCGAACAAGAAGGCTGCGCGCGAGTTCCTGGCCTATCTGTTCGAGCAGGACGTCATGGACGAGTACAACGCGTCGCAGCTCGGGTTCGGGACCACGAAGGAAGCCGCGCCGGTGACCGACCCCCGAATCCTGGGCATGAAGGAGTACTACGACGAGGGGGACGTCTATCAGGGCGCATCCGTGCAGATCCCCCTGACCATCCCCTTCTTCAACTACCTGCAAGGCATCGTCTACGGCGCCAGCCCGGAGTCTCAGATGCGGGTCGTCGACGCTGACTGGTCTCGCCTGGCGCAGCGCCGGTGACTGGTCACAGCAAGGAAGCCACAGATGACAACGCACACAGAGACAAGCCCGACCACCGACCAAGCGCCGGCACCGGCGCCGGGCAAGCGCAAGACCGAGAAGATCTACTTCTTCTTCCTGCTGCCCTCCGTGTTGTTGTTCACGTTGGCGATCACCGTGCCGGCGATCATCGGCCTGTTCTACAGCTTCACCAACTCCATCGGGTTCGGTGACTGGGAGCTCATCGGTCTGACCAACTACCTCGTCGCGTTCAGCGACCCGGCCATCTTGAGCAGCTACCTGTTCACGTTCGGGTTCGCCACCGCGACCGTGATCGTGGTCAACGTGATCGCCTTCTTGCTGGCCGTGGGGCTGACCTCCCGCATTCGCTTCAAGACGGCGCTGAGAGCCATCTTCGTCATCCCCATGGTGATCTCCGGAATCATCATCGCCTACGTCTTCCAGTTCCTCTTCTCCAACACCCTCCCGCAGTTCGGCAGCGCGCTGGGGCTGGACACCTTGTCCACCACCATCCTGGCCAACCCCGACCTGGCGTGGATCGCCATCGTCGTCGTGACGGCCTGGCAGGCGATGCCCGGGACCATGCTGATCTACATCGCGGGCCTGCTCGCCATTCCGGGCGACGTCTACGAGGCGGCAGCCATCGACGGGGCATCGGCGGTGCAGAAGATGCTGCGCATCACCCTGCCGCTGATGTTCGGGTATGTCGTGATCAACATCATTCTCGGGTTCAAGAACTACCTCAACGCCTACGACATCATCGTCGGCCTGACCAACGGTGGCCCTGGCACCGCAACACGAAGCATCGCGATGACCATCATCAGCGGCTTCTCCACCGGCGACTACGCCTACCAGATGGCCAACGCCACCATCTTCTTCGTCATCGCCGTGCTGATCTCGGTGCTCCAGCTCTCTCTGACTCGTGGAAGGGGTCAACTCTGATGGCCACCACACCCAACCCCACCGCACCGAGCAAGCCCGCGGAGCAGGCCGAGTCTCCGGCGAAGGACGCGGAGACCGAACCTCGCCGCAAGACCCGCGCCCCGATGGAGCGGGTCAACTGGACCGCCACGATCGTGTTGGCGCTGTGCGCACTGACCGTGCTTGTGCCGTTGTTCGTCACGATCTCGATGAGCTTCAAGACGGGGCAGCAGGCGACCGACCCCAACGGCGCCTTCAAGCTTCCCTCCCCGGTCAGCGTCAAAGGCTTCGTCGACGCGTGGAACCTGACCGACTTCCCGGTCGCCCTGGGCTTCTCGGCGCTGGTGACGGCGGTGGTGGTCGGGGCGACCATCCTGCTGGCCTCGTTCGCCTCGTTCGCGATCGCGCGCAACTGGGAGAAGCGGGTGTTCCGGTACTCCTTCTTCTATCTGCTCGCCGCGATGTTCATCCCCTTCCCGGTGGTGGCCCTGCCGCAGATCCGTCTCACCGGTCTCATCGGGCTGGACAACCCGGCCGGCGTCATGCTTCTGGCCACCATGTTCCAGCTCAGCTTCAGCGTGTTGCTGTTCACCGCCTTCCTCCGGTCGGTCCCGTTGGAGCTGGAGGAGAGCGCGCGCATCGACGGGGCCTCTACCTGGCAGACCTTCTGGCAGATCATCTTCCCGCTGCTGGCCCCGATGAGCGCCACCGTCGGCATCTTCGCCTTCCTCTACGCCTGGAACGACTTCATGATGCCGTCGCTGATCATCGCCGACCCGGGCCAGCAGACCCTGCCCGTCGTCCAGAACATCTTCCAGACCCAGTTCAGCAACAACTACAACGTGGCCTTCGCCTCGTACCTGATGGCCATGACGCCGGCGATCGTCGCCTACCTCTTCACCCAGCGCTGGGTGATGGAGGGCGTCACTCAAGGCGCAGTCAAGGGCTGAGCAGGCCGGCCGAGGAAAGGGAACCCCACAGTGACTTCGACGACAACCGTTGACGCCTCCACCGAGGGGACCTCTGCCCCGGGGCCAGCCTGGTGGCGCCAGGCCCTCGTCTACCAGATCTACCCGCGCAGCTTCGCCGACTCAGGCGGCGACGGGCTCGGCGACCTGCCCGGCATCACCTCCCGGGTGGACTACCTGGCCACACTCGGCGTGGACGCCGTCTGGCTCTGCCCGTTCTACCCCTCCGCGCTCGCCGACGGGGGGTATGACGTCGATGACTACCAGGACGTGGACCCCCGCTTGGGCACGCTGGATGACTTCGACGAGATGGTCTCGGCCCTGCACGCCGTGAACATACGGCTCGTCGTCGATATCGTGCCCAACCACACCTCGAACCGGCACGAGTGGTTCCTCCAAGCGCTCGCCGCGGGGCCTGGCTCCGCTGCCCGCGACCGCTACATCTTCCGTGACGGGTCGGGCCCGGATGGCGCGACGCCGCCGAGTGACTGGGTCTCCTTCTTCGGTGGCGCCGCCTGGGAGCGGGTCCCCGACGGGCAGTGGTACCTGCACCACTTCGCGGTTGAGCAGCCCGACCTGAACTGGGCTCATCCCGGGGTGCGTGACGGCTTCCTCGACACGCTGCGGTTCTGGTCGGACCGGGGCGTGGACGGGTTCCGTGTCGACGTGGCGCACATGCTGACCAAGGACCTGCGCGAGCACCTCCCGTCCCAGGCCGAGCTGAACCAGACACCGGTCGACGGGTTCCACCCCACGATCGACCGCGACGACGTCCAGGAGGTCTACGCCGAGTGGCGCGAGGTGCTCGACTCCTACGACCCACCCCGCGCCGCGGTGGCCGAGGCCTGGGTCGAGCCAGACCGCGTAGCGCGCTACGCCCACCCGACCAGCCTCGGCCAGGCCTTCAACTTCGACCTCCTGCTCGCCGACTTCGACGCCGCCCAGTTCCGCCGGGTCATCACCGACTCCCTGGCCCTGGCCGCCCGATCCGGCTCCTCCAGCACCTGGGTGCTGTCGAACCACGACGTCGTGCGGCACGCCACGCGCTACGGGCTGCCCGCCCC
>JBAUJO010000227.1:0-22716 GCA_049683875.1 Ornithinimicrobium sp.
GCCAGATGCTGGTTGAGGTGCCCCAGCGCGTCGACGTAGTGGCGCCCCACCCGGGTCGGGGGATGCACTGACCAGCCCACCTCCTCGCTCACCAGAACAGTCGGGGCCTCCCGCTCGCGCAGTGCGCGGTCCAGGGCCGCCAGGTTCGCCGCGAAATCCTGGTGGCGCAGGAGCCACGATCCCATCGAGTCGACCAGGGCGACCTCGTGGGTGGCCAGCAGAGGCGCTAGATCATTCGGTGAACCGCACTCCACGTCGACCCAGGAAGCAGGACGACGAGCGCGGTGAGCCGCAACCCTTGCTTGGTGGCTCTCGTCGCCTGGGTCCACCTGCGCCGTCGCGACGTACCGCACTGTGGTCTGCCAGCGCTCGGCGGCGCCCGCGGCCAGGCGCTCGGCATACCGCGACTTGCCCGACCGCGTGCCTCCGAGCACCAGGGTCAGCACGCCTGCGCCGCCAGACCTGCGGCCACGCTGGCGTGTGCCGCCAGCGCAATCCGCGCTCCCCACGGCGACCGTGGGCCCCCGAACGTCTCGGGACGACCACTGCCCCGGCAGATGACCGCGACGGCGTCGCTGGCCGTTCCGGTGCCGGGCACGTGCGCCTCGAGCAGTGCCTGGGTCTTGGCCTCGGTCACTGTCATCACGGCGTTGACCATGGCCGCGTCGCTGAGCCGGACAGGCACCTGCACCACGACGTTGATCGTGCCCGGGCGGTAGGCCGTGTAGCCACCACTCGCGTCGGCGGCCCAGGTGGGAGCGCTCACCCCCACGGTGGCGTCGACCTGCACCCCGTCGCGTTCGGCACTGCGGACCCGGCTCACGTCCGCAGCCGTGAACAAGGTGGCCCCCTCGCCGGTCAGCCCCAGGCTCCGCGCGGTCGCAGCAGCGTGTGCGGCGAGGTCGGTCCGGCGGTAGCCGAGAGACACGCCGAGGTTGACCAGCCACGAGGGCGTCGTCCATCCCCCACCGACCGGGGCGGAGGACACCATCACCGGTGGCTGCGCCCAGCGCCAGCAGAGCAGACCCCGGTGGTGCTCGTTCGGCGCGACGAGCTCGGGACGGGCGCACGGGGTGGTGGGCCTGTCGATGCTGTCCGCGCTCACCATCCCGGCTCCCAGCCCGGGGTCACGGCTTGGTCCGCCAGCGCGCTCACCCTGCCCAGGTCCACGTGCGCGCTCAGCCAGTCGGCGAGCCGGTCAAGATGCGCGTCGAGTGCGTCACCGTATGCCGTGGGGGCCGGAGTGAACCGGCGGTCCCGTTGCTCGGCGACTCGAGCGAGGAACGTAGCCCGGAACTCGTCGTTGTCCATCAGCCCGTGCAAGCTGGTGCCGTGCACCCGCCCGTCGGCGCTGCGCGCACCCTCCGCGACCCCGTCCAGCTCCAACCACGGACGGGCACCACCGCGGGGCCGACCCCATCGGATCTGATATCCCTCGACGGGATGGCCGTCGGCACTGCCGGTCGACCGCTGGACCACCTTGGGGGCGGCGAAGACGGTGCACACGTCGAGCAAACCCAGCCCGGCGATCTCTCCCTGCCCGGACTCCAGGTCGTCCTCGATCTGCGTGCCCAGCATCTGGTAGCCGCCGCACAGTCCCAGCACCCACGCCGAGGTGGACCGCAAGGCTTCGGCCAGCCCTCGGCTTCTCAGCCACGCCAGGTCACTGACCGTGGCCCGGCTCCCGGGCAGGATGACCAGGTCGGCCCCGCCGAGGTCGCGCGGGTGACTGGCCCACCGCAGCATGACGTCCGGCTCCAGCACCAACGGGTCGACGTCGGAGGGGTTGGCCAGATGCGGCAACGCCACCACGGCCACCCGCAGGGGGTGCTGCCCGCTGGCGGCGCCGGCCTGGCCGACGCTGGTGAGGTCCAGGGAGTCCTCGGCGCCGAGCATCGGTTCCTCGCCTAGGTGGGGCAGCACACCGAGGACCGGCACACCCGTCCACAAGGAGAGCTCCGCGATGCCGCCGTCGAGCAGTGAGGGGTCGCCCCGGAAGCGGTTGAAGACCACGCCGACCAGCTGGTCCCGAAGCCGTTCGGGCAACAGGGCGATGGTGCCGTAGGCCGAGGCGAAGGCGCCGCCACGGTCGATGTCCACCACCAGGACCGCCGGCACGCCTGCCGCGGCCGCCAGGGGCAGGTTGACCAAATCCCGGTCCAGCAGGTTGATCTCGGCCGCCCCACCGGCTCCCTCCAGCACGACCCAGTCGTGCTCGGTGCGCAGCTCCGCGAGCGCCTGCAGCACGACGGGGCGCAGGTCCTGAGCCTTCACCCCGTAGCCCCATGCGTCAGTGGCGCTCACCTCCTCGCCCAGCACGACCAGATGGGCACGAGAGCCCGGTGCGGGTTTGAGCAGGACCGGGTTCATCCGACGCTCGATGTCCACGCCGGCGGCACGGGCTTGCAGGGCCTGCGCGCGGCCGACCTCACCACCATCGAGGGTGACCGCCGCATGGTTCGACATGTTCTGGGCCTTGAACGGCACCACGTCACGCTGTTGGCGTGCCCAGGCACGGCACAGTGCGGCGGAGACCGTCGACTTGCCTGCCCCGCTGCTGGCGCCGACGACCATCACCGCCCCGCTCAATAGTCGATGCCCTTGCGCGCGCGAATGCCGCGGTCGAAAGCGTGTTTGACCTTGACCATCTCGGTGACCGTGTCCGCCATGTCGATCACTTCAGCGGCCATCTCGCGCCCCGTCAAGATGACGGTGACATCCTCGTGCCGCTCACTCAGGGCGGTCACGACCGCGGCGGGGTCGACCCAGCCCCAGCTCATCGGATAGCTGACCTCGTCCAGCACGACCACACGGTGTGAGCCCGAGGCGATCAGGTCGGCCGAGATGCGCCAGGCAGCAACCGCCTTCGCCTGCGACTCCTCGAGGTCGGAGGACTCCCAGCTGAAGCCGTCGCCGGCGGAGAACCAGTCGACCCCGAGGCCGCGGCATACCTTCTCCTCCCCGGTGTTCCAGGTGCCGCTCTTGAGGAACTGCACCACTGCGGCCGGCCAGCCTCTGGCCACCGCCCGGATGACCGTGCCGAACGCCGCGGTGGACTTGCCCTTGCCGTGGCCGGTGTTCACCAGCACGAGGGAGGGGGCCGAGACCAGTGCACGGCGGTCGTAGGGCCGGCTCGTGCGCGGTTCCGAATGCTGTCGCTCGTCGCTCATACTGAGGAAGCCTGTCCCTGCGGGCGAGTCTGTGGCCGAGACGCGGGCAGCACCACGCGCTCGCCGTCGATGACACGCACGGTGAGTTCAGTGCCGTACACCCTCGACAGCAGAGCCGGGTCCAGCACCTCGGCGGGGGTTCCCACCGCGACCACCCGGCCCCGGTCGATGAGCAGCAGACGGTCGGCGAAACGCGCCGCGGTGCTGAGGTCGTGCATCGCGGCGACCACCGAGAGACCGTCCGCCCTGCGCAGCTCGTCGACGAGCTCGAGGACGTCGACCTGGTGGCCGAGGTCCAAGGCGCTGGTCGGCTCGTCCAGCAGCATCAGCGGCGCCTGCTGGGCCATGGCGCGCGCGAGCACGACGCGTTGCGCCTCGCCACCGGACAGCGCCGTCACCGGGCGGCTCGCCAGAGGTTGCAGCCTGAGACGAGTCAGCACCTGCCCGGTGATACGCCGGTCGGCACGTGACTCCCGCGAGAGCCACCCCAGGTGCGCCGTTCGGCCCATCAGCACGTATTCGGCCGCCGTCATCCCCTCCGGCAGCACGGGGGACTGGGGGACCAGCGACACCTCTCTCGACGCCGGGGCACCGCCTCCCGCACCCGCGATCTGCCCGGTGGAGGGGACCACACCAGCCAGCGCGCGCAACAGGGTCGACTTGCCGGCGCCGTTGGGGCCGATCACCGCCAGCCACTCCCCCTGCCCCAGCTCCAGGTCGACGCCGCGCAGCACCTCGGCTCCGTGGTAGCGCACGCACAGGCCGCCGACGCGCAGGGCGGGCCCGTCAGCGGCGACGGTCGAGGCCTCTGGTCTACGAGTGGACACGACCATGTCAGACGCGCCTGACGCTTCGCCGCAGCACGATCGCGAACACCGGAGCACCGACCAGCGCGGTGATCACCCCGACCGGGAGCTCACCGGGCGCCACAAGCGTGCGCGCGCCGATGTCGACCCCGGCGAGCAGCGCTGCCCCGAGCAGGGCGGACAGCGGCAGGATGACGCGATAGCTGTGGCTCGCTACCAGGCGCACCAGGTGTGGCACGACCAGACCGACGAAGGCGATCAGACCGCTGACCGAGACGGCCGCGGCCGTGAGCAGAGTGGCGGCGACGATGACGATCAACCGCGAACGCGCGGGGTCCAGGCCGAGAGCGCGAGCCTCGTCGTCCCCGACGCGCAGCACGTCGAGGTGGCGACGGTGAGCCATCAGCACGCCTCCGCAGATCGCGACGTACGGGGCCAACAGCACGACCTGGTCCCATCCACTGGTCGCCAGGCGACCGAACAGCCACGACAGCACCTCACGGGAGCGCGTCTCGTCGAGCTTGCTCAGGGCGAAGGTCTGAGCGGCCGAGAACAAGGCCGCCATCGCCACCCCGCTGAGCAGCAATGTGGCGGGCGAGGCGAACGAGCCGCGCGCCACCAGGGCCGAGGCCGTGACGGCAAGCAACGCGCCGGCGAAGGCCGCGGCCGGCACTGCGGCGAACGGGCCCCATCCCAGGTCGAGGCCGAACCCTAGGGCCAGGACCGCCCCGAAGCCGGCGCCTGCCGAGACGCCGAGCAGGTACGGGTCGGCCAACGGGTTGCGGAAAACACCTTGGAAGGCGGCCCCGGCCATGCCGAGCGCGGCACCGACCAGCATGCCGAGGGCCATCCGTGGCAGGCGGATCTGCAGCAGGATCGCCTGCTGCTGCTCGGACAGCGAGGTCGCCACCGACACCCCGGGCAACCGGTCGAGCAGCGTGGTGGTCACCCCGCCGACCGGCAGCCCCGCTGCGCCGCTGGTGGCGCTGAGCAGCCCCACGACGGCCACCATCGCCGCCGCACCGACCAGTGCCGCCCACGAGAGGCTGAAGGAGCGGTCCACCACCCGCTCCAGCTCGCGGGCAGAGGCTGGACCGTCGGCCGGTGGCGAGGCCGGGTCAGAGGCCGGTCGGAGCAAGATCACAGCAACGTCGCCGGTGGGTCAGCTGGTCGGAACGCTGGCGGCCTGCGTCAGCGCGGTGGCGGCGGAGGACACGAACTGGGGCAGTCTCGGGCCCCAGCGCGAAGCGATGTCGGCGTCGACGGTGACGATGTTGCCCTCCTGCACCGCAGTGATCTCGTCCCATCCCGGGCGCTGCGCGACATCCTGCGCGGTGTAGTCCACCTGGTCGGTGATCACGATCAGCTGGGGATCCGCCGCGATGATCGCCTCCTCCGTCATCTGCGGGAACCCCGTGCCGTCGGTATCCGCCTCGTCGGCGATGTTGGTCGCCCCGAGCTCGGCGTAGACCGACCCCACGAAACCGTTCGAGCTGGCACTGAAGAAGGTGTTGTCCAGCTCGTGGTAGACCCGGACCGGCTTCTGCGGGCCTTCCTCCAGCGCCGTCTCGACCTCGGAACGGATCCGGGAGACCTCCTGAGCTGTCTCGTCGACGTGACCCGTGGCGATGCCGACCTCCGCCATTCCGGCGTAGCCGTCCTCGATGTCGGCCGGTGCTGGGTTGACCAACACCGGGATGTCGAGCTCGGTCAGCGAGGCGACGAGGTCGTTGGCGTCGTTGCTGATCACCACGAGGTCGGGCTCGTAGCCGGTGACGGCCTCGACGTTGGGGTCGAACCCGGACAGGTCGGTCACCGGAGCGTCGTCGGGGTAGGTGGAGAAGGAGTCCGCGGCGACAACCTGGTCGCCTGCCCCGATCGCGAAGAGGATCTCGGTGGCCGAGGGTGACAGCGAGACGATCCGCTCCGGAGCCTCCTCGAGGGTGAACTCGCCGGCGTCGGAGGAGATGGTCACCGGGAAGTCACCGGCGCTGCTGGTCTGCGCTGCGTCATCCTCGTTGCTTCCCCCGCCCTGGCCTTCACCGGAGGACGACTCATCGCTGCCGCCGGAGCAGGCGGCCAGGCTGAGAGCCAGCACGATGGCGACCGCGAACGCTGTGTAGGGGGACGGAACTGCCGCTGCGCGGCGGGATCTGGACATCGATGCCTCCTGTCGATCGAGGAAGATGTGCCCGAACGACAGGGAGGTGTCGGCCAGACCAACCCTGGTTCCTCGAGGGTGTGTGGTCCGCAGCTCGATGCGTGCGACCGGACTCGTCCGCCTCGTGATGGGCGGCCTTACCGTTGCGGGTCAGTGCCGGGATGAACCGGACTTCGACGATCGGGTGCAGGCGAAGCATACGCCCTGCCTGCAGAGCCGTCACCGTCTGGCGAGGATGGCGTCGAGGGCCAGGCGCAAGCGCTCCAGGCCCGCGGCGTCGGGCACCGCGATCCGGGTCAGGTCGGGTCGGCCGAAGCTCGAGCAGTCGCGCACGAGCACCCCGTGTGGCGCCAGCACCCGACGCAGGCTGCCGTCGTGCACCAGGACCCACGGCGCCGCGTGCGCATCGACCTGGAAGCCCCGTCGCTGGAGCAGGGCCACGAGGTCTGCCCGCGCAGAGGCGATCTGGGCCTGCCAGGTAGGAAGGTCCGCGGCACGCAGTAGGTCGGGCACGCTTGCCAGGGCCAGAGAGCTCACCGACCACCGGGGCTGGTGCCGAGAGAACGACGACAGGACGGCTGTGTCAGGCACCAGGAGGTATCCCAACCGCAGACCCGGGCACGCGAAGGTCTTGGTGAGCGAGCCCACCACGAACGCGTCGGGGCGGTCGGCGCTCCACTTCCCCGTGGCCAAGGAGTAGAACGCCTCGTCCCAGACGTCGGCACGTTCGCCCGGGCCCGCGAGGACGCCGCTGGGGCTATGTGGGTTGCTGCGCCACCGCGGACCATCCGTTCCGCGCGGGTGCAGCGCGAACTCGGGCTCGCTCGTGACCCGGCCACCGAGCTCGGTGGCGACGAGATGGATGGCCTCGCTCCCCCCGTTGGTGAGGAGCAGCCGGCCCGGGTCGACGCCGAGGGCTGCGGCGAAGCGCTCGGTGGCCAACGCCGGGTCCGGATAGCGGCGCAACGAGGACAGGCGCCGTCCCACAAGCGCGCCCACATCAGGGGCGAAGGGGTTCAGGTTCTGCGAGAGATCGAGCAGGTCTCCCGGGTCGAACCCCAGGGCCGCGGCTACGGCCGGCCCGTCTCCACCATGCTGCCCGGGCTCCGGGACGGGTCTCATCGGACCATGATGGCCCTCGCGTCGCGGCACGGGGCATCGCACCCGCGCTGCGCTAGATGACCAACCCGAGGGCGAAGGGGCCGATGACCACCGCGAAGAGCGTGATCAGGATGACGCCGACCACGTTGAGCACCGCTCCGCCCCGGGCCATCTCCCCGATGGTGACAGCGCCGGTGCCGAAGACGATCGCGTTCGGCGGCGTGCCCACCGGCAACATGAAGGCGCACGTGGCGGCGAGCGCCGCCGGGATGAGCAGTGTCATGGGGTCGACCCCGATGCCGATAGCGACTCCACCGAGGACGGGGATGAACGTCGCGGCGGTGGCGGTGTTGCTCGTCATCTCGGTCAGCAGCAGCACGATGGTCACCACCGCGGCCAGCAGCAGCACGATCGGCAGGGCCTCCAGCCCGCTCACCTGCTCACCGAACCACTCGTCCAGACCGGTTGCGGCCACGGCGGCGGCCAGGCTCAGACCCCCGCCGAACAGCAGGAGCACCCCCCACGGCAGGCCGTTCTCCGCGTCCTCCCACTCCAGAGCCATCCGTCCGTCACGGTCGCCGGGCACCAGGAACAAGATGATGCCCGCGGTGATGGCGATGACGGTGTCGTCGAAGCTGTCCAGCCACGGGAACGCGTCGCCGAGACCACCGATCCCGGCGAGCAGGCCGGGCACGATCCAGAAGAACGCCGCCCCGGCGAAGACCGCGAGCACGACCTTCTCACCCTGGCTCATGGGCCCCAGGTCGTCGATCTCGCTGTCGATCATCTTCCGGCCACCGGGGATCTCGTCGAGGTGGAAGCGGAACAGCAGCCGTGTGATCAGCAGCCAGGCGATGAACAGGAAGGTGACCACCAACGGCACCCCGAGCATCATCCACTCCAGGAAGCCGACCTCCTGGTCGAGCTCGTCACTGATATAGCCGACGACGATGGCGTTCGGGGGGCTGCCGAGCAGAGTTCCCAGGCCCCCGATCGAGGCCGACCAGGCGATGGACAGCACCAAGGCCACGCCGAAGATCCGCACGTCCTTGTCGCCGACGACGTCGGTAACGGACTGGCCCTCCTCCATCTGGCTACGCAGCTCCTCGGCACTGTCCCCAGCCTGGCTGGACGCATTCTCCACCACGAGCGCGAGCACACTGATCGCGATGGGAAGCATCATCAACGTGGTCGCCGTGTTGGACACCCACATCGACAGGAAGGCCGTCGAGATCATCATTCCGAGGATGATCCGACGCGGGTGAGTGCCCACCCGCCGCAGCGTCAGCAGGGCGATCCGTCGGTGCAGGTTCCACTTCTGCATCGCGATGGCGATGAGGAAGCCCCCGAGGAACAGGAAGACGATCGGGTTCGCATAGGGCACCGTGGCGTCGTCGATGGTCAGCTCGGTCAGCGGTGGCAGGAGGACGATCGGCAACAGCGCCGTGGCCGACAACGGCATGGCCTCGGTCACCCACCACGTGGCCATGAGAACGGCCACCGCCGCGACGAACCGAGCGTCGCTCGAGAGGTCTGCGCCGGAGAGCAGGAGGTACACCAGCGCCGCCAGGCCCAGCCCGAGGGCGCGAAAACCCCACGTCTTGGCCTTCGAGCGAACCGGAGCCGTCTCGCTGTCCTGCTCCTGGACCGTGTCGTCGGTAGCGCTCATCGCCTGCCTTCCACTTCATCGTGTCGACTCCAGGCAACCTAGCACCGGGCCGCGCTCGTGTCCTTCGTTGTGACCCTTGCGTCAACATTCCTGGTCAACCCGCCATCCACCTGCCAGGATGTCGGCGTCGGTCACACGGGCAAAGGAGCTCTCATGCAGCCACTGGTTCTGCGCAGCGCGATCATCGCCGCCCTGGGGGGGCTGCTGTTCGGGTTCGACACCGCAGTCATCTCGGGCACCACCAGTGACCTGGAGCGGGTGTTCGACCTGAATGGGTTCCAGCTCGGGTTTACCGTGGCCACCGCCCTCATCGGGACGGTCATTGGCGCCGCCTACGCAGGGCTGGGCAAGCCGGCCGACCGCTACGGTCGCAAGCCGGTGCTGTTCGTCATCGGCATCCTGTACGTCATCTCGGCCCTGGGCAGCGCGCTGGCCACCGACTGGATCGTGTTCATGATCTTCCGCCTCCTCGGCGGGCTCGGAGTGGGTGCAGCCACGGCCGTGGCGCCGATCTACAACGCCGAGGTCGCCCCGCCGAAGCACCGCGGCCGGCTCGTGGGGTTGTTCCAGTTCAACATCGTCATCGGCATCCTGGTCGCCTACCTGTCCAACTTCGCGATCCTGGGGCTCTTCCCCGACGACACGGCATGGCGGTGGATGTTCGGCGTCGAGGCCGTCCCGGCCGTGGTCTTCTTCCTGCTGCTGTTCCTGGTGCCGGAGAGCCCGCGCTGGTTGATGACGGTCGGCCGCAACGACGAGGCACGCGACATCATCGGCCGGCTCTCCGCCGACAAGGAGGAGGCACGCTTCCAGCGCGAAGAGATCGAGGAGGCGCTGCGCGACGAGGACGAAGGCCCGAACGTCAAGTTCTTCACGGCGGGGCACCGCAAGGTCATCATGCTGGCCTTCGCCATCGCCGCTTTCAACCAGCTGGGCGGGATCAACGCGGTGCTCTACTACGCGCCGACCATCATGCAGGACGCCGGCCTCGGTGAGAGCGCGGCGTTCCTGAGCAGCGCCGGGCTGGGCATCGCCAACCTCATCGCCACCGTCGCTGCGCTGCTCATCATCGACAAGGTCGGGCGGAAGTTCTTGATGAAGGTCTGCGCGGTGGCCTATCTGCTCACCCTCGGCCCGATCTCGGCGATGTTCTTCATCTACTCAGGCAACTTCAGCGGCGTCACCGGCGGCGTGATCGTGGTCCTGCTCGCGCTCTTCGTGGGCGGCCACGCCTTCGGCCAAGGCGCCGTGATCTGGGTGTTCATCTCCGAGATCTTCCCCACCGCCATCCGCGCCCGAGGCCAGTCGTGGGGCGCCCTGACGCACTGGGGCTTCGCGGCGGCCATCTCCTGGACCTTCCCGGCGATCGCGACCAACCTGGGTGGTGGGGTCGCCTTCGGCATGTTCTTCTTCTTCGGTCTCCTCATGACGTACTGGGTGTGGAAGATCATGCCGGAGACCAAGGGCATCCCGCTGGAGGAGATGGAGAGGGAGCTCGGCCTGCAGGGCAGCGAGGCCATGAAGGCCGAGTAGCCGCTGGGGCCCCGACCGAGCTCGTCGCCGCGATCGAGGCCTCCGAGACCACCCCACATAGCGGCGTGGTCCACCAAGGAGTTCACCAGCGAGAAGGGAGGGCGCTACGAGCCGCAGTCCACGGTGTCCGCCGCCGGGGCCTGTGGCGGCTGCGTGCCGAGCACCTCGGTGAGCACGGCCAGGGTGGCCGGGGAGGACGCGAGCCCGCCATGGCTCGTGGTGGCAGCCGGGCAGAGCTGCTGCACCGATATGTTGAGGGCACCGTGCAGCTCGGCGGACTCCGGTGGAGTGACCGTCCGGTCGACCTGAGTCCGCACGGTGACCCACTGCGGGCCCGGTGGCGTCTCGTCGTCGGCGTTCAGGCGTCGCAGCAGGTCGCTGCCCGGCCGCATCTGCTCGCAGGCCCGAGGGCACCCCCCCGCCTCGGTGGCCAGGGCGGAGACACCCGTGCCGTGGTGCGGTGACCCCAGGGTGACCACTCGGCGAGCATGGGCGGCCCCGTCGTGCTCCCGCACCCACAGGCGTGCGACCAAGCCCCCGGCGGAGTACCCGACCACATCGATGGAGGTCGCGTCGTCGGCCGCCATGAGGTCGGTGGCGTACCGCTCGAACTGGGCCGCCTGCTCGCGCAGGTCCTCCGTGTTGTCCCCCACCGGGGGGAACACCTCGACCTGGCGACCTTGGCTCTGCAGGGTGAGAACAACAGGAGCGAGGGCGTCCACGTTGCCTCCGTAGCCGGAGAGCAGAACCACAGGTCCGACGTCGTCCTGGACCACCTCGGTCGGCTCGGACTGAGCTCGACCCAACACCACGGTGATGGCCAGCACCGCGAGGGTCCCCAGGGCGAGCACAGCCAGCAGCACTCCACGGCGCTCTGGCGACAGTGCGGACCACATCCCGCCAGTGTGATCCATGGGGCGAGTCCCGAGCTCCCGGTCGCGACGGGTCGTGACCCTGAGCTTCATCGAACCCACCCTGGAGGGCCCCAGGACCGAGCCCTCCTCGGCAGGCTCGCCGAGAGCGTGCTGAGCCGCGGCACCGGGGCTGAGCGGCAGCGGGCTGCTCTGGGGTCGGGTGAGGACCGGGACCCCGTCATGCAGGACCTGATCACCCGCACCCAGCGCTCCTGGCAGGAGTAGCAGCCGCGTAGGCGCTGTCGCCCTATCGCCGGGCCCGGATGATGGCGGCTTGGGCGTGGGTGTGCACGCGGTGGGTGGGTCGCACCTCGAGATCGGTGAAGCCGGCCCCGCTCAGTGCGGTCTCCAGCTCGGTCTCGGTGAGGGCGCCGGCGATACATCCGGTCCAGGCCTGCATGTCGGCCTTGGTGGCGGCGTCCATGTCGTCATCTGCGAGGACGTCGGAGAACGCGAGACGACCCCCCGGGCGCAGCACCCGTGCGGCTTCGGCCAGCACCACGGCCTTGTCGGCGGCGAGGTTCAGGACGCAGTTGGAGATCACGACGTCCACGCTGTCGTCGGCCAGTGGGATGTCTTCGAGATACCCCTCCACGAACTCGAGGTTGTCCACCCCGGCCTCGGCCGCGTTGGCCCGCGCGACCTCCAGCATCTCCTGGGTCATGTCCAGACCGACGACGCGCCCCGTGGGACCGACTCGGCGGGCGGAGATGAGCACGTCGCCCCCGGCACCGGAGCCGAGGTCGAGCACGGTCTCCCCGGGATGCAGGTCGGCCACGGCCGTGGGCACTCCGCATCCGAGCGAGCTGGCGACGCCCGGCGCGTCTTGTTCCTCGTACAGCGCGGCACCGAAGACCGCCGCCTCGTCGGCGTCGTGGGTCAGCTCCCCCGTGATCGGGCCATCACAGCACGACCCTGTGGCCGCGGCGGCGGCGTAGCGAACGCGGACGGCTTCCCGGAGCTCTGCGGCATCGCCGCGCGGACTGGAGTCAGGAACCTCTTGTATCGACATACTTCTATATTGCCAGATACCGATCAAGCCGCCAAGAGCACAGCACATCGCGCAGCGGCCGGGGCCGGGTCATGCTGGAGGTGTGACGGCGATCGTGACGCAGGGAAGGTTCCAGGCCTTCGAGGGCTCGCACCTGGTGATGCTCGGCGTGTTCGTACTCGGCATCGGCGCCGTCATCTGGTGGGGCCGGCATCACCGGGGGTTAGCACAGGAGCGATCACGACGCCGGATCTTCGCCATCCTCATCGCGGTGTTCGCAGGCGCCTTGCAGATCTACCAGTTCACCCCCGGGGACTACAGCCTGCAGACGTCGTGGCCCTTCCAGCTGTGCGACGTCGCGGTCGTCGCCGTCGTCGTCGCGCTGTGGACACGGGGGCCCAGGGCCACTGCGTTCACGTACTACGTGGGCTTGACGTTGACCATCCAGGCGATCCTCACCCCGGCGCTGGACTCCGACTTCCCCGACCCTCGCTTCCTGGCGTTCTGGGGCATGCACCTGGGAATCGTCTGGGCGGGTTGCTACCTCACCTGGGGGCTCGGGTGGCGGCCGACCTGGCGACTCTGGGGGTTCGCCGTCGGAGCGACGGCGCTGTGGGCGGTCGTGGTGATCGCGATCAACCTGATGCTAGGGACCAACTACGGGTATCTGATGCGCAAGCCGTCCACGGCCTCGGTCCTGGACCTCCTAGGCCCCTGGCCTTGGTATGTGGGGGTGGAGGTCGTGGTCATCAGCATGTTCTGGCTGGTGGTCATGACCCTGCCCTGGGAGGTGGCCGCCCGCCGACGCGACAGGGCTCCTGCGTAGGTTCGGGCCATGCAGACACGAACCATCGGGAACGACACCACCGGACGCCACGACGTCGGGGCCATCGGCCTGGGACTGATGACGATGAGCCAGGACGGCCGGCACCCGCGCGAACAGCTGCTCGACACCATCCGGGCCGCGCTGGATGCCGGGGTGACGCTGTTCGACACCGCGGACGCCTACGGCTCCGGAGACGACGGCATCGCGGCCCGCGGTCAGAACGAAGAGCTCATCGCCTCGCTCCTGGACGAGCTGGGCGTGCGCGAGGAGGTGCTGCTGGCCACCAAGGGAGGGCACGTGCGCACCAACGACGGCGGCTGGGAGACCGACAGCACGCCGGAACACCTGCACTTCGCCGTCGAGGCGAGTCTGGAGCGTCTCGGCGTGGAGCAGATCGCGCTATGGCAACATCACCGGCCCGACCCCAAGACGCCGTACGAGGAGGTCGTCGGCACGATCAGCGAGATCGTGCAGTCCGGGAAGGTCGCGATGGTCGGGCTGTCGAACGCCGAACCCGAGCAGATTCGACTGGCGCACGCCGAGCTGGGCGACTCGTTGGTCAGCGTGCAGAACCAGTTCAGCCCCAAGTTCCGGACCAGCGCCGCCGAGATCGAGGTATGCCGCGAGCTCGGTCTGGCCTTCCTCGCCTGGTCACCCCTGGGCGGGCTCGCCGACGCCAAGGAGCTGGCCACCAAGCATCCCGCTTTCGCCGAGGTCGCCGAGCGCCGCGGCATCAGCCCGCAGCAGGTCGCCCTGGCCTGGGAGCTGGCTCAGGCCCCGGTCGTGATCCCCATCCCGGGTGCGAAGCGACCGGAGTCCGTGATCGACTCTGCCGCCGCCGCGGACATCGACCTCGGCGCCGACGAGCTGGCGCAGCTCGACGCCTCCTAGCACCGCCGCCTAGACCTGCAGACGGTGTCGCACGCCGGTCACACGCGGCGTCACACGCGGGAGGAGTGTGCTGTCAACACCGGCCCGACGAGACGCGTCAGGCCCTCGGACAGAAGGCTGACTCATGCCACTCTTCATGGATGTTCACCACTTCGACGGCGGCGTGTCCAGCGCCGACGTCGACACCGCCCACCAGGCCGACCTCGCGACCCAGGATTCTTACGGTGTGACCTACCTGCGCGGGTGGGTCAACGAGGAGGCCGGCAGAGTCTTCTGTCTGGTGCAGGCCCCCGACGCCGAAACCGCCGCGGCAGTACACCGCGAGGCCCACGGCCTGGTCGCCCAGGAGATCTATGAGGTCAGTGAGCACACCTGAGCGGTGCCGCTGACCTGACGGTGGTGGCCAGCCCTGAGTACAGTCGGTGAATGCGGGGTTTGACCGTTCATCTGCTCGGACGGCCCACACTGACGCAGCCCAGCGGTGCCGGGCGGGCGCTACGTGGCCGGAAGAGCTGGGCGCTGCTGACCTATCTCCTCCTCACGCGTCACCCGCCGAGTCGAGCGCACGTGTCCTCGCTGCTGTTCGCCGATGCGAACGACCCGCTCCGGGCGCTGCGCTGGACTCTCGCCGAGATCCGTCGTGGGCTCGACGGCGCCGCGACCATCGGCGGAAACCCGCTGCGAGTCCAGCTGGCCCCCGGGACGACAGTGGATGTCGCCGTCGTGACCGAGGCCCCGTGGCAGGAAGCCGTGGACCTACCGGGCCTGGGCGCGGAGCTGCTCGAAGGGGTGTCGATCCAGCGAGCGCCGGCCTTCGAGCCGTGGCTGCTGTCGGAGCAGCGCAGGGTCCAAGCCGCCTCCGAGGCGGTCCTGCACGAGGCGGCGCTCGGGTCGCTGTCACGAGGGCGCCTGCACCAGGGACTGGAGTATGCCGCCCGTGCCGCATCCATGAACCCTCTGGAGGAGAGCCATCATGCTCTGTTGATCCGCCTGTACCGACTGGCCGGAGACCACGCGGCGGCCGACGAGCAGCTCAGGCGCTGCACCGAGCTGTTCGCGACCGAGCTGGGAAGCGCCCCGGGGCCCGCCGTGCAGGCGGCCATGCGTGTCTCACCAGCGCGGGAGGGGCACGTCGACCCCGACGCGGTGGCTGCGATGGTCGAAGCCGGCTCCGCCGCCACGGCTGCGGGGTCGCCCAGCGCCGGCATCCAGTCGCTGCGTGAAGCGGTGGCGCTGTCTGACAGCAGCGGGCCCGAGCAGTTGCGCATTCGGGCCCGTCTCGTGTTGGCCGAGGCACTCATTCACGCGACGGGTGGACTCGACGAGGCCGGCCTCGAGATGCTGTACGAAGCGGACGAGATCGCGGCCCGCGGGTCCGATCGCGCGTCGATGTCGCAGGCCAGGGCCGAGCTGGGATACGTCGACTTCCTCCGAGGTCGCTACTCCCGGGCGGTGCACTGGCTGGAGAGCTCACTACGGTGCGCGGGTGACTCGGCGGCACTGAACGGCAAGGCCACGATGTACCTGGGCGGCGTCGCCAGCGACAGAGGTGACTACCCTTCCGCCACGATCTTGGTCGAGCGAGCCATCGCCTTGTCGCAAGAGGCTCGACAACCCCGAGCCGAGGCCTTCGCGTTGTCCCTCGCGGGCCGCATCGCTCTGGTGCGGGGAGACCTGGGCACCGCGGAAGCATGTCTCGACGAGTCCATCGCCCTGGCCGAACGCGATCACTGGCCGGCCTTCCTCCCGTGGCCGCAGGCCCTGCGGGGGGAGGTCGAACTGACCAGAGGCGAGACGGCCTGGGCCCAGGCTCGGCTCCGACAGGCCTTCGCTCGAGCCTGCCAGCTGTCAGATCCTTGCTATGAAGGCGCGGCCGGCCGAGGACTCGGCCTGCTCGCCGAGGCGACAGTGCAGACCGAGGACGCCTTCAGGCTTCTGGCCGAAGCGCGTCATCGCTGCACGAGACTGTCCGACGCCTACGTGTGGATGGAGGCCTCCATCCTCGAGGCTCTGAGTCGCCTCGGAGTCCGCCACGACCATCCGCATGCCGCACAGTGGGTGGAGGAGCTTCACCGGGTCGCTTCGCGGGCGGGCATGCAGGAGTTCGTGGTGCGTTCTCTGGCCTACGCCGGCCAGCTCGGCCAGGAGGGAGCCCATGATGCCGCGACCTTGATGTCCACCCAGATCGACAACCCCGCACTTCGCCGCATGCTGGAGCTCTCACGGAATGCCGGTTAGGTCAGTGAGCGTTCCACTACATGTGAAGAACATCGGATTTCTGTCTTTCGGTCACTGGAGCGACTCGCCGTACTCGCAGACCAGGTCCGCGGCGGACGTGCTCACGCAGTCCATCGACCTCGCGGTCGCCGCTGAGGAGCTGGGTGCCGACGGCGCCTATTACCGTGTGCATCACTTCGCGCGTCAGCTCGCGTCGCCCTACCCGTTGCTGGCTGCTGTAGCAGCGCGGACATCCCGCATCGAGATCGGCACGGGTGTGATCGACATGCGCTACGAGAACCCGCTGCACATGGCTGAGGATGCCAGTGCCGCTGACCTCATCTCCGGTGGGCGGCTGCAGCTGGGGATCAGCCGTGGGTCGCCGGAGCAGGTCATCGACGGTTTTCGCCACTTCGGCAACGACCCCCGTGACGGCGAGAGCGACGCCGACATGGCCAGGCGCCACACGGCTCGCCTGCTCGATGTGCTCAGTGGAGAGGGCTTCGCCGAGCCCAACCCCCGACCCATGTTCCCCAACCCCCCGGGGCTGCTGGGCATCGAACCTCACTCTCCGGGCCTGCGTCAGCGCATCTGGTGGGGGGCCGGCACCCGGGCCACCGCGCGCTGGACGGGTGAGCAGGGCATGAACCTCATGAGCTCGACCCTGCTCACCGAGGACACCGGCGTGCCGTTCCACCAGCTGCAGGCCGAGCAGATCCAGATGTTCCGGGACGCCTGGGCTTCGGCGGGTCACGCCCACACCCCGCGGGTGTCGGTCAGCCGCAGCATCTTCCCGATCGTCAACGACATGGACCGTCGCCTGTTCGGCATGCAGCAGGGCGGCACCGACCAGGTGGGCTTCCTCGACGGCGGCATGGCGCGGTTCGGCAAGACCTACGCCGGTGAGCCCGACCGCCTCGTCGCCGAGCTCGCGGGCGACGAAGCAGTCGCTGCCGCCGACACGCTGCTGGTCACCGTGCCCAACCAGCTCGGGGTCGCCTACAACGCCCATCTCATGGAGAGCCTGCTGACCCACGTCGCTCCCGAGCTGGGCTGGCGCTCGACGACCCCAGCCCAGCGGGTCGGCGCCTAGCGCCACGGCCGGCCCACCCGGCCAGGCGGGTTCGCCGGGGTTGTGTCACTGTGAGCAGGTGAGCACCCAACGGCGGATGCGGCGGGAGAACGACCCCGTCCAGAGACATGACTGAGACGTCCCTGCGGCCTCCCGGGCCTCATCGTCTGAGCCGCATGCTGGCCCCCTCGTCGGTGGCTCTACTCGGTGCTTCGACGTTGCCGAACGTAGCCGGGAACGACATGGTGCTGGAGCTGCAGGCTGCGCGCTACCCCGGCCGGGTGTACCCGGTGAACCCGCGGTACGACGAGATCGAGGGCTACCCCTGCTACGGGGGCTTGCGCGACCTACCCGAAGTGCCTGACCTGGCGGTGCTGGGCATCGGCAACGCCGCCTTGGAGGAGCAGGTCCGCACGGCGATCGAGCTGGGCGTCGGGGGGTTGGTCATCCCGGGCAGCGTGCTGTTGCCCACCGACACTCGGCAGGACTCGTTGCGCCAGCGGATCCGCGCGATGGCGAAGGCCGCCGACCTGCCGATCGTGGGCGGCAACTGCATGGGCTTCTACAACACGCAGGCGTGGTTCCGGGCCTTCCCGTTCTACCGGCCCTACGAGCTGCGCGAGGGTGGGGTCACCCTCATTGCCCATTCGGGCTCGGTGTTGACCTCGCTGTTGTGGAACGACCAGAAGCTGCGCTTCAACCTGGCCATCTCCCCCGGTCAGGAACTGGTCACCTCGGCCGATGAGTACATGGACTACGCACTGGAGCAGCCCAGCACACGGGTCATCGCGTTGTTCCTGGAGACGGTGCGCAACCCGGACGCCTTCATCGCGGTGCTGCGCAAAGCCGCCCAGCGTGATGTCCCGGTGGTGGCGCTCAAGGCCGGCCGCAGCGCGGTGGCGGCCCATCTTGCCCTGAGCCACTCCGGCGCGATCGCCGGGGACGCCGCCGCCTACCAGGCCCTGTTCGACCGGTACGGCGTGTTGTCGGTGACGACCCTGGACGAGCTCGCCGCGACGGCACTGCTGCTCTCGAGCGCCCGGCGCCCGGCCCCAGGAGGTCTGGCCACCATCCATGACTCCGGTGGGGAGCGCGAGCTGCTCATCGACCTGGCCGACGACATCGGCGTGCCCTTCGCCCAGATCAGCGAGCAGACCTCGACCACTCTGGCCGAGCACCTCGACCCCGGCCTGGAACCGGTGAACCCGCTGGACGCCTGGGGAACGGGCAACAACTACCAAACCATCTTCGAACGCTGCTGGCAGGCGCTGATGGACGACGACGACACCGCGGTAGGGGCGTTCGTCATCGACCTGACTTCGGGGTTCTACCTGCACGAGTCCTTCGCGCGCATCTGCCGACGGGTACACCGGCGCACCACCAAACCGATCGTCATGATCACTAACCACATCGGCACCGACACTCAGGACCTGGCCCGGCGGCTGACCGACTTGGACATCCCCGTCCTGGACGGCACCGTGGCGGGCCTGCAAGCCATCCGCCACGCCCTGGCCTACCGGGACTTCCAGCTCAGCCCGCGCATCGCGGCCCCGATGGCTCCAGATGCGCAAGTCACGACGCGGTGGCGCGCGCGGCTGAGCGAAGCCCATGCCCTCACCGAAGGCGAGGGTCTGGACCTGCTTGCGGACTATGGGGTTCCGACGGTCGCCCATCACACCGTGAACAGCGCCGAGGAGGCCGTCGCCGCAGCGGAAGAGGTGGGCTTCCCCGTGGCCGTGAAGACCGCGGTGCCCGGCATCCTGCACAAGTCGGACGTGGGCGGGGTCTGGCTGAACCTGCTCGACGCCGAGCAGGTTTGCGAGGCCTATACCGAGATGGCGACCCACCTCGGCCCGGAGGCACTCGTTGCTGCCATGCATCTGGCCGAAGTGGAGATGGCCTTCGGGATCGTGGTCGACCCACAGTTCGGCCCCATGGTGCTGGTCGCCGGCGGGGGCGTGTTCATCGAGATCCTGGGTGACCGTCAGCTCGGTCTGGTCCCGATCGACCTGCCCATCGCCCGGCGGATGATCGACAAGCTGGATATCGCCCCCATCCTGAACGGGGTCAGGGGTCGACCACCGGTGGACAAGGGTGCCGTGGCCGACGCTCTGGTCGCGATGTCCCACCTCGCCGCCGACCTCGGTGACCTGATCGCCGAGGTCGACGTCAACCCGCTCGCGGTCACCACCGACGGCGCCCTGGCGCTGGACGCTCTGGTCATCCCGACGGCCGCGGTCGAGGCCATGACGGCGCAGATCGAGCGCAGCGCGGACGTCCCGGGCAGCGGCAACAGCTGACGCCCGGCGACGCCGCCGCACCCAAGGCCGTCCCAGGGCGTAATGTGGGCTCGGTGAGCCCTGATGGGGAGGGTAAAACGACGCTTGCGCAGGGGCCGGTCGATGCTGAGGAGCACGCGACCGCGTCCCATGTTCGTGGGCCCTTGCGCCCTCCCCGGCTGCTCAACTCGCGTTCGCGCCGGGGCCGCCGCCACAGCTCCTACGCGTTTCGCCTCATCGACCTCATCGTGACCAGCGCCCTGACGCTGGCACTCATCGCTGTGTCTGCGCCGGGTGCACTGGTGGACGCGAGAGTCGGCGACATCCTTGCGTATCTCATCGGCTGGGCCTGCCTCGTCGGCTCCCTGTCCACGTTGCGGCTCTACCGTCTGCGTCGGCAGGAGCGTCTGGGCGCCCATCTGAGCCGGACCGTGGCCGCCGCGTTCATCGGAGGGCTCGCCGCGCTCGTGACCGACTGGGCGCTCGATGGCTCCGCCGACCAGGCGGCGCTACTCCTTTGGACGGCGGCCTGTGGGGCAACCGTCCTGGGGCTTCACCTGTTGTGGTGGCTGTTGGTCCGACGTTGGCGGGCGCAGGGGTGGTTGACGCCCAACATCGTGATCGTCGGGGCAACCCACCTGGCCGCCGAGCTGGTGCGCGAGGCGCTCGAGCGCCGCGACATGCACATCCTGGGCGTCTTCGACGACCGCGCCGAACGAGCTCGGATGGACGATGTGGGAGTCCCCGTGCTGGGGACCACACGCGACCTGATGGAGCATCGGATCATCAGCTCAGTCGACCTCATCGTCGTGGCTGTCGACCCATCGGCGACGAGCCGGGTCCGTGAGATCAGCTCACGGCTGGCGGTCCTGCCCAACGAGGTCACGCTGGTGTTCGACCATCCTGGTGCCACGGAGCGGGCCATGGCGATCACCCGGCTGGGTGACTCCCCTCTGGCTCCGTTGCGGCGCGTCGACCCGGAGCGGGTTGCGTTCATCAAACGAGTGCAGGATCTGATGCTCGCGGTGCCACTGCTCGTGGTGCTCGCCCCTGTCCTAGCGCTCATCGCTGCGGCGATCCGCCTGGACAGCCCCGGCCCGGTGTTCTTCCGCCAACAGCGCCACGGCTTCAACAACGAAGAGATCGTGGTCTGGAAATTCCGCACCATGCGACAGGAGGCCGCCGACCAGCGGGCCGAGCGTCAGGTGAGCGCAGGCGACGACCGCGTGACCCGGGTCGGCCGAGTACTACGCAAGACCAGCTTGGACGAGTTCCCCCAGCTGCTCAACGTGATCGCCGGGGAGATGTCACTGGTCGGCCCTCGGCCTCACGCGGTGGGCATGCTGACCGGTGACGTGCAGTCGGCCCAGCTCATCGCCGAGTATGCACATCGCCATCGCATCAAGCCGGGAGTGACCGGTTGGGCCGCGGTGCAGGGTTCACGCGGGCCGATGCATACCCCCGCGGAGGTCATCCGGCGCGTCGAGCTGGACATCGAGTACATCGATCGACATACCTTCTGGCTGGACCTGTGGATCATGCTTCTCACCGTCCCCAGCGTGCTCGGTGACCGCAGCACCGTGCGCTGAGACCCATCGCTACCCCCGGGCGGTGAGGCCATGGGGGTGCTCGACGCTCATGGCTACCGAAACTTGGCTGCCCCCACCGGGAGCGCCCCGGCGAAAGAGTCCGTGGTCACACCGACCACCTCGGAGATCGCCTCCTCGAGGCTGCCCCTGCGGGCGGCGTCCTCCATCAGGCGCGTGACCGTCGCGGCTCCCACGGCCAGGCGCAGCACGCCTGGAGCTCCGTTGGCCAGCTCGACCGGTTGACCGATGTACACCCCCGGGGAGTCCAGGATCCGAGCGTAGGTCTGCGCCAGGCGATGCTTGCCCATCCAGCCGTCCTCGTCCGCCACAGCCACGGAAAGGATGGTCGGGCAGGCGCCGGGATGATGAGGCAGCACCCGCACGCCGGGCAGCTGCGCCAGACCCTCGCGCCAGCCGTGGAGCAGGCTGTGCACCACATGACGGCGCTCCGCCCCGGGAACGGCCAGGTACTGCTGCCACTCCGTCAGGGCCAGGTGCCATCGCGCGTGGAGCCCGACGTTCACGTCCTCCAGGCCACGGGCCAGCGGAGACAGGAACTCCGGCAGGTCGGCCCGGGAGACCGATCGGGCCAGGCCGGAGGGGAGCCCCTCGCCGGAGGAGACGAAGTCGGCGGCGTCGGCGGCGAGGCCTTGGTCAAGCAGTAGCGCGCCGCAGAAGGGAGGAGCCCCCAGGGCTTTGGACCCGGTGACCAGCACCGATGCCCCGGCATCCAGATAGGCGATCAGCTCTTGTCGCGGCATCCGCAGCTGCGCCGCGTCGAGAACCATCCGCACGTGACTGGTGCGCTGGCGCCAGGCCCGCACCCAGTCGGCTCCCGGGCAGCACAAGCCCGTCTTGGACCCACCCATGACGTGCACCAGCACGGCGTCGTCACACTCGACCGCGTACTCGATGTGTGCTTCGATCTCGGCTTCGACGTCACTGGCGCGGCGGATGCGGCCGGCGGCGTCCCTGAGCTCGACATCGGTGACCCGGACGCGGTCGGCGTGAGTCCCGGGTAGCGGCTCGCCGCAGTGCAGGTCGATGTCGTATGCGGCGCTGTCCCGGAAGGCGCTCAAGCCCGCTGCCGGCAAGGTGCCGGAGCCGGCCTCACGCGCACCGACGGTGATGACCGCGACGCCCCGACCATGCGCACCTTGGACCAGGGTGGTCAGCAGCGAGGCCACGTCGGTACCGGAGGGTGACAGGAGCACCCGCTCGGCCCACTGCGACTCCAGGCCCAACGCGGCTACCAGGCGATCGGCGATGTCGGTGTGCCATTCCGTGGGAGTGGGCGCCGCGCCGCACAGCGTCCGGGCCAGCAGGTCGTCGCGCCACTGCTCAGCGACGCTGATAGCCGTTGCGTCCGGAGGCGTGGCCGTGCAGGAGGAGGCCCGCAACCGCGGCTGCTCGTCGGCCAACGGCATCCGGTAGGAGTTGCGCCCGGCCGTCGGGACGACGCGGTCGTCGGCCCCGAGCGCCAACATGACCTCGACC
>JBAUJO010000228.1:0-18041 GCA_049683875.1 Ornithinimicrobium sp.
AAGGTGTCCTGGGTGACCGGCTCGACCTCCTGTCGCAGGGCGGCCAGGGAGCGGCGGCGCAGCATCCGCAGCACATCGGCGTCGCACAGGTCGTCCGCACCCTCGCCCTGGCCGCCGACAGGCTCACCGGCGAGCGGGCGCAGCGCACCCTGCACGACGCGACCGGACTCGACGAGCCGGCGGATCGCCTCCCGAGCGACGGCCCGGCCCACCCCGAGCCTGGTCGCCAGCTCGTCGAGGGTGAACGGGGTGTGCGTGCGGGCGTATCGGGTCACCAGGTCGCCCAGGGGGTCGGGCACCGGCTCGGTGAAGATGGCGGGGACGCCGACCGGCAGAGCCACCCCGAGCGCGTCGCGCAGGCGGGCGGCGTCCTGCGTGTCCGCCCAGCGCTGATGACCGGCGATGCGGACCTCGATCAGCAGTCGGCGCTCCGCGAGCTCGCCGAGCCAGCCGGGCACGTGTTCGCGGTGCTCCACCCTGACGCGAGCGGTGACCTCCTGGGTGCTGAGCGGGCCGAGCGTGCGCAGCAGGTCGGTGACGTCGTTCGCGTCCCGGCAGGCACGATCCGGGCTCAGTCGCTGCAGCTGCTCGGCGGTGTCGGCGACCACCTGGGGGTCGAGCAGATCGCGCAGCTGGGCGCCCTCGCCGCGTCCGAGGAGCTCGGCCAACAGGGCAGGGTCCAGCGAGAGCGCCGCTGCTCGTCGCTCGGCCAGGGGGGAGTCGCCTTCGTAGAGGAACTGGGCGATGTAACCCATCAGCAGAGACCTGGCGAAGGGGGAGGCGCTCTGGGTGGTGACGCTGACCATGGTGACCGTGCGCCGGGCGAGGTCGCTCATCAGCTGCTGCAGGGCGTCGACGTCATAGACATCCTGTACGCACTCACGGACGGTCTCCAGCACGATCGGGAACGTCGGGTAGCGCGAGGCGACCTCCAGCAGTTGCGCCGAGCGCTGGCGCTGCTGCCACAGGGGCTGGCGTCGTCCGGGTGAGCGGCGGGGCACCAGCAGGGCGCGGGCGGCGCACTCCCGAAAGCGGGCCGCAAAGTGCGCCGAGCCGCCGATCTCGGTGGTGACCAGGTCGTGGACCTCCTCGGGGTCCAGGGTCAGCATCTCCAGCAGCTCCGCGTCCAGAGTGCTCGAACGCTCGCCGTCGTCGTCGATGAGGTCGGGCAGGCGCAGCACGATGCCGTCGTCGGCCGCCATCGCCTGGACGTCGGCGCCGAACCGCTCCCGCATCCGCGCCGCCACGCAGAGCGCCCACGGGGCGTGCACCGGAGTGCCGTAGGGGCTGTGCACGACGACGCGCCAGTCACCGATCTCGTCGCGGAAGCGCTCGACGACGAGGGTGCGGTCGTCGGGGACGCGCCCGGCGTCCTCCAGCTGCTCTTCGAGATAGGTGAGCAGGTTGGACACGGCGTACTCGTCCAACCCTCGTTCGGCGAGCCGGCGCTCGGCCTCCGGACGCGGTTGGGAGACGGTCTCGCGCACGAACGCGCCCACCGCGCGCCCGAGCTCTGCGGGCCGGCCGATGGAGTCCCCCTTCCAGAACGGCAGTCTCCCGATCTGGCCGGGGGCGGGGGTGACCAGCACCTGGTCGCGCGTGATGTCCTCGATCCGCCAGGAGGTGGTGCCCAGGGTGAAGACGTCACCGACGCGGGACTCGTAGACCATCTCCTCGTCCAGCTCACCGACACGGCGGCCCGGGCCATCGCCGGTGGCGAGCATCACGGCATACAGGCCGCGGTCGGGAATGGTGCCGCCCGAGGTGACGGCCAGCAGCTGGGCGCCTCTGCGGGCCGCGATCGTGCCCGCCACCCGGTCCCAGATCACCCGTGGTCGCAGGTCGGCGAAGTCCTCACCGGGGTAGCGCCCGGCGAGCATGTCCACCGTGGCATCGAAGAGTGGCCGGGGCAGCGAAGAGAAGGATGCGCTGCGACGGACGAGGTCGAACATGTCGTCCACCGGCCACTCGTCCAGTGCCGCCATCGCCACGACCTGCTGGGCGAGCACGTCCAGTGGGTTGCGGGGCACCTGCAGCGCCTCGATCTGGCCGGACTGCATCCGCTCCACCACGACCGCGGTCTGCACCAGGTCGCCCCGGTGCTTGGGGAAGAACGCGCCTCGCGAGACGGCTCCTACCTGGTGCCCGGCCCGGCCGACGCGCTGCAACCCGCTGGCCACGCTGGGTGGCGACTCGATCTGGACCACCAGGTCCACCGCGCCCATGTCGATACCGAGCTCCAGCGAGCTGGTGGCCACGACGGCGGGAAGCCGGCCTGACTTCAGCGCATCCTCGATCTCTGCGCGGTGCTCCTTGCTGACCGACCCGTGGTGGGCCCGGGCCAACACCCCTGGTGCGCCGCTCGCTGACCCCGACTGGGCCATGACCTGGGCCGGGGGTCCCTGGCGTGAGGTGGGCCGGTCGGCGCCGGAGTCGTCGGCCTCGCTCGGAGGGCTCTGCCGCTCGCCCCATTCCTCGTTGAGGCGCGAGGTGAGGCGTTCGGCCAGGCGCCGCGAGTTGGCGAAGACCAGCGTCGAGGTCTGCTCCGCGACCAGGTCGACGACGGTGCGCTCCACGTGCGGCCAGATCGAGGCGCGCTCGGTCGGGTCCGGCGCAGGGGTCCAGACGTCGTCAGGGCCCTCGGCAGGCAGCACCGGGCCCAGACCGACGGTGAAGTCATCGTCGTCCTCGTCGCCCCCCTCGCCGTCGTGATCACCAGGGCGATCGTGGTCATCAGCGGCATTCTGCAGGCCCACAGGGTCGCCCTCCGCGTGACCCTGTGGCTCGGGCGCACGGACCTCGAGGTAGCCGGGGTCGGTCATGTCGGCCACCGGGACCGTGACGCTGAGGTCCCACTGCTTGTGCGACGGCGGCTGAACCGTGGTGACAGGCCGGCCTCCCGCGAGGTAGCGCGCAACCTCCTCGACGGGGCGCACGGTGGCCGAGAGGCCGATGCGCTGTGCGGGGTGGTCCAATCGGGCGTCGAGCCGGTCCAGGGTCAGCGCCAGATGGGCACCCCGCTTGGTGCCGGCCACCGCGTGGACCTCGTCGACGATGACCGTCTGCACTCCGGCCAGTGCCGACCTCGCCGCCGAGGTGAGCAGCAGGAAGAGGGACTCGGGGGTGGTGATGAGCACGTCCGCGCCGTGCTTGGCAAACGCGCGGCGCTCGGTCGCACTGGTGTCACCGGACCGGATCGCGACGGAGACGTCCTCGACCGGTTGCCCCAGGCGATGCGCCGCGTGACGGATGCCGACCAGCGGGGAGCGCAGATTGCGCTCCACGTCGACGGCGAGCGCCTTGAGGGGCGAGACGTACACCACCCGGCACCGAGGGGCCTGCGGCCGGGCAGGTGAGGCCCACAGGCGGTCGATCGCCCACAGGAACGCTGACAGCGTCTTCCCCGAGCCGGTGGGGGCGACGACCAACGTGTGCTCGCCACGGCTGATCGCGTCCCACGCCCCGACCTGCGCGTCGGTCGGGGCCGGGAAGGAGGCGTCGAACCAGGCGCGCGTGGGGCCGGAGAAGCGGTCGAGGACCTCGCTCAGGGTGTGACGTCCTTGCGCTGGGGCACGCGGCGCTTCGGCGTGTCGGAGACGACCTCGTTGCCGTAGGCACCCGTCACCGGCGGCGGCTCCGGCGCAGGCATCTTCCGCACGTCGTGGTGTCTCGTGCGGTGCGGTGGGCGCCAGATCTTCAGCAGCATCAACAGCTTCTGCCACCACGGCATACCGGGCTCGATGCTCACGTGGATCCTGCCTTCCTCACGGGCCGAAGCGGCCGCTGCCGATGATGAAAGACATCTTCTCATTGACCGCCGACAAAGCGGGATCCCACTCTCCCCCGCGTCCGTGCCTCACTAGAGTGCCGGTATGCAGCAACGCACCCACAGCGAGACGATCCTCGTCCAGGCCTCACCCCACGAGGTCTACGACGTCGTCAGCGACATCCGGCGCACGGGCGAGTGGAGCCCGACCTGCGTTCGATGTGAGTGGGAGGACCCAGATCACACCGGGGAGGGCGCGAAGTTCACCGGGTACAACGAGACGGCCGAGCGTTCGTGGCAGACCACCTCCACCGTGGTTGCCGCCGAGCCGGGTCATCGGTGGGCCTGGGAGGTCGGTGACGGGTTCGTGCGGTGGGCCTACGACATCGTCGCTGTGACCGACGGCACCGAGGTGACCGAGACCTGGATGTTCCTCAAGGCCGGGCTCGAGCACTTCCGCGGCCGTTTCGGGGACCACGCCGGTGAGGAGATCGACGTCCGCAGCGAGCGCGCCTACCGCGACATCCCGGCCACCCTGAAGACCGTGCGGCAGATCGTCGAAGCGCCCTAGCAACCACATCTCGATCCTCAGCCACCTGCCCAATCGTCCACCCGCCACGTCCACCCGGGCGCACGCTCTCGCGTACGGTTCACGCCATGCGGTTGAGTGAGTTCTGGGCGTTGATGGAGCAGGAGTTCGGTGGCCCCTACGGTCACACCGTGGCCGAGCAGCACGTGCTGCACGCCCTCGATGACCGCACGGCGGCCGAGGCCATCGAGGCGGGGGAGCCCGTGCGATCCGTGTGGATCGCGTTGTGTGACGACCTGCAGGTGCCGCAGGAGCGCCGGTTCATCGCGGACCGGTCGCGCCCCGGCAGGCGCTGAAGGACGAGCCGGCTCAGGACTGGTGCAGGCGGGGCAGGAGTCGGCGCGCGACGAGGGCCTCCACGATCTGGACCGCGTTCAGCGCCGCTCCCTTGCGCAGGTTGTCACCGACCACGAAGAACGCCAGGCCGCGTCCGTCGGGGACCGACTGGTCGGTGCGGAGGCGTCCGACGTAGGTCGGGTCGGTGCCGGTCGCCGCGAGCGGAGTGGGCACGTCACGAAGGACGACTCCCGGGGCCTGGTCCAGAATCTCGTGCGCCTGCTGCGGGCTGAGCGGCTCGGCGAACTCGGCGTGGACGGCCAAGCTGTGCCCGGTGAAGACGGGCACACGCACGCACGTGCCGGCCACCGGCAGCTCCGGGAGCCCCAGGATCTTGCGCGACTCGCTGCGCAGCTTCTGCTCCTCGTTGGTCTCACCCGACCCGTCGTCCACCAGCTCACCGGCCTGCGCGATGACGTTGAACGCAATGGGTGCGACGTAGTTGTCCGGCGCCGGCAGGCTGACCGCCTCACCGTCGCGCGCGAGGTCCTCCAGCCCGTCCGCCGAGGTTCCGGCGCGAAGCTGGCCGGCCAGTTCGGCCACGCCGGAGACACCGGACCCTGACACGGCCTGGTAGGTCGAGACCACCAGACGCCGCAGCCCGGCGACGTCGTGCAGGGCCTTCAGGGCCGGCATCGCCGCCATGGTGGTGCAGTTCGGGTTGGCCACGATGCCGCGGCCCTGCTCGGAGAGCGCGAGGGTGAGCGCGTCGGGGTTGACCTCGCTGACCACGAGCGGAACCGCAGGGTCGGACCGCCACGCCGATGAGTTGTCGACCACGACAGCGCCGGCGGCGGCGAAGCGTGGGGCGTGTTCGGTCGAGGTGAGACCCCCGGCGGAGAACACGGCGACGTCGATGCCGGTGAGATCCGCGTCGGGGTCGGCGACGTCCTCGACCACGACCTGACGGGGCGTGCCCTCATACGGACGCCCGCCCCAACCCCCCTGCCAGGGCAGCTCCCGGCCAGCGCTGCGCGGCGAGGCGAAGTAGCGGACGCTCGCCACAGGCAGCTCTCGTTGGGCCAGCAGCGCGCGCATCACGGTGCCCACCTGCCCGGTGGCACCCACGACCGCGAGGTTCAGTGCTGCGTCGGTGCTCATCAGCGTCCGGTCCCGCCGTAGACCACGGCCTCGGTCTCGGCGTCGAGGTGGAAGGCCGTGTGGACGGCGCGCACAGCCTCGGCCAGGCGGTCTTGGTCGGTGATGACCGAGATCCGGATCTCACTGGTCGAGATCATCAGGATGTTCACGCTGGCCTGCGCCAGGGCTTCGAAGAGCCGCCCGGCGACGGTGGGGTTGGAGCGCAGACCCGCCCCGACCAGCGACAGCTTGCCGATCTGTGAGCTGTAGTGCGTGTCGACGAAACCGATCTGGTGCTGCATCGCCTCCACCGCGGCCACGGCTCGCGGTCCGTCCTCGACGGGAAGGGTGAATGAGATGTCGGAGGTGCCCTCCCGTGAGGTGGAGATGTTCTGCACGATCATGTCGATCGAGACCCCGATGGCGCCCACGGCGCTGATGACCGCCGCCGCGGTGCCGGGCACGTCGGGCAACCCGACCACGGTGATCTTGCCCAGAGACATCTCGTGGGCGATGCCCGAGATCAGGGGTTCTTCCATGTCGTCCTCCAGTGGAGAGGTGAGTGGCCGGCCGACCAGGATCCAGGTGCCCTCGGCGTCGGAGAAGGAAGACCGGACGTGGATCGGCACGTCGAAGCGGCGTGCGTACTCCACGGCCCGTAGGTGCAGAATCTTCGCGCCCTGGGCCGCCATCTCCAGGGTCTCCTCGATCGTCAGCCGGGTGATCCGGCTGGCGGAGGGGACGATCCGAGGGTCGGCAGTGTAGATCCCGTCGACGTCGGTGTAGATCTCGCAGACGTCGGCCGCGAGGGCGGCGGCCAGGGCGACTGCCGTGGTGTCCGAGCCGCCTCGGCCCAGCGTGGTGACGTCCTCGTCCTCGGACACGCCCTGGAAACCGGCCACAATGGCCACAGCCCCCTCGTCGAGCGTGCGGCGTACGCGGTTCGGAGTCACGTCCAGCAGCCGGGCGCGACCGTGGGTGCGGTCAGTGCGCATCCCGGCCTGTTCCCCGGTGAACGACCGGGCCCGGACGCCGAGGTGCTCGATGGCCATCGCGAGCAGTGCCATCGAGATCCGCTCGCCCGCCGTGAGCAACATGTCCATCTCACGCTCCGGTGGCGGGCCCGGGTTGACCGCCGCGGCCAGCTCGAGCAGCTCGTCGGTGGTGTCGCCCATCGCCGAGACCACGACGGCGACCTCGTGACCAGCCCGACGGGTCTCGACCACGCGCCGGGCCACCCGCGAGATGGCGGCGACATCGGCTACGGAGGAGCCGCCGAACTTCTGGACGAGCAAGGACATGACGGGGCGGTCTCCGGCGGGCGAAAGGGGTCGGTGGCAGGGATCCGCGCGGCGGGACGGCGGGTCGATCCAGTGTAGGGCCAGTGAGCAGCCGGTCCGAGCCGTCGCGTGCCCGTGGACTCGCTGCGAGCTCGGTCCGCTCACATAGGAGACATCAGTGGCTTTTCTTGCCACGATGCTGCTATGGCGACGACAGAAGAAAGTCGGGTCAGCGATGCCAGGGGGACCTTTTTCGGCCATCCGCGCATGCTGGCCAACTTGTTCAGTGTCGAGATGTGGGAGCGCTTCTCCTTCTACGGCATGCAAGGAATCCTGCTCTATTACATGTACTTCAGCGTCACCGAGGGTGGCCTGGGAATCGCGGAGACGACGGCGACCGGCCTGATCGGCGCCTACGGCGGGGGCGTCTACCTGTCGACCATCCTGGGAGCCTGGCTGGCCGACCGCGTGCTGGGCTCCGAGCGGGTCCTGTTCTACAGCGCCGCGATGATCATGTGTGGGCACATCTCGCTGGCCGTGCTGCCAGGTGCCTTCGGGCTGGCCGTCGGCCTGGTCCTGGTGGGCGTGGGCTCCGGCGGGGTCAAGGCCAACGCGACCTCGTTGGTCGGCACCCTGTACGCCGAGGGCGACCAGCGACGCGACGCCGGCTTCTCGATCTTCTACATGGGCATCAACACCGGCGCCCTCATCGGCCCGTTGGTCACCGGGTTCCTGCAGCAGGACTGGGGGTTCCACGTCGGTTTCGGAGCCGCTGCCGTCGGGATGGCCATCGGTCTGACGCAGTACGCCATGACCCGGAAGAACTTGCCGGCCTCGGCCTCGGTGGTGACCAACCCGCTCCCTCGCGAGCAGCTCGTGAAGTATGTGGTCGCCGGGCTCGGCGTAGTGGGCGCGCTCGCGCTGGCCCTGCTGACCGGGTTGGTCAACGCAACCGACCTGCCTATCGTGATGGCCGGGGCCGCCCTGGTGGCCGCGGTCGCCTACTTCGTGGTGCTGTTGGGCAGCCCGCGCGTGAATGCGGTCGAGCGCGCCCGCGTGCTGTCGTTCATCCCGCTCTTCATCGCCTCAGCGGCGTTCTGGGCGTTGTACCAGCAGCAGTTCACGGTCGTCGCGCTGTACGCCGAACAGAGCCTGGACCGCGACGTCTTCGGCTGGACGATGCCGCCGAGCTTCGTGCAGTCCATCAACCCGGTGTTCATCATCGTCTTCGCCGGAGTCTTCGCCGCGATCTGGACCAAGCTGGGCCGGCGTCAGCCCTCGTCTCCACTGAAGATGGCGCTGGGTCTGGTGGTCATGGGAGTGGCCTTCTTGGCTTTCATCCCGTTTGCCGGGGGTGGGGCCAACAGCACGCCGCTCTGGGGTCTGGCCGGCATCCTTCTGCTCTTCACCTTTGCCGAGCTCTTTCTTTCCCCCACCGGCTTGTCTTTGTCCACCAAGCTGGCACCGAAGGCTTTCCGCACCCAGATGGTGGCCTTGCTTTTCCTGTCGGTGTCGATCGGGACAACCTTTGCGGGCATTCTCGCGGGGTACTACAACCAGAACGACCAGGTGCCGTACTTCAGCGTCATCGGGTTCACCGGTATCGGCCTCGGGGTGCTGCTGGCCGCGTGTGTCCCGCTGCTCAAGAGGTCGATGCGCGGCGTGACCTGAGCGGGGCCTCCTGCGGCAGCAGCAGTGCACGCAGGTCGGACACGTGCTCGACCACGGCCCAGGGTCCTTGCGCCACGAGATCCTCTCGTCGGCCCGCTCCCCAGGTGACCCCGATGGCGGCCATTCCCGCCGCGTGCGCCGCCTGGAGGTCGTACACACTGTCGCCGACGTAGGCACCCTCGCCGGGGTCGACATCCAGCGCTCGGCAGGCATGCAGCAAGGGGTCGGGGTCGGGCTTGTGCCGCTCGGTCGACTCCGCGCCGGCCAACACGGGGATGTGCAGATGCAGGCCGGTGGCTCGCAGGCCGAGGTCGGCAGTGTGGGCGATCTTGGCGGTCACCACACCCAGGCGAGCCCCCGCAGCCCCGAGGTCGCCAACCAGCCCGCGTACTCCGGGGATCTCGCGGATCATCTCGTCGTGATGCGCCAGGTTCCATTCGCGGTACACCCGCACCACCTCCTCGACCCGGCCGGCCTGCTCGGGGAAGGCCTCGGCAACGGTGGAGCGCAGCGGGCGCCCGATCCAGGATCGGAGCTCGCGCTCGGGCACCTGCGCGTCCAGCACCTCCGTCAGCGCATGCCGGTATGACGCCACGATGAGGTCGACGGTGTCGGCGAGGGTGCCGTCGAGATCGAACAGGACCACGGGCCAACGGAGCACGCCTGAAGCCTAGCCAGCCTCCGACCCGTAGGCGGGTGCGGGCCCGTCGACGTGCTGAGGATCGCGAAGGTCGCGGTCCCGGCTCATCCCTCGAAGCCGTGGTGCACCATGACGTGCTTGATGCGCGTGTAGTCCTCCATACCGTAGAGCGAGAGGTCCTTGCCGTATCCGGAGTGCTTGAAGCCTCCGTGTGGCATCTCGGGCACGAGCGGGATGTGCGTGTTCACCCAGACACATCCGAAGTCCAGGCGCATCGACATGCGTGCAGCCCGGCCCAGGTCAGCGGTCCACACCGAGGAGGCGAGTCCGTAGACGGTGTCGTTGGCCATGGCGACGGCCTCGTCCTCGTCGCCGAACCGCTGCACGGTGATGACGGGCCCGAAGACTTCGGTGCGCAGGAGCTCGTCGTCGCCGCTCAGGTCGGCGACCACGGTCGGTGCGTAGAAGTACCCCCGCTCGCCCAGTCGCTGCCCACCGCAGACCACGCGCGCGTGGCTCGGCGCCCGCTCGACCAACCCCGCGATGTGATCAAGCTGGCCCGCATTGTTGATCGCGCCGTAGAAGATGTCCTCGTCGCCGGGGTCGAAGCCGGTGCGCGTGGCCTTCGCCGAGTCCGCCAGCGCCGTCACGAACTCCTCGTAGATGCCGTCCTGACAGATCACCCGGGTGGCTGCGGTGCAGTCCTGGCCGGCGTTGAAGAAGCCTGCGTCATGAATACCCTCCACCGCGGCTTCGAGATCGACGTCGTCGAACACGACCACCGGCGCCTTGCCCCCGAGCTCGAGGTGGGCGACCTTGAGGTCCTCCGCGGCCGACTTGGCCACCGCCACGCCGGCAGCGGTGGACCCGGTGATGGACACCATCCGAGGGATCGGGTTCGCCGTCAGGTCAGCCCCGGTCTGCCGGTCGCCGCAGACGATGTTGACGACCCCGGGCGGGTAGATGTCCTGCATCGCCCGGCCCAGCCATACCGCGGATGCCGGCGTCGTGTCCGACGGCTTGAGCACGACGGTGTTTCCGGCCGCCAATGCCGGCGCGAACTTCCAGACGGCCATCATCATCGGGTAGTTCCAGGGCGCGACCTGACCGACGGGCCCCACCGGCTCCCGTCGGACGGAGGAGGTGAACCCGCGCATGTACTCGCCCTGGGAGCGGCCCTCCAACAGCCGCGCAGCGCCGGAGAAGAACCGGAGCTGGTCGAGCATCATCGTCATCTCTTCGGCCTTGGTCAGGGCGGCGGGCTTGCCGGTGTTCGCGCATTCGACGTCGATCAGCTCGTCGGCATGCGCCTCGACGTGGTCGGCGAGCGCAGCCAGCGCGCTCTGGCGCTCCGACGGAGTGCTCCAGCGCCAGCTCTCGAAAGCCTCTTGGGCAGCGCGGAAGGCGGCGTCGACGTCGTCCGGCCCTGATCGCGGGGAGGTGGCGTAGACCTCTCCCGTGGCCGGGTCGATGATGTCGAGGGTCTCTTCCGACACGGCAGCTCGCTCTTCGCCGCGGATGATGTTGCTGAAGGTCTGGCGGTCGGCCATCGTGAGCTCCTGCTCGTCGGTTCTCAGGTGGGTGCGGAGGTCTAGCAGGTGCAGTTCTCGCCGCAGCTGCCGTTGGAGCAGGCGTGAGGGGCTGAAGGAGCGGCGTCGAGCGAGGGGTTGCGGTCGAAGAAGCCGAACGGCTTGAGCCAGAACGCAATGGTGTCCGCGGGCATCACGGGCCAGTCCTCGGCCCGAGTGATGTGGTGGATCCCGAAGACGTACCACAGGACCACGTCGGCCGCGGCAAGCGGGGCGTCCCGCCGGATCCATTCGGTGATGCCCTGGCCCTCCCCAGCCTGGGTGGGATAGTCACCGGCGGGCCATCGTTGCCCGTCGTCGTGTGCGGTGACCCAGAGGGTGTGTCCGATGACGGGTGAGCGGCGGTAGGCCGGCGCCGCGGGATCCATCATGACGGGGATGGCGGCACCGGGGACCAGCTTGTAGGCCACGGGGTCGCCCAGGGCGTTCTTCTTCGTGTCGTGCTGCACCTTCCAGGCGCGCTGCGTACGCCACTCGTAGTCGCGTGCCGACTGTGCTTCGGACTCGATGACCGTGCCGCGGGTATGCACGTCCATCCCGTGTGGATTCGTCTCGCTGACCGGAGCGGCGACGGAGTCCACCTCGATGACCGAGTTGTCCTGACCGTCGACGTCGAGGTCGAGTCGAGCCACCAGAAAGTGTTGGTGGAAGGGGGCGTAGGTTCGCGCGTCGACCAGTGTTCCGGTCTCGGCTCGTTCCTGCCCCGGTGGCAACGGGGTGGTGACCATGATGCCGGTGGCGCGGACCTCGCACTCGATGTTGCCGTCGGTATAGAAGCGCCAGTAGATGAGGTACTCGTAGTTGGCCACCGTGGCGTGGGTGGAGACCACCATCCGCCTCATCCGACGGACTTCTGCCCCGGTGTCGGGGTCGACGTGCTTCCACAGCACGGCGTTGTCCTCCTCGTGCAGGCAGATGGCCTGGGGGATCTCCACCGGCTGGCCGGCGGAGTCCGGCACCACAGCGTCGACGTAGGTGATCTCGCCGAGGCAGTCACACCCGAGCTCGAGTGGGGTCGTCATGTACCCCAGACCCCACTCGCCGATGTCGAATGCCGTGCGCCGGTAGTGGTCGAAGGAGGAGTCGCGGTAGGGGACGATCATCTCGGCGAAGGACAACCGGTAGGCGACCTCGCGCTGGACTCCTTCGTCCGTAAAGGCGACCTGGTAGATCACCGGGCCTTCGCGGTAGTTGAACCCGAGTCGCATCGACCAGTTCTGCCACCGCAGCTCCGAGCCGTCCAGGCTGAAGGACACGCCTTCGGGCTGCGTGATGTGAAGTGGCTTGAGGTCCTTGCGCACCTGAGTTCCCCGCACCGAAGGCGCGTACTCGCCGTCGACCTCCGGCAGGCCGTAGTCGTGGTGGTCCTCGACCTGCAGGACCTCGAGGGAGTTCATGTCGACGATGACCTTCAGACCGCTGACCGGGTGCGCGTAGGGGTTACCGCGCGGGGTGGCCCGAAGCCAGATATCGACCCAGCCCAAGCGCCTGTCCCGCCACTGTGACGGCATGACCTCCTTGCCGTAGGTCCACACGTCGAAGAGCACCAGTGAGAGGTCGGTGATGCCTCGCGCCGCCAGGGCCTCGGCGGTCGCCTCATGTTGTTTCAGCATGACATCGACGTCGTGATACTCGTCGACGGTGAAGTTCGGACAGACGCCGGGGATGTGTGTCCAGCTCTCCACGCGGTCCTCGTCGAGGTCGACCACCGCCTCATAGGTGTGGTTGCTCGACTTCTCCCACAACACGGCGAGCGCGAGCCGCTTCGGCCGAGCAGAGGGCGAACCCGACGCCACGTAGGTGAGCATCTCGCGCTTCGGGGGCTCCAACAGGGTGATCGAGGCGTAACGCCACCCACCGTCGACACCCTGCTCTCGGGCGATGACCTCGGCGGTGCGGGAGAACTCAACGCTCGATAGCGAGTCCAGTGGATGCTGCTGAGACATGTGCGCTCCTGTACGGCTAGGTCAGTCTTCGGGGGCGAGCACGGGTGTGCCGGCGTGCAGTGACTCTCCCCGGAAGAAGGCCTTCTGCTCGGTGAGACGGGACACCAGGAACATCACCGGCAGACCGAGCACGATGGAGCCCACCCCCAGCAGGAACACGCTGCCGACTTCAACCCCGAGGATCGGCACGGTCCAACCGCCCAGGTAGCCGTAGTCGGGCTGCCACATGTCGATGGCGCTCCACACGAAGGCGAAGGCCAGGATCAGCCCGCCGACCAAGGGCAACACGCCTTTGAACCACAGATCCCTGCCGCCCCGAGCAATGTCCGCGCGGAAGTAGTAGACGCACGCGAAGGCCGTCAGCCCGTAGTAGACCGAGATCTGCAGACCGAGCGCCAACAGGACGTCGCCGTAGACGTTCTCCCCCAGCGCGCTGAGGCTGACGAAGATGGCGATGCCGAGGCCGCCGATCGTCAACGTCGACGTCGTCGGGGTGAGGAAACGTGGGTGCACAGCCGCGAACGACTTCGGGAGCGCACGGTAGACCCCCATCGCCAATGTTCCTCGAGCCGCCGGAAGGATGGTCGTCTGCGTCGAGGAGGCGGCGGAGATGAGCACGGCCAGCAGCACGATCCAGTTCCACCCGCCCAGCAGCGGCTCGCTGATCGCGCGGAACACGTCACCGGCGTTGTCCTCGTTGCCCAGGCCTATGCCGTTCTCCCCGACCCCGGCATACGACACGGCCGCCACCGTGGTCAGCAGGTAGGTGGCCAACAGGATCACGGTCGCCAGGAGCGCAGCGCGGCCGGGAGTCTTGTCCTTGTCCTTCGTCTCCTCGTTGAGCGACAGGATGGTGTCCCAGCCCCAGTAGATGAAGACCATGAGCAGCATTCCTTCGACCATCGAGGAGAAGCCACCCCCTCCTTCGGCGAAGAAGTTGAGCGGGTTGAACCACCCCGCCTCGATGGCGATCGCGGTGCCTGGTCGACCCGCACCGCTCACCGCCACCAGGGCGACGACGACCAGGATGCTCAGAGCCAGGTACTGGATGGCGACCAGCACGTTCTGCAACCATGCCGCGATCTCGATGCCGCGGTACGACACGTAACACATCACCGCGATGAAGCCGACGCCCAGCGCAGTGACCCAGAACGTGCTGTCGGCTAGGTCGTCAGCGCCGACCAAGAGGTAGCTGTACTGTGCCGCGACCTGGGCGAGGTTCGCCAACACGATGATCCCGGAGATCGTCAGTACCCAGCCGCCGAACCAGCCCGTGCGGGGCCCGAACGCCTTGGTGACCCAGGTGAAGGTGGTGCCGCAGTCGGGTATGACCTTGTTGAGCTCACGGTATCCATAGGCAGTGAGCAGCATCGGGATGAACCCCAGGATGACCGCGATCGGGGCCAGCACGCCGTTCTCGATCACGACATACCCCAGCGTGGCCGCCAGCGAGTAGGCCGGGGCGACTGAGGCCAGGCCGACCACCACGGCGCCGGTCAGGCCCAGGGATCCCTCACTCAGGCCCTTGTGGTCTCGCAGGTCGGTAGGGGCGGGCGATCTCTCGGGCGCTGCGCTCACGGGTTGTCCCATCTCGGTTCGGCCGCGCCGTGCCCTGAACACTGGGTAATCTGCAGCGTGAGGTAAGGACTATCGGACAACACCGGACAGCACAAGACCCTGGTCGTAAAGAATGTGCTCCGACTCGAGGAGGACGGCGTGAGCCCATCGCCCCATCTGCGCTCACTCGCCGACGCCGAGCCCTGCGTCTACTGGCTCTCCGACGCCCATGCACCTGCGCGCCAGCCGACGCTTGTCGGCAAGCACAGCGCCGATCTCCTCGTGATCGGTGGGGGGTACACCGGGCTCTGGACTGCTCTGCAGGCCAAGGAGGACGACCCCACACGAGACGTCGTGCTGGTCGAAGCGGAGGCGGTCGCCTCCGGTGCGTCGGGACGCAACGGCGGCTTCTGCGCGGCCAGCCTCACGCACGGGGAAGCGAACGGACTGTCCCGCTTCCCGCAGGAGTTCACCCAGCTCCAACGGCTGGGCCGGCAGAACCTCGACGAGATCGAGGCCACGCTCACTCGTCACGGCATCGACGCCGAGTGGGAGCGGACCGGCGAGCTGGACGTCGCGGTCGAACCGTGGCAGCTCGCCGAGCTTCAGGAGTTCGCCGGCGTGATGACCGGGTACGGCACACGTCACACACTGCTCGACCGCGACGAGATCCAGTCCCAGGTGCACTCGCCCACGTTCCTGGGTGCCCTCTACGACCCCGACGGCGTCGCGTTGGTGCACCCCACGAAACTGGCGTGGGGGCTACGGCGCGCCTGTCTCGACCTCGGGGTGCGCATCCACGAGCACACGAAGGTGGAGGGCCTGCAGGACGAACGGGGAACGCTGACGGCGCGGACGCCCTACGGCTCGGTCAGAGCCCGGCAGATCGCCTTGGCGACCAACGCCTCGACCGGCCTGTTGCGCCGGTTGGGCCACTACGTCGTCCCGGTCTACGACTACGTGCTGATGACAGAGCCGTTGTCGCACGAACAGCTCGCGTCGATCGGCTGGCAGGGGCGTCAGGGGCTGGCCGATGCGGGCAACCAGTTCCACTACTTCCGCCTGACGGCCGACAACCGGATCCTGTGGGGTGGCTGGGATGTCATCTACCACTTCGGCGGTCGCGTGCGCTCTGAGCATGACCAGCGCCCCGAGAGCTATGCGCTCCTGGCGCGACAGTTCTTCCAGACCTTTCCCCAGCTCGAAGGTCTGAGGTTCACCCATCGGTGGGGTGGGGCGATCGACACCTGTAGCCGGTTCACCACATTCTGGGGCCGGGCCTACGGGGGCCGCCTGACGTACGCATTGGGCTATACCGGGCTCGGGGTCGGGGCCAGCCGCTTCGGTGGACGGGTGATGCTGGACCTGCTCAGCGGGCAGATCACCGAGCGGACCCGATTGAGCATGGTGCGCAGCAAGCCCCTGCCGTTCCCGCCGGAGCCCGCTCGGTACGGCGCCATCCAGCTGACTCGATGGTCGATCGACAGGGCCGACCGTCGCCACGGCAAGCGCAACCTGTGGCTGCGCACGTTGGACGCCGTAGGACTGGGCTTCGACTCATGACCCGCGAAGCAGACGTGGTCGTCATCGGCGCCGGACTGTCCGGTCTCATCGCCGCCCGGGACGTGCTGCGGGCGGGGCTGGAACCGCTGGTGCTGGAGGCTGACCACCGAGTGGGCGGCAGGATCTTGACCCAGGACGTCGACGGGGTGCCGCTGGAGCTCGGCGCGCAGTGGGTCGGAGGGATGCACCACCGGATGCTGGGGTTGGCCGAGGAGCTCGGGGTAGGGACGTACCAGCAGTTCGACGCGGGCGAGACGACCTACGAGCTTACTGGTCAGGTGCTGCGCGAGCAGGACTTCCACGCGCGGTACGGCGAGGAGCTCGCCGGGATCGAGCGGGTGCTGCGTCGGGTCGACGAGATGGCGGCCAGCGTACCGGTGCGTGCCCCGTGGACTGCACCGCAGGCTGATGCGTGGGACCGGATGTCGGTGGGTCAGTGGTACGACCAGCAACCCCTGTCGCCGGTGGCGCGGAAGGTGTTGGAGATCTGCACGGTCGGCATCCTCGCGGTGCCCACGGTCGAGGTCTCGCTGTTGTGCCTGCTGCAGAACGTGAAGGTGTGCGGGGTCACCGCCGAGCTGTTGGCTGAGTCCGAGGGAGGGGCGCAGACCACCCGCTTCGTCGGGGGGACCTCACAGATCCCGTTGCGCCTGGCTGCTGCCCTCGGCGAGCGGATCGTGCGCGACGCGCCCGTCCTGACCCTGGACCATGGTGACGACCGGGTTCGGGTGACCTGCCGAGACGGGACCGTGGCCACCGGACGACGCGCGATCGTTGCCCTCTCCCCGACGCTGGCCGGTCGCATCATGTACGACCCGCCCCTGCCCGGAAAGCGTGACCAGCTGACGCAGCGAGTGCCGCAGGCTTCCGCGCACAAGGCGTTCATCCTCTACGACGAGCCGTTCTGGCGGGCGGAGGGGCTGAACGGTCAGCTCATCTCTTGCCTGGGGCCGGCTCGGATGTCCAACGACAGCTGCCTACCCGACGAGGCAGGGGGGCCGGGGATCCTGCTGGCTTTCCTGGAGGGTGAGTCGGCCCGGGTCGCCGGGCGATGGCCTGCTTCGCGTCGCCACGAGGCCCTCTCAGCGGAGATGGAGCGGCACTTCGGCCCGCGAGGCGGCCGGCCGCTGCGGATCATCGAGCGCGGTTGGGCCGACGAGCAGTGGACCCGCGGGTGTTACAACGCCAACACCGGTCCCTGCACGCTGCTGCACTTCGGCCAGGCCCTGAGCGCGCCGATCGGGCCGATCAGATGGGCCTCGACCGAGACGGCAGGGGCGTGGAGCGGCTACATGGAAGGGGCGGTGGAGGCCGGCCAGCGCGCAGCGCAGGAGGTCATCGAGAGCCTGTGAGTGCAGACGCGGTCGCTGCGCCCGGCCTGTGACGTACTCCCTCCCCCGCGCCGTGCCCCCGGGTCCTACCGAACGTGCGTAGGCTCCGGGGGTGGACGAAGAGCGCATCGCACTGTTCCTGGACTACGAGAACCTGGCCCTGGGGGCCAAAGAGCACCTGGGCGGTGCGCCGTTCGACCTCAAGCCGATCAGCGACGCGCTCGCCGAGCGGGGGCGCGTGGTCGCTCGTCGCGCCTACGCGGACTGGTCCTACTTCGACGACGACCGCCGCATGCTCACCCGCTCGCACGTGGAGCTGATCGAGATGCCGCAGCGGATGGGGGCCTCTCGCAAGAACGCGGCCGACATCAAGATGGCGGTGGACGCCATCGAGCTCGCGTTCAGCAGGGACTACATCTCCACCTTCGCCGTCTGCACCGGCGACAGCGATTTCACCCCCCTGGTCCATAAGTTGCGTGAGCTCAACAAGCGGGTCATCGGGTTCGGCGTCCGCGACTCGACCTCGCGGCTGCTCCCACCGGCGTGCGACGAGTTCTTGTTCTACGACAACCTCGAAGGCGTCGAGCCGGCGCCCGAGACGACCCGTTCCTCCTCCGACAGCGGGGGAGCACGCGGGGCGCGCCGCGGAAAGGGGCCGGCGCGGCGGTCGGGAGGGCCGGCCGGGGTCCCGAC
>JBAUJO010000229.1:0-6196 GCA_049683875.1 Ornithinimicrobium sp.
GGGCTGGGGGTGCGAGGTATAGGGGGGTTAGGCGAGGGCGAAACGCAGGGTCTCTCCGCGGGCGCCGCCCATCCACAGGTCCTGGCAGGCGGCAGCCAGCTCCTCCAGCCCCTCGGTGATGGTGCCCCAGACGTTGCCGGGCACCCATCCCTGGTCCCCGTTGATGAGCAGGTTGTTGCGCCCGTAGAAGACGGCGAGGTCGACGATGGACCCGTGCTGCCGGTGTTCGTCGGCGCTCTCGTAGCCGTAGGCCGGACTGCCGAGGTCGTCCCCGGCGAAGGTGAACCAGCACAGGTCACCCGGGATCGGCGTGATCGTGGTGTTCTCCCGGCCGGGGTCCTGCGCGGAGAAGGCCGGGAACAACGCGTAGATCTCGTTGCGCGCGTACTTGCCGTGGTACACCTGCGCCTCCAGGGGCAGCGCGGCCAGCACCGCCTGGCACGTGCGTGGCGCGGCGTCGGTGAGCAGCTCGGCGCGAGCGCTGACCCCTCGCTGGACCAGGGTGAGGGTGATCGCTGTCATGACGGGGGTCGCTTCCTGTGCCAGTCGGTGGCCCGTTCAAACGCGTGGCCGGCCCGCAACACCACATCGTCCTGGTGGCGGCGACCCACGAGCTGCAGACCCACCGGCAGCCCCGCAGCGGTGAAGCCACAGGGAAGGCTGAGGGCCGGCTGCTCGGTCATGTTGAACGGCCAGGTGAAGGGGCACCAGGACGGCCACAGGTCGTCCGGCCATCCGGGGGGTGCCGGTAGCTCTGCGGAGAACGCGCTCGTAGGCATGGTCGGGCACAGCAGCAGGTCGTAGTCGCCGTGCCAGAGGCCCATCGCGCGCGAGGCATCGCTGCGCACTGCGACCGCGTCCAGATACTCGGCCGCGGTGCAGTCGGCATACCGGCGCACCTGCTCGGCCAGAGCAGGGTCGACCTGCTCCAGCGCTCCGGGCCCGTAGGCGCCCAGCACCGCGACGGCGCCGGTGAACCACAGCCGCCGGAAGGCTCCTTCGAACCTCGAGCGGTCCCCCAACGGTGGGTCGACCTGACGCACCTCGGCGCCCGCGTCGGCCAGCGCCTCGGCAGCGCGCGCCACAGATGAGGCGACCTCCGAATCCACGTCGAGCTGGTCGTCCCATCCCAGCGCCGGCGAGTAGGCGACCCGCAAGCCGGCCACGCCTCCGTCCAGCCCCGGGGCCGTGGGCGCGGCGGCGGGCAGGTGCGTGCCGTCCCGCGGGTCCGGCACACCGATGATGTCCAGGAGGGTGGCCGCGTCGGCGACCGTGCGGGTCATCGGGCCCGCGTGGGCCAAAGTGCCGTACGGGCTGGAGGGCCACAGGGGGATGCGCCCCCGGGTGGGCTTGAGGGCGACCGTGCCGGTGAAGGCCGCCGGGATGCGCACCGAGCCTCCCCCGTCGGTGCCGATGGACCACGTGCCCATCCCCCAGGCGACGGCCGCCGCCGACCCGCCACTCGACCCGCCCGCGGTGACCTCAGGCGACCAGGGGTTGGTCGTGACCCCGTGGCGGCGGGAGTCGGTGACCCCCTTCCACCCGAACTCCGGGGTGGTCGTCCGGCCCGCGAACACCGCACCGCTCTCCCGCAGCCGGGCCACCGCGGGGGCGTCGTCCTCCCACGGGCCGGCCTCGTCGACCAGGAGGCTGCCGCGCAGTGTGGGTTCGCCGCGGGTCAGGAAGAGATCCTTGATGGAGGTCGGCACCCCGTCGGCCGGGCCGAGGGGCTGGCCCTGCTCGTAGCGGCGCGCCGAGGCGACCGCCTGATCGCGAGCCTGGTCTGCGTCGACGGCGACGAAGGCGTTCACGGCGGGGTCGTGCTCCTCGATGGCGGCGAGGACGTCGTCGCACACGTCAACCGGGCTCAGGTCGCCGCTGCGGTAGCGCTCGCGCAGCTCGGTGGCCCCGAGCCAACGGGTCGAGTCATCGCTCACGCGGCACCAGCCGGGACGAAGCCGAGCCGCGTATCGACCACGTTGCGCAACTCGCCGTCGCTCAGCCAGCGTTCGGCGTTGTCGACGAACTGCCGGGCCAACGCGTCCAGCCAACCGGTCACGTCTCCGCTCATGTGCGCAGTCAGGTAGACGCCCGGCAGATCCCAGAGCGGCGAGTCGGTCGGGGGCGGTTCCGGATCCATGACATCAAGACTCGCGCCGTCGATGCTCCCTGTCCGCACGGCATCGACGAGGTCGGCGGTGACGACACACTCGCCCCGCCCGACGTTGACCAGGTGGGCCGTCGAGGGAAGCGCGTCGAGCACGGTGGCGTCGACCAACCCGCGGGTCTGTGGGGTCAGCGGTGCCACGACGACGAGGTAGTCCACGTCCCCGACGTGTTCGGCGAGCTCGTTGCTCGCCACGACCGTGCCGAAGTCGGGGTCGGTATGCCGTGGCGTGCGCCCGAACCCGCGCACCTGCATACCCGCGGCGGCCAGCAGACGAGCGCACTCGCGGCCGATGGCCCCGGTGCCCACCACGGCCACTGTCGCACCCTGCACCGACCGGGTCTCGCGATGCTGCCAGACGTGCTGGCGCTGCAGTTCGGCCCCACGGTGGGTCTGCTTGGCGTGGGCGAGGACCACGCCCAGCACGTACTCGGCGATCGGCCGGTCGAAGATCCCCCGGGCGTTGGTCACGACCACATCACTGTCACCGAGCTCGGGGAAGACCAGGGAGTCCACCCCGGCGGCGGCGACGTGGACCCATTCCAGCTGCGCACACTGGGACCACACCTCCTGCAACGCGGAGGAGAAGAAGTCCCACAGGAAGAGCGCGTCGGCTCCGGTCACGGCATCGGCAAGGCCCGCGGCATCGGTGATGACGATGTCGGCGCGGTCCTGCAGCTGCTCCAGGTAGGGGGGCCGGTCGTCGGCACGGCGCGCCAGCACGACGATGGTGGGTCGCCCGTTCACCGTGTCAACCTAGGATCGCGCTGTCTTATTGTCAACAATCCTCGAAACCGTCAGGATGTGCGGATGAACGAGCGCAGGGTGGCCGCGCCGGGAGCACCCCGGACACGCCCCGGCTCGCACGGCATCGGCGTCATCTGCCCGTATGACTTCGGCTTGGACCGTGAGCTCTGGCGCTGGGTCCCTGAGGCGGTGTCACTCCTGCTCACGCGGACTCCGCACCACGTCTTGCCGGTCTCGGTGCGTCAGGCCGAAACGGTCAGCGCCACCCCCATCGTGACCGCCTGCGCCCGGGCCCTGGTCGAGACCTCTCCGGCGGTCGTGGCCTACGCGTGCACCTCCGGCTCGTTCGTGCGCGGGATGGCCGGGGAGAAGGATCTACGTCGGGCGATCGAGGCGGCGGGAGTGCCGCTCGGCCTGACCACCAGCGGTGCCCTGCTCAGCGCCCTCGCCGGCCTGGGGGTGCGACGGCTGGCCGTGGCCACGCCCTACGACGAGCCCGTGACCGCACGACTCGGCGCTTTCCTTCGAGAGGCGGGCATCGACGTCGTCTCCAGTGCGTTCGCGGGGCTGACCGAGCGCATCTGGGCGATGGAGGACGCCGCGGTGACCCACCTCGTCAGGCAGGCGCTGCCCGTGTCGAGCGACGTGGATGCCGTGTTCGTCTCCTGCACCAACGTGCCCACCCTGGACCTCATCGAGCCACTGGAGCGCGAGCTCGGCATCCCGGTCCTCAGCGCCAACCAGGTCACCCTGTGGGCGGCCCTGGCTGCGGTGGGGCAACGGTTGGCTACCCCGGGCCAGCGTCTAGCCGCCGTCCAGCCGGCAGCGAGCCCCACCGCGGCCATCGGATCCTTCTGCTCGGCGCACGAAGCGGCCGGGGTCGAAGCGGCCGAGGTCGAGGCGCTCACGTGAGCGGCCCGGACGAGCCCCAGGCTCGGCCCTTCTCGGACGAGGAGTTCGCCGGTCGCCTGGCCGCCGTGCAGGCAGCTATGGCCTCGGCGGGGCTGGACGCGCTCCTCGTCTCCGACCCGGCGAACCTCTACTACCTGACCGGGTACAACGCCTGGTCGTTCTACATGCCGCAGTGCCTCGTCGTGCCGGCCGCGGGTGAGGCGCATCTGATGGCCCGTGCCATGGATGCCCAGGGGGCGCACCACACCGCGTGCCTTCCCACCGACCGGGTGCACGGCTACCCCGAGACCCTGGTGCACCGCGCCGACGTCCATCCGTACGACTGGATCGCGCAGCGAGCCCAGGATCTGGGCCTGGTGAGAGACCGGGCCGGCTTCCTTCTTGGGCTGGAGCTCGACGCCCACTACTTCTCGCCACGCGCTTATCTCGCGCTGCGCGGGGCGATGCCGGCGCTGACCCTGACCGACAGCCACGAGCTCGTCAACTGGGTGCGGGTGGTCAAGTCGCCCGCCGAGCAGGAGATGTTACGCGTCGCCGGGGAGATGGCGGACGGAGTCATGCGGATCGCCATCGACGCCGTGCACGTGGGGCGGCGCCAGTGCGATGTCGTCGCCGAGATCCAGCAGGCCCAAGCCCTGGGAGCCCGGACCCTCGGCGGTGACTACCCGGCGATCGTGCCCATGCTGCCGACCGGGCCGACCGCGGGCACGCCGCATCTGACCTGGTCGGACGAGCTGCTGCGTGCGCACGAGGCGACGACGATCGAGCTGGCGGGGGTGCGCCGCCGCTACCACGCGCCCCTGGCTCGCACCGTGAGCCTGGGCACACCACCGGCCCGGTTGGCCCACTGCGCAGCAGCCACCAACGAAGGCTTGCAGGCCGCCCTGGAGACTCTGCGCGACGGCGTCACCGGCCGTGAGGTCCACGCCGCGTTCCAGACGACGATCGGACGACACGGTCTGGTCAAGGAGTCGCGGATCGGCTATTCCATCGGCATCGGGTACCCGCCGGACTGGGGCGAGCACACGCTCAGCCTGCGCCCCGAGGAAGGGACGGTGATGCGCGCCGGCATGGCACTGCACGTCATCCTCGGCATGTGGATGGACGGATGGGGTTATGAGACGTCGCAGTCGGTGCTGGTGCAGTCCGACCACGCCGAGCTGCTGACCCAGCTACCGCCGGACCTGACGACCACCACCTGACGATGAGAATCTGACCTTACGACCAACCCGGGCACCCGTCCCGGACCACCACAGGAGGAGCCTGATGAGCACCACCAGCACGTTGCCGCTTGCCGACCGCACCCACTCGTTGGTGGGGTCGGTCATCGACTCCAGCACGGCACTGCTGGCCGCGCAGGAGCACGACATCGTCCGCTTCGCCATGGGATCGCCTGCCGCAGAAGCGATCCCGACGAAGGCGTTGGCCGAGGTCGCCGCCAGCGTCCTGGGTGTCGAGCGCGCGGACTCCTTCGACTACGCCTCCACCGAGGGCGACATGGGACTGCGCACGGCGTTGGTCCAGGCACTGGAGGGCACCAGCGACGCCACGACACTGGACCGCGTGACCATCACCTCCGGGGGGATGCAGGGTCTGGACCTCGCGTGCAAGCTGTTCGTCGACCCTGGTGACCTGGTGAGCGTGGAGTCCCCGACCTATACCAATGGCAGTGCCACGGCACTGTCCTACCAGGCCGAGCTGCTGGAGATCCCGGTCGACGCCGAGGGCATGGTGGTCGATGCGCTCGTCGAGAGGGCCGAGCGGGCAGGGCGCACGCCGACCGCGATCTACACCGTGCCGACCTTCCAGAACCCCTCCGGTTCCTCGCTCAGCCTGCCGCGCCGTCGACACCTGCTCGAGGTAGCCCGACAGTGGGGCGCGGTCATCATCGACGACGACCCGTACGGCCTGCTGCGCTTCGCAGGGCAGGACGTGCCGAGCCTGCACGAGCTCGCGGATGGGGACCCCCTGGTGTTCTCGGTGCGCACGTTCAGCAAGATCATCGCCCCGGGCCTGCGGGTGGGCTGGATCGACTGTGACCCCTCGCTGCAGCAGCTGCTGATCAACGCCAAGCAGGCGATGGACACCTGCACCAACCTTCCTGCGCAGCGCCTGGTCGAGGGGTTCCTGCGGGGCGGATACCTGCAGGAGCACCTGCACGCGAGCCGGTCGGCCTACCGCGAGCGCAAGCAGGCCATGCAGCAGGCGCTGTCCGAGCACTTCGGTGACATCGCCCGGTGGACCGACCCGGAGGGCGGCCTGTTCCTCTGGGTGACGTTCGACCCGCCCGTCGACACCGAGGCGCTGTTCGAGGTGGCCCTGGCACAAGGGGTGGCGTACATCCCAGGCACTGCGTTCTCTCCCAGCCGG
>JBAUJO010000230.1:0-3348 GCA_049683875.1 Ornithinimicrobium sp.
CCACAGAAGCGCACTGATACCGAAGGAGCCGAGCACTCGGCGGCCGTAGAGCTGACGCATCTGACCAAGGGCGTCGGCCTGCTGCACTCGGTGCACGATACGGCCGTCCTCAACACGGACCATGTCGAAGAAGCTGGCTGTGTAGGACTTCTTGGTAGCAGGAGCGCCGTACAACCTACCGCGCGCTGTTCCAGAGGCGCTGTCGTGTGCGACGACGACGGGCCCATCGGAGGCAACCAGAACCGAGCCAAGCCACACCCGACCGCCCGCGCTCACGTTGGATGTGAGACTGGCCAGGTGTTCGAGGAGTTCTGTGAAGAGATGGTCGAGGGCGAGAGTGGGCTGGAGTTGCTTGTCCGTCACGGCGGTCAAGGGCCAGCAGTGCTTCTCCTGCATGGACACCCCCGAACCTCGGCGACCTGGCATCAGGTAGCACCACGTCTGGTCGAGAGGGGATTCACCGTGGTGTGCCCCGATCTGCCGGGATACGGACGCTCAGGTAAGCCGACACCCGCCGCGGACCACGCACCCCACTCCCAACGTGTCGGCGCCGCTCACCTGACAAGGGCGATGAGCGAGCTCGGTCATCGCCAGTTCGCCGTCGTCGGACACGACCGCGGCAGTTACTACGCCCTGCGGATGGCGCTCGACCATCGCGAACGTGTCACCAAGGTCGCGTTGCTGGACTGTCTTCCGATCAGCGAGCACCTCGACCGGGCCGATGCCCGCTTCGCGACCGCGTGGTGGCACTGGTTCTTCTTCGCCCAGCCGGACGTGCCCGAACGCGTCATCAACGCCGACCCAGACGCCTGGTACTCCGGTACCGACCCCGCAAGCATGGGAGCCGAGAACTATGCGGAGTGGCGGGCCGCAATCCACGACCCAGCTGTGGTCCGAGGGATGCTCGAAGACTACCGTGCAGGTCTCGGCATTGATGCCGAGCATGAGCGCGCCGACCGCGCGGCCGGCCGCCGCGTCACCCAGCCACTGCTCGTGATGTGGTCCCTGCGTGACGACCTCGAGGACCTCTACGGCGACCCGCTGACGATATGGGCCAACTGGGCAGACCACGTCGACGGGCACGGCATCGACTCCGGGCACCATATGGCTGAGCAAGCCCCCGATCAGCTCGCGGCCGCGCTCGGCACATTTCTCGCCCAGTCCCGGTAGGCGAGCCCACACTGGCACGCCTCCCCTGGGCTTATCGGCTTCCGGTCAGTTTGGCTTATCTGCGACAAGGTGGACGACAGAAGCCGGGCTGCTGATCCAGAACGATGTGGTCTGCCCGAGGTCCTCGATCTCGTCGCACCGGTTAACTCCGCGCTGTTGCAGATGGATGGCCGCGGCGCCGGCATCGGGGGTGACGATCTGCAGCCAGACCTCAGCCTGGCTCATCGAGGGGACCTTGTCGATCCAAAGGCGGTTGGCGCCGAACACGAAGCCGATCGACTCCAAGCCCCCATAAGGATTATCGATCTCTTCCAGGCGCAGTGTGTCGCGATAGAACGCGACGGTGGCGTCCCACTGAGCCGGGGGCACCTTCATCGCAATGTTTGGGCCACCCCAGTACGTGGGATCGGTCATGTCGGGAAGCCTATCGGTGTCGATGGCTGGTGGCACCACGCGTCGGAACTCGGCGACGCGCGTCAGTGGCTCGGCTGAACCTGCCGGGCGGGCAGCGCAGTGCCGTCCCCCGAGGCTGAGCGGGGCACGACGCTCAGACCCCCGTTGGTCTCCAGGACGACGGCCGCCACGAGGTCCAGGCCACCGACCCCGGAGCCGCGTACAGCAGCGCACAGGCTGTCCTCGGTGATGCGCTCGGCCCGCATGGTGTTCTCGATGGGCACACCGTCGCGCAGCAGGACGGTGGGTTCGGACGTCAGCGCACGCCTGACCCAGGGGAAGCGGCTGGAGGAAGCCGCGGCGACGAACTGAAGGGCGGCCAGGAGGGTCAGTGCGGTCGCCCCCTCGGCCCAGGCGATCGACCCGGTCATCGTCACACTGGCCAGCGTGGAGCCCAGTGCGACCGTGACGACGAAGTCGAAGGCGTTGAGCTGCGCCAGGGTGCGCTTGCCGCTCACTCGCAGGAGGAGCACCAGCCAGGCGTAGGCAAGAGAGCCCACCACCAGCACGGCCAGCAGGTCCGCGATGCTGTCGTAGATCATTAGTCTTCCCATCTCACGTAGGTCCGCTCACGCTGAAGCGTCGTTGTCTCGCCGACGTCGGGGGACCCGCAAAGAGCCGGCGAAGGTTTCGGTCGATCGGCGCGGCCAGAGGGCCTCAGCCCCTGGTGGGGGAGAGGAAGTCGCGGACGTCGTCCATCAGGGGGTCTTCCAGCATGGCGGGCCCGCCGATGAACCGGACGTCGTCGGGGTTGAGGGAGATCAGCGCTTCGCGGGTGTCTGTCGGCACGTTCGGCTTCCGGGCGAGCAGAAGCGGTGCTCCTTGCGAGGCGGCCAGTTCTCACCGTTGACGAGGTATACGGTGTCCGCGTCTTCAGGGAACTGGGCACTGACCAGCGCGTTCGTCTCGTAGCGATTATCGCCAGCGATCCGGCTGACCCCGCACAGGCGAATCCTCTGCGCCTGAGGCCGACACCGCCGCGGGCGCGGCCACCACCGCCATGATCGACAGCGCCGCACGAGCACGACGAACAGTTGTGAGCATCACTGACCCCTTCGAGATGCATGAGTGGGCCACGATATGCAGCGCCCCCTGACACGTTCGGCCCGGCAGGCGGCCCGACCTTCGATAAAGATACAAGGGGCCTACTACAGAGGCGAACAAGGAAGGGTGGGTCTGGCACGTCAGCGCTCAGGACGGCTCGCTGTCCTCGACCACTTTCGGCATCAGTGAGGCCGCTGCGACCAGGATGACTGCGATGACGGAGGAGGCGAGGAAGACGCCGTGGATCGCCGGGTCCAGCACGGATGGCGTCACGGCCTCCAGGTTCGTTGGCGCCGATCCCAGCCGCCCGGCGATGCTGGTGTTGACGATGGCCCCGAAGGCGGCGACACCGACGGCGCTGCCCACGGACCGGGCGAACACGGTGGCGCTGGTGGCCACGCCCCGGTCGTGCCAGGTCACCGCAGACTGGGCCGCCACGATGGCGGGGCTGGCCACGTAGCCGAACCCGAGCCCCATGACGAAGCACGGCGCGGCCAGGTGCAGCACCGAGCTCGACCCGTCGACGGTCAGCAGCAGCGCGGCTCCGGCGGCGGCCAGCACCGAGCCGATGAGCATGGTGCGGCGGAAGCCGATGGACAGGTAGAGACGGCCCGCCGTGGTGGCCGCGATGGGCCACCCGATCGTCATGGCCCCCAGCGCGAACCCCGCGGTCACCGCGCC
>JBAUJO010000231.1:0-22957 GCA_049683875.1 Ornithinimicrobium sp.
CTGTTCGGGCATCTGCACGACACCGACGCCATGTTCGTGGCCGTCCTTCGTCGGACCTGAGCGGGAGGCCGACACCGGGGCGACTACGCTGCACCCATGTTGATGCAGATCAGTCCCAGCATCCTGGCCGCGGACTTCGCGAACCTCGAACGCGAGCTGACGCGCATCTCGAGCGCGGACTGGGCGCACATCGACGTCATGGACGGGCACTTCGTGCCGAACCTGACGCTCGGGCTCCCGGTGGTCCAGGCACTGGCCGACATCTCTCCCGTCCCGCTGGATGTCCACCTGATGATCGAGGACCCCGACCGCTGGGCGCCGCAGTACGCCGAGGCGGGTGCGAGGTCGGTCACCTTCCACGTCGAGGCGGCCGCCGACGTCGCGGCCACCGCGCGTTCCATCCGCTCGGCGGGTGCCCGCGCGGCGATTGCGCTGAAGCCGGACACCTCGTTCGAGCCCTATGCCGGCCTTCTCACCGAGATCGACATGGTCCTGGTGATGACCGTCGAGCCCGGGTTCGGCGGCCAGTCGTTCATGGCTGACCAGATGACCAAGGTCACCCAGGTGCGCCGAGCCGTCGACCGGGCAGGGGTCCCGGTGTCGATCGAGGTGGACGGGGGAATCTCGGCCGACACCATCGGGGCATGCGCACAGGCCGGAGCCGACGTCTTCGTCGCCGGATCGGCGGTGTACGGCCAGGACGACCCGGGTGCAGCCGTCCAGAGTTTGCGGGATGCCGCTGAGCGATGCCGCGGGGGTGCGTTCGACCCCTCATGAGCGATGCTCCCTCGCCGGCCCGCGGCACGGCCTACGCGGTCTTCCGGCCCCGACGGGGCGCCTGGGTCGCGTGGGGCTGCGCGGTGGCCAGTGTGCTCGTGTTCGGCGGTCTGGCCCTGTCGAGCCCAGCGGGGGGAGAGGTCGGATGGGGGGTGCCGGACCGTGTGATGACGTTCGCCTTGGGAGTGGCCATCGCCGCCCTGCTGGCCAAGTTCGCCACCCTGCGAGCCGTGCCCACCCGGGAGGGTCTGCAGGTGGTGAACCTCTTTCGACGCCGCGATCTGGACTGGGCCTCGATCGTCACCGTCGGCTACTCCGACGGGGCGCCGTGGGCCGTGGTCGAACTGGTGGACACAGAGCAGGTCGCGGTGATGGCCATCCAACGTGCGGACGGTCCGCGCGCCCGCAAGGAGGCCTCGCGGTTGGCCGCGCTCGTCTCTCACCACTCAACGACGAACGGGCAGCCACCCTTCTCCTAGAGGGGTCACGACGAGGACTTCTGGTGCGGGCCAGGGTCGAGGTCGGCCTTGGTCGGCGGGACGCGGCGGGTGGCCTCTTCGACCGGCAGTCCGGTCAGCCGGAGCAGGTCCACCACGGTCGAACGCACCTGGGCGCGCATCACCTCCGCGGACAACCCTGCATCGCGCACCGACCACGTCGACCGGCGCGCGAGGTTTACCAGGTCCTCACGGGCCTCTTCGGCGGTGCGCCCCTCGCTCAGCTCGTCGGCGATGTGCTGAGCGGCGAGCGCCAGCTCGTACAGCAGCTCCACATACGACTCCGGGACCACCTCACCCTCGGCCAGGGCGACCTCGGCGCGTCGGATGAGCACGCGAACGTTGCGGATCGCCAGGTCCAGGGGGTAGAGCAGGTTGTCGACGACCTGCACCGAGGGGCGATGCCGGCGCCGGAACGGCGCCACTCGGGCCACGGCCAGGCCTTCGGCGGCGATCTCCTGTAGATCCTCCATCTCCGGGCTCAGGTCCCGAGAGTCCTCCAACGCCGCCGCGACCACGTCGAGGTCCCGTTCACGCAGGCCCAAGGCGCACTGGCCCAGCGCGGCCGCGACGTGAGCGACCACACTCGCCGCTTCTTCCTGGGGTCGACGCATGGGGGAGGCCGCCGGCAGCGCCACGGTGATGAACAGTGCGACCAACCCACCGACCAGTGCGTCGATCCAGCGGTCGAAGGCCTGCTCCTCGCTGGTGACCAGAGTGGCCACGATGACGCCCTGGGTGCCCGCCTGCAGCATCAACAGCTGCCCCGCCCCCAGCACCACCGCCAGGGACATGGCCACGAAGCACACGGCGGCGATCTGCCACACGCCCACCCCGAAGAACGCCACGAACAGGTCACCCACCAGTACGCCGATCGCCACCCCGACTGTGAGCTCGATCACCCGACGCACCCGGTTGCCGTAGGTCAGACCCAGGCAGATCATCGCCGTCACCGGCGCGAAGAAGGGCATGGCGTGGCCGAGCAGGTCGTTGGCCACGAACCAGGCCAGGCTCGCGCCCAGCGCGGCCTGGACGATCGGCGGGAGCCGGTTGCGCAGCCGTTTACCTCTTCGCCGCCACGCCGGGGCTCCCAGCCGCTCCCGGACGGTGTTCCCCGCTGATCCGGGACGGTCGGAGGTCGTGCTAGCCATGGCGGTCCTCCTCGTGGCGGGCGGTGTCGACCACCCGGTCGAACCGAGCCGGCGGGCGGGGGTACCCGTCCGGCCCGAAGAGTGCGTTCTCGGCGTCGCTCCATGACTGCGCATGGGCGGCGAAGTCACCCTGCCCGCTGCGCGCGCAGGCGCGCTGGTGTCTCACGGCCGACGGCGCCTGGACCCAGACCGTGACGGCGAACGCCTGGCGGCGACGATGCCACGTAGCGCCGACCCCCTCGATGACCACGATATCCGTCGGGGGCACCCGGACCTGCTCGGTGAAGGCCCCGACCGCCCAGTCGTAGCGCCGGTAAACGGCCTCAGCGCCGTCGCGCAGAGGGTCGATGACGTCGGTGCACAGGGTCGGCAACGCCTGGGCCAGGCCGTGCCAGCCGGGGTACAGGTCATCCATGGCCACCACGGTGCGGGTCAGCCCCAGCGAGTCCAACGAGTGGCATATCTGCTGGGCCAACCATGACTTGCCGGAGCCGCTGCGTCCGTCGATACCGAGCAGGCGTGGTGTGGGCATCGGTGACGCCACCACTGCCCTCGCGATGTCGGGGCCCGGGTCGGGGCCGGGGTCATAGGCCAAGGGGAGCCGCGGCCAGGGCCGCCTTGTCGGCCTGGTCACCCGAGACCTGCACGGACGCATGGTCGCGACGGCCTGAGGCATACACCAGCAGCTCGACCGGCTCCCCGGTCAGGACGACACTGCCGTGACCGCGGGTGGGACGGCGCAGCGCAGCCCGGCCCCGCCCCGGAGCGATGACGACCACCCCGACCGGTGAACGACGGAACAATATCCGCCCCAGGCGCCGGAGCGTGGTCAGCATGGCCTGCTGGGTGGCGTCATCGAAGACGGGGCCAGTGATGGCCCCGGCGCCTCGCACGATGTCGACATGGTGCAACACGAACTCCATGGTGTTCACGACGTCATCCACCGCACGCAACGACGTCGGAGACAGACGGGGCGGGCCGCTGCGCACCCGGGCCGCGAGGTCACCGAACTCACAGGCCGAAAGATCGGCCCGCACCCGAGCGGCGTGCCCGCGCAACGGGGGCACCACCTCGCCGACCATGGCGTCCGGTCGGCGCTCGCGAACGATGAGGTGAACCAACAGGTCCCTCACCGTCCATCCGGTGCAGAGGGTCGGAGCATCCGGACCCGCGCGAAGAGCCCCGTCGCACAGCTCGGCACGTCGTTCCTGGGCAAGGTTCATCTGCCCATCCAAACACTCGCAATAGTAGTTTCGGGACTGATGTCCGAACTCGGCCCGCTCGTTCGACCAGACAGTGTCACCATCCATCACGAACGAGGCCTTCGGGCACGGAAATGGAGTCACCATGAAGTACATGCTTCTGCTCAACGACGATCCCCAGGCGGGCTCTGAGCCGGGAACGCAGGCGCACGAGGAGGAGATGCGGGAGTGGTTCGCCTATACCGACGCGCTGGTCAAGGCCGGCGCCATGGTCGGTGGGGAGGCCCTGCACGGCCCCGAGTCGGCGACCACGGTCACGGTGCGAGGCGGTGAGCGGGTCGTGACGGACGGCCCCTTCATCGAGTCCAAGGAGGTGCTCGGCGGCTACTACGTCATCGAGGTCGCCGATCTGGATGCCGCCATCGACTGGGCCGCGCGCGTACCCAACGTCCGCACCGGCTCGGTCGAGATCCGGCCCGTCATGGACCTGGGCGGTAGCTGAGCCCCCGATGCCGTCCTGCCGATGCACCGGATCCGACATCGCCGAGGTGTTCGCCACCCAGTGGCCGCGGCTGGTCGCCCGGCTGGTGCGTGACCTCGGCGATGTCGCTCTGGCGGAGGACTGCGTGTCCGAGTCCTTCGCCGAGGCGAGTCGTGTGTGGCCCGGCTCCGGGATGCCGGAGCGCCCTGGCGCATGGTTGTACGCGGTGGCTCGACGCCGATCCGTCGACTACGTCCGCCGGTCCGTCCGCCTGCGTCAGCTGCTGCCCCAGGTCCAGGCCTCGGGGGCGCCCCTGTCGATGGACGGTCCCGAGGTCTCGGCGGAGGCGATGGACGACCAGCTGTGCCTGCTGCTGGGCTGCGCTCACCCGGCGCTGGCCGAGCCGGCGCAGGTGGCCCTGACCCTGCGCATCGTTGCGGGTCTTTCCAGCGGGCAGATCGCCCAGGCGTTCTTCGTCTCCGAGCCCACCATGACCCGCAGGCTGACGCGTGCGAAGACGAAGATCCGCGACGCGGGCATACCGTTCTCACGCAGTGACCAGCAGACCCTGGCCGAACGGTTGCCCACCGTGTGCGCGGTGGTCTACTCGATCTTCACCGAGGGCCACCTGGCCACGACCTCTCGCGACCTCGTGCGTGGTGACCTCTGCGACGAGGCAATCTGGCTCGGTGAGCTGCTCGTGCAGCTCCAGCCGAACGACCCCGAGGTCGCCGGCCTGCTGGCGTTGATGCTGCTCAACGATGCTCGCCGTCCCGGCCGCGTCGATGGTGGGGGCACTCCGGTGCTGCTCGCTGATCAGGACCGGTCCACCTGGGACCGGGGGATGATCGACCGCGCCCTGGAGCTGCTGGCTAGCGCCCACGCGCGCGGACGTGGCGGTCCGTACCAGTTCCAGGCGGCGATCGCGGCGTTGCACGCCTGTGCGCCCAGCTTCGAGAAGACGGACTGGGAGGCGATCCTCGCGCTCTACGATGTGCTGTTGGCGCAGCAACCGTCCCCGGTGGTGGCCGTGAACCGGGCGGTGGCGGTTCGCTACGTCCGCGGACCGCACGCGGGGCTCGAAGCCTTGGAGAAGGTCGATACCTCTGCGGCGGGCGGGCTGGCGGCCTCCGCGGCCTTCCACGCCACAAGGGCCGAGATGTTGCTCGCTCTGGACCGCAGGCAGGAAAGCGTCGTGGCCTTCGACCGGGCGCTGCGGGCCACCACCAACGGCGCGCAGCGGCGACTGCTGCGCGCCAGGCGCAGCGAGGCAGGCGCACCTGCGCAGTGAGATAGCGGGGCCTCGTGCGAGGATCGTGAAGCGAGCGCGCCTCATCGTTCCGGTGTGCCGCCAAGCCCCCGGAAAGGTTCCTTCGCCCTGATGGCCGTTGCCCCTGCGTCCCGCCCGATGACCCCCGCGCGACCCAGCGGCGCAGTGCTGCGGCGCGGGATGGCCATCATCTTCTCCGGCGCCAAGGAGCAACCGTGGTGGCTCGCCGGTGCCGTGGTCGGGGCGGTGCTGTGGGCTGGTGCGACCGTCGCCACAGCATGGGCGATCGGCTACCTCACGGACACGGTCATCGAACCCGCCGTCCGGAAGGGCGAGGTCTCCGCCGGTGGCCTGTGGACGATCTTCGGTCTGCTGGTCGCCATCCTCGTCGTCAACGTCATCGGCGTGGTCCTGCGGCGGGTACTGGCCACGGTCGCGGGGTTCAACCTGCAGGCGCTCTACCGGCAGCGGGTCACGCGGCAGTACCTGCGCCTTCCCCTGACCTGGCACCACCGTCACCCCTCGGGGCAGCTGCTGTCCAACGCCCACTCCGACATCGAGGCGACCTGGCAGGTCTTCAACCCGCTGCCGATGGCACTCGGGGTCATCGTGATGCTGTTCATCGCTGGGGGCCAGATGCTCGCGATCGACCCCGTGCTGGCCCTGATCGGGTTGCTCGTCTTCCCCGGTCTCTTCGTCGCGAACCTGGTCTACCAGCGCGCCATGTCCCCGAAGATCACCCGCGCCCAGCAGCTTCGCGCCGAAGTCAGCGAGGTGGCGCATGAGTCCTTCGAAGCCGCTCTCGTGGTCAAGGCGATGGGCCGCGAAGAGCAGGAGAGCACACGGTTCACCCGGATCACCAACGTCCTGCGCGACTCGCTCATCGATGTCGGACGCACCCGAGGTGTGTTCGAGCCGGCGATCGAGGCGATTCCCACCCTGGGCACCCTGGCCGTGCTGGGTGTCGGTACGGCCCGGGTGGCCAGTGCCGATCTCGGCGCGGCGGAGGTCGTACAGATCGCGTACCTGTTCTCCATCCTCGCCTTCCCCGTCCGCGCCCTCGGATGGGTGCTGGCCGAGATCCCGCGATCGGTCGTCGGTCACCAGCGGGTGTCCACGGTGCTGCGGGCCGAGGGGGCCATGCAGTACGGCGACGCGGCCCTGCGAAACGAGGGACCGGCCCCGGCTCGCGCACGGGAGGTCGACTTCGCCTACCGGGTCGACACCGGCTCGGCCGAGTCGGCCTGGGGTCAGGACACCGGCACCGCGCGAGCCCTGGGCCACGAGCCACGGCCGTCGACGGTCGAGCATGTCCCCGTCATCCACCGGGTGGACCTGGACATCGAGGCCGGGTCCACGATCGCCCTGGTGGGTCCGACGGGTTCGGGCAAGTCCACCCTCGCCTCCCTGCTGGTGCGACTCGTCGACCCGGACGCGGGCAGTGTCGAGATCGACGACATGGACGTCCGTGCTCTGCGAGCCGGGAAGGTCAGCGACGCGGCCGCACTGGTGGCCCAGCAGACGTTCATGTTCGACGACACCGTCGCGGGCAACGTGGCTCTCGACGGGAGCTACGACTCCGAGCAGATCCTGGCCGCCTTGGACGTGGCCCAGGCGAGCACGTTCGTCCGTGAGCTTCCCCACGGTCTGCACACCCAGGTCGGTGAGCGCGGCGGGACCCTGTCAGGGGGCCAGCGTCAGCGCATCGCGCTGGCCAGGGCCATCGTGCGCCGACCGCGACTGCTCGTGCTTGACGACGCGACCAGCGCGGTCGACCCCTCCGTCGAGCAGCAGATCCTCGAGCGTCTGCGCCACGCCAGGCGCGGAATGACGGTGCTGGTGGTGGCCTACCGGATGGCGACCATCCTGCTGGCCGACCGGGTCGTCTACGTCGAGCGCGGCAGAGTCGTCGACCAGGGGAGCCACACCGAGCTGTTGGGCCGCTGCGAGGGGTACGTGAACCTCGTCAATGCCTACTCCCGCGAAGCAGCCCAGCGGGCGGCCGTGGAAGCCGAGGAGCGGCGATGACGGACGTCTCCTCCCAGAGCACGATCTCGGGGAGCTCGGACCTGTCGACCAGGGCCACCTTGCGACGAGGGCTGGAGCTGTCTCCGGAGTTCCACGTCGGGCTGGCCCTGACGGTCCTCCTGGCGCTGCTGGCCACCGGCGGGCGAGTGTTGATCCCGTTCGTGGTCCAGCAGACCACGGACAACGGCATCCTGGCGCCGGGTGGCCCGGACGTGACGTTCGTCTGGACCGCCATCGCGCTCGCCGCCGGAGTGGTCGTGCTCACGAGCACTGCGCAGTTCCTGGTGAACGTGCGTCTGTTCACCGCTGCGGAGTCAGGTCTGGCGACCCTGCGCCGCACGGCCTTCCGGCACATCCACGACCTGTCCGTGCTGACCCAGAGCACCGAACGGCGCGGCGCGTTGGTCTCCCGGGTGACCAGTGACGTGGACACGATCTCGATGTTCGTCCAGTTCGGGGGCCTGATGTTGCTGATCTCGACCGCGCAGATCCTGGTCGCGACCGTGCTGATGGTCGTCTACAGCCCCCTGCTCGCCGGGGTCGTCTACCTCTGCTTCCTTCCCCTGGTGCTGTTGGTCCGGCGGTTCCAGCCGATGCTCGGCCGTGCCTACGGCAGTGTGCGGGCACGGGTCGGGGACATGCTGGCGGCCATCTCGGAGTCGGTGGTCGGAGCGGTGGCCATCCGCGCCTACGGTGTCGAGCACCGCACCGAGGCGAAGATCGACACGGCCATCGAAGCGCATCGCCGGTCGGCGATCCACGCCCAGACCCGGTCGGTGATGGCCTTCAGCTCCGGGCAGGCCTTCGCCGGGCTGACCCTCGCGGTGGTGCTGGTGGTGGGCACGGTCCTGGCCTCACGCGGGCAGATGTCCCTGGGTGAGCTGCTGGCCTTCCTGTTCCTGGTCAACCTCTTCACCCAACCCGTCCTGATGGCGACCGAGATTCTCAACGAGCTGCAGAACGCTGTCGCCGGCTGGCGCCGCGTGATCGGCATCGTTGACACTCCGGCGGACGTGTCGGACCCTGGTCCGCAAGGCATCCAGCAGCCCCGAGGGCCGATCACCGTCGACTTCTCCCGGGTCGGCTACGCCTACCCCGGCGGGTCGCCCGTGCTCAGCGAGGTCACGCTGCGGATCGAGCCACGCTCCCGCGTGGCCATCGTCGGCGAGACCGGCTCAGGCAAGACCACCATGGCCAAGCTGCTGACCAGGCTGATGGACCCGACGACCGGCAGCATCACCGTGGATGGCGACCCGTTGGCGCAGATCTCCTTCGCCTCGCTTCGACGGCGGGTGGTGATGGTCCCCCAGGACGGCTTCCTGTTCGACCAGTCGCTGCGGGAGAACATCCGCTACGGTCGCCCCGATGCCGACGACGACCAGGTGGCACTGGCGGTGACCGAGCTGGGCCTCGACAGGTGGGTGCAGGCGTTGCCCCACGGACTCGCGACCGCGGTCGGCCAGCGGGGGGAGTCGCTGTCGGCCGGCGAACGACAGCTGGTGGCGATCGCGCGCGCCTACCTGGCCGATCCCGACCTGCTGGTGCTGGACGAAGCCACGAGCGCGGTCGACCCTGCTACCGAGGTGCGGATCCAGCGTGCTCTCGAGGGCCTGACCCGGGGGCGCACCTCGGTGGCCATCGCCCACCGTCTGTCCACCGCCGAGACGGCCGACGTGGTGATCGTGCTCGACCACGGCGCCGTAGTCCAGGTGGGGACACACCACGACCTCGTGAGCGTGCCCGGGGTCTATGCCGGTTTGCATGCGTCGTGGGCGGCCCAGCAGCACGAAGGCACCCCGCCCCGGACCCAGCTATGAACCGCTACGGCCGCGTGCTGCTGGGCCTCGGCCTGCTCGTGGCGACCCTCAGTGCGGGACGGGACTGGGTGCGCTTCACGGTACGGGACCCGGTGTTGGGTCTGCAGGCTCGAGAGGCGACCGGGTATGCGCTGGCGCCTGCTCTGTCGGCCTGCGGCCTGATGGCCCTGGCGGCGGTGCTGGTGCTGCTCCTCACTCGCCGCCGTGCGCGCGTGAGCGGTCTGGTCGTGCTGGCGGTGAGCGCAGCCTGGGCGACGTGGCTCGTCGCGGACGTGATGCTCGACCCCGTGGCCGCGGCCGAGGCTTCCCTGGCCGATCCCGCGGTGCGCGGGGCTACGGCAGAGGTGCTGCGCGGTGGGGCAACGGCGTGGCCGTGGATCTTCGCTGCTGCGGTGGTGGTCGTGCTCATCGGGATCACCTGGGTCGCGTGGTCATGGTGGGGGCAGTCTCGGACTCGCGTGGCGCATCGCCCGCCCGAAGCGGCGACGAGCCGGCCTACGGCGCCGTCCCCGCCGCTGTCGGACGTCGAGCGCGCACGGCGAGACAACCATGACGCGTGGGACGACCTGTCCGACGGCAAAGACCCGACGGACTAGGATCGGACCCTGGCACACTGGGCGTCGGCTCACGACCGGAGGAGAGAGACGGACATGGACGACGAGTACGGCCACGGGCACAGCGTCGCCGCCTGGACCGGAGTGGGCATCCTGCTGGTGGCAAGCCTGTTCATCTCGCTCGGAATCTTCTTCGGGTGGATGTGGGCCAACTGGGTGGGAATCGCCGGCGTTCTGCTCGGAGTCGGGGCGTGGGTGGCGCTCAACCGTGCCGGGTACGGGCAGAACCTGAACGTGCACGAGGACTAGCGACGTCATCTCCTCCCATGTGACGCCGTTAGGCTGACGCGGTGCATTCGGTGCTAGAAGAGATCATCGCCGGCGTCCGGGAGGACACGGCTCAACGACGTCGTGCGGTGCCGGAAGCGGCCCTGCGGGCGCAGGCGTCTCGCGCGCCGGCAGCCCGCCCGGCCACGCTCGCGCTGGCGCGAAGAGACGACGTCCACGTGATCGCCGAGATCAAGCGCGCCAGCCCGTCTCGCGGACCGCTCGCGCCGGAGCTGGATCCGGCCGAGCTGGCCCAGCAGTACGAAGCCGGGGGAGCCAGTGTGGTCAGTGTGCTCACCGAGCGTCGCCGGTTCAACGGCAGCTTGGAGGATCTTGACGCCGTGCGACGCGCGGTGGAGCTCCCCGTGCTGCGAAAGGACTTCATCGTCGAGGACTACCAGGTCATCGAGGCTCGTGCTCACGGGGCGGACCTGCTTTTGCTGATCGTGGCTGCGCTCGACGACGCTGGCCTCGAGCGGCTGCTGACCCTGACGCGGGCCTGGGGGATGGAAGCGCTCGTGGAGGTGCATCACGACGGCGAGGTGGCCCGAGCGATAGCCGCTGGGGCCACGATCGTCGGCATCAACAACCGCGACCTGAACACCCTCGAGGTGGACCGCGACACGTTTGCCCGCGTCGCTACGCGTGCCCCCGAGGGGACCACCCTGGTCGCCGAGTCCGGCATCCGCGACTCCTCGGACGTGGCCAAGGCTCGCGCCGCGGGCGCCGACGCCGTGCTGGTCGGCGAAGCCCTGGTCACCGGCGGACGCCCCCGGGACGCGGTGGGTGAGCTCGTGGCCGCGGGCCGGCCCGCGGTGGCCGGGACAGCGGGACAGCAGGCCCAGAGATGACCGCAGCGTCCGCCCCGCGAGCCAACGAGACAGCAGGCAGGTTCGGTGACTTCGGTGGTCGGTACGTGCCCGAGGCGCTGGTGGCCGCCCTCGACGAGCTGGACGCGGCTCGCCTGAAGGCGATGAGCGACCCGGCCTTCACCGCCGAGCTGGACGCGCTCCAGGCCACATACACGGGCCGGCCCAACCCGCTGACCGAGGTGCCGCGCTTCGCCGAGCATGCCGGTGGGGCTCAGGTGTTCCTCAAGCGTGAGGACCTTAACCACACCGGTTCGCACAAGATCAACAACGTGCTGGGGCAGGCTTTGCTCACGGTGCGGATGGGCAAGTCCAGGGTGATCGCCGAGACGGGGGCCGGTCAGCACGGGGTGGCCACGGCCACCGCGGCCGCCCTGATGGGCCTGGAGTGCACGGTGTACATGGGCAAGAAGGACACCGAGCGTCAAGCACTCAACGTCGCCCGGATGCGACTGCTGGGTGCCGAGGTCATCCCGGTCGACCACGGCAGCGCCACGCTCAAGGACGCGATCAACGAAGCCATGCGGGACTGGGTCACTCATGTCGACCACACCCACTACCTGCTGGGCACCGTCACCGGGCCGCACCCCTTTCCCACCATGGTGCGGGACTTCCATGCGGTCATCGGCAACGAGGCGCACGACCAGCTGCTCGCCGTGACCGGCCGGCTACCGGATGCCGTCTGCGCCTGTGTCGGCGGCGGGTCCAACGCCATGGGCATCTTCCACCGCTTCGTGGACGAGCCGGGGGTGCGGCTCATCGGTTTCGAGGCGGGCGGCGAGGGCGTGGAGACCGGCAGACACGCTGCACGGTTCGCCGCCGGTTCCCCGGGGGTGCTGCACGGTGCCGCGACGTTCCTGCTGCAGGACGAGGACGGGCAGACCCTGGACTCCCACTCGGTCTCGGCGGGTCTGGACTACCCCTCGGTCGGCCCCGAACATGCCGGGCTGTTCGCCTCCGGCCGCGCGGAGTACTACCCCGTCACCGATGCCGAGGCCATGGACGCGTTCGCGCTGCTGTGCCGCACCGAGGGGATCATCCCCGCGATCGAGAGCGCCCACGCCCTCGCCGGTGCGTTGCGGGTGGGCCGAGCGGGTCCGGACGGTTCGATCCTGCTGGTCAACCTGTCCGGTCGTGGCGACAAGGACGTGGACACCGCCGCACGATGGTTCGGCTTGGTCGAGGCCGAGGACCTGGTCGCCGCCGAGGCGAAGAAGGCCGCCGAGCCCGTCGCGCAGGCCGAGGGGAGTGGATGGTGACCGGTATCGAAGCCTTGGCCCGGACCTTCGCCACCTGCCGAGCCGAGCAGCGTGCCGCGCTCGTGACCTACCTGCCGGCAGGCTTTCCCGACCAGCAGGGAGCAGAGCGTGCGTGTGCCTCCCTGGCACGCCACGGAGCAGACGTGGTCGAGGTGGGCGTGCCCTATACCGACCCGTTGATGGACGGGCCGGTGATCCAGGAGGCGGCGCAGGAAGCACTGGCCGCCGGCTTTCGCTTCTCCCACCTGTTCGGGTGCGTCGAGGCAGTAGCGGACGCCGGGGCGGTTCCGGTCGTGATGGGCTACTGGAACCCCATCCTGCGCTACGGCGTCGACCGTTTCGCCGGTGACCTGGCCGCTGCCGGGGGAGCCGGCGTCATCACCCCCGACCTCATCCCGGACGAGGCGGGGGGATGGATCGAGGCGGCGGCCGTGCACCAGCTCGCCCCGATCTTCCTCATCGCGCCCTCCTCGACCGACCAGCGACTACGTCAGACCACCGACGCCTGCCGGGGTTTCGTGTACGCCGCATCGACGATGGGCGTGACCGGCGCACGGTCCTCGGTGGGCAGCGGCGCACAGCAGCTCGTCTCCCGAGCACGCCAGGCCACGGACCTGCCCGTCTGCGTCGGCCTCGGGGTCTCCACCGGAGCGCAGGCCGCTCAGGTCGCCGGCTTCGCCGACGGGGTCATCGTGGGGTCGGCCCTCGTCGCGGCTCTGGGCACCGATCCGCAGCTCGGGGCGTTGGAACGGCTGACCGCGGAGCTGGCCGAAGGAGTGCGGCAGGGATGAGCAGCACCTCGCTGAGTGAGCCCGAGGCAACCCCAGGCGAGCACCCGCAGGGCAGCGGACGCCGCCGCATGGCGGACCTCACCGGCATGCTCGCCCGGCTCGCGCTCGGTGGCGTCCTGCTGGTGGCGGGGGTGTTGAAGCTGGTGGACCTGGACGGGGCGGTGCGCTCCGTCGTGGCCTACGACCTCGTCGACTACGAGATCGCCGCGTTCATCGGGCTCACCCTTCCCGTGCTGGAGGTGGCGGTGGGTTCGCTGCTGATCGCCGGCTTGCTGACCCGTGCGTCGGCATGCGTCGGTGTGGGTCTCATGGCGGTCTTCATCGCCGGGATCGCCTCGGCCTGGGCCCGGGGCCTGTCGATCGACTGCGGGTGCTTCGGCACGGGCGGCCCGGTCGCTCCCGGTGCGACCCGCTACCTGGAGGAGATCGTCCGCGACGCCGCGCTGGCGCTCGCCGGTGTCTGGCTTGTGGTACGACCACAGACGCCACTGTCCATCGACCGGCTGCTGAGCCGCGACCTGCGCGACGAGAGGAACGACTGACATGCCCCGACCCCCCGCTCCCAAGAGCAAGGCGGCCAAAGCCTCCGGGCCGCCGATGGGACTGATCGGTGCGGTCACGGCTGTGGTCGTGGCCCTGGTCGCCGTGGTGGTCTACCTGGCGGCTCGCGACGACGGGCTGGACGCCTCGGGAAGTGCCAGCGCCCTGCCCGAAGGTGGGGGGCTCGTGGTGAACCCCGAGGTGGAGAACGTGCCGGAGGTTCACATCTACGAGGACTTCCAATGCCCGTTCTGTGGGCAGCTGGAACAGACCTCGGGCCAGAGCATGATCGACGCGGCGGGCGCCGGCGACATCAAGCTGAGGTACACCTTCATGTCGTTCCTCGACGGAGCTTCCGGGAACCAGTCCTCCTCCAGGGCCGCCAATGCGGCGGTCTGCTCGGCGGACGTCGGGATCCTGCCCGAGTTCGTCCAGACGGTCTTCGAGGAACAGCCACAGGAAGGTGTGGGCTACGAGGACCAGGTCTTCCTCGACGCTGCCGAGTCCGCCGGGCTGGACGGAGGACAGCTCGATGAGTTCACCGGCTGCGTGGAAGGACAGGACTACCAGGACTACGTGCAGGACATGGCCCAGCGGGCGACCGAGGACGGAGTGACCGCAACCCCCACCATCACGGTGGACGGCGAGCCCCTCGACGAGCAGCAGGTACAGCAGCTCCTCAGCGACCCGGGCTCGTTCGACGCTGTGCTGGCGGAGACCCAGTGACCGCGGGGCTGGGTGGCGTAGGGCTCCCCGCGACGCTACCCAGCCCTGAGCAGTCCGTGTGGTACTTGGGGCCCTTTCCCATCCGGGCGTACGCCCTGTGCATCCTGGTAGGGATCATCGCCGCCATCCTCATCTCGTTCCATCGGATGCGAGCGCGTGGCGGCACCGGCGAGGAGATCTACGACATCGCCGGTTGGGCGGTGGGCTTCGGGATCGTCGGCGGACGGCTCTACCACGTCATCTCCTCTCCTCGCCCGTACTTCGGCGAGAACGGGAACCCGCTCGACGCCCTGAAGATCTGGCAGGGCGGGCTGGGCATCTGGGGAGCGATCGCGCTCGGGGCCGTCGGGGCCTACATCGGGTGCCGCAGACACGACCACTCCTTCGCCGACCTGGCCGACGCCATCGCTCCCGGTCTGCTCGTGGCGCAGGCGCTCGGCCGTTGGGGCAACTACTTCAACAACGAGCTCTACGGGGGTCCCTCCCAGGCCCCGTGGGCCCTGCAGATCCACGAGTGGGACGCGGGCACCGGTCGCGCCGTCACGGACGCCGCGGGCAATGCCGTGGTGCTCGGCACCTTCCAACCCACCTTCCTCTACGAGTCGATCTGGGTGCTGTTGGTCGCGGTGGTCATCGTGGTCTGGGACCGCCGCCATCTCTTCGCGCGCGGTCAGGTCTTTGCGTTGTACCTCATGGGCTACACCCTGGGCCGGTTCTTCATCGAGCTCATGCGCACCGACCCGGCGGAGATCGTCTTCGGCCAACGAGTCAACGTGTGGGTCTCGGTCGCCATCTTCGTCCTGGGGCTGGTGCTGTACCTATGGCGGGGGGCGCGGGCCGACTACCCACCACGCGGAGCAGCTCACCTGGTCGACCTCGACGCGGCACCCCGGCGCGGGGCCGATGACGTCGTCACGGGGGATCGATCCTCGCACTAGGGTGGAGCCATGCGTCGAGCGAAGATCGTCTGCACCCTCGGGCCGGCTGTCGACACCCAGGAGCAGGTCACCGCTCTGGTCGAGGCGGGCATGGACGTGGCGCGGCTCAACATGTCCCACGGCGAGCACGATGACCATCAACGCCGTTACGACCTGGTGCGGCGGGCCGGCGATCAGGTGGGCCGCGCGGTAGCGCTGCTCGCCGACCTGCAGGGGCCGAAGATCCGCACCGGCCGCTTCAGCAACGGCCCGGTCACTCTCAGCGAGGGCGGCCGGTTCGTGATCACCACCCGCGACGTCGCCGGCGATGTCGACGAGGTCGGGACGACCCACCACGGCCTGCCCGCCGACGTCGAGCCCGGTGACGACCTGTTGATCGACGACGGCAAGATTCACCTGCGGGCCACGGAGGTCACTGACACCGACGTCATCACCGAGGTGGTCATCGGTGGGGAGGTCTCGAACAACAAGGGCATCAACCTGCCGGGCGCCGCAGTCAGCGTGCCGGCGCTGAGTGACAAGGATGCCGACGACCTGCGCTGGGCGCTGCACGCCGGCGTGGACCTCATCGCCCTGTCCTTCGTCCGTAGCGGCGGCGACATCGAGGACGTGCACCGCATCATGGACGAGGAAGGGATCCGTCGGCCGGTCATCGCCAAGATCGAGAAGCCGCAGGCGGTGGAGAACCTCCGCGAGATCATCGGCGCCTTCGACGCCGTCATGGTCGCTCGCGGCGACCTGGGCGTCGAGCTTCCGTTGGAGCAGGTGCCGCTGGTGCAGAAGCGCTGCATCGAGATGGCCCGTCGCAACGCCAAGCCGGTGATCGTGGCCACGCAGGTCTTGGAGTCGATGGTGAGCAACCCCAGGCCGACCCGGGCCGAGGCCAGCGACTGCGCCAACGCGGTGCTGGACGGCGCCGACGCCATCATGCTCTCGGGCGAGACGAGCGTGGGCGAGTGGCCGGTCAAGGCCGTGGAGACGATGGCCACCATCATCGAGAACATCGAGGAAGACGCACTCGACCGGATCACGCCTCTGGGAAGCAAGCCGAAGACGACCAGTGGCGCCGTGACGCGCGCGGCCGCAGACATCGCCGCCCTGCTGAAGGTGTCTTTCATGGTGACCTTCACCCAGACCGGTGACTCGGCGCGTCGGATGTCGCGGCTGCGGTCCTCGGTGCCCATGCTCGCGTTCACCCCTGAGCCGACCACCCGGTCACAGCTGGCACTGAGCTGGGGGATGGAGACCTTCCTCACCGACTACGTCGAGCACACGGACGAGATGGTGATGCAGGTGGACGAGGCGTTGCTGCGGGAGAAGCGGTGCGCGACGGGTGAGCTGATCGTGATCGTCGCCGGCTCTCCACCGGGGGTACCAGGGTCGATCAACGCGTTGCGGATCCACAAGGTGGGTGATGCCGTCTACGGGACGACCGGGGCGTACGCGCGACTACGCGAGGGCGAGAGTGGGCGGCTATGATCGCACTGCCCACCTGGCCGGGGTGGTGGAATGGCAGACACGGAGCACTCAAAATGCTCTGCTCGCAAGGGCGTGCGGGTTCGAGTCCCGCCCCCGGCACACCGAAGGATGAGAATGACTGAACACGGTTCCACCACCCTGTCGCATCGCATCGTGGTTGCCGAGGACGAAGCGCTGATCCGGATGGACCTCACCGAGATGCTTGTCGAGGCGGGCCACGAGGTCGTCGGCCAGGCGGGGGACGGGGAGCAGGCCGTCGAGCTCGCCCGTGAGCTGCGACCCGACATTGTGGTCATGGACGTCAAGATGCCGGTGATGGACGGCCTGACCGCCGCGGAGATGCTGGGCAAGGAGTCGGTGGCCCCCGTGGTCATGCTCACGGCCTTCAGTGACCGCACGCTGGTCGAGCGGGCTCGGGACGCCGGCGTGATGTCCTACGTGGTCAAGCCGTTCGCCTCACACGATGTGCTGCCGGCTCTGGACATCGCGGTGGCCAGGTGGCAGGAGCGTCATGCCCTGGAGGCGGAGGTCGCGACCCTGGAGGAGCGCCTGGAGACGCGTAAGCGACTGGATCGCGCCAAGGGACTGTTGATGACCAAGCTCAAGATCAGCGAGGCCGAGGCGTTCCGCTGGATCCAGAAGGCGGCGATGGACCGTCGGATGTCGATGCGCGAGGTCGCCGACGCGGTCGTCGCGGGGACCGACGGCGCCTGAGGCGGGCGCCCCACCTCGGCGCGCTCGGCGCTCACCTCAGTCCGGCGACGATCGCGACCAGCAGCGGAGCGACGAGCAGCGCGGGCAGCAGATCCGCGACCGGAACCTCCCTGACGCGCAGCAGCCGTAGTGCCAGTCCGATCAGCAGCACACCGCCCACGGCGGTGAGTGCTGCCACCTGCGCAGTGGAGATCACCGCGCCCAGCGCCCACCCCACGAGGGTGAGGCAGCCCTGGACCACGGCGACCGAGGCGGCCGAGAAGAGCACGCCCACGCCGAACGTCGCCGCAAAGGCGACCGAGGCGAACAGGTCCAGCATGGACTTCAGGACGAGCTGGTCGACGCCTTGACCCAACCCGTCGTTCAACGAGCCGAGCACCGTCAGGGGACCCACGCAGAACAGCATGGAGGTGGTCAACCAGCCCTCGATGAAACGCATCCGCGCATCGTGGTGGGCGTCACCGGTCACTGCCTCGCGCCGGGGCGCGTTCCGCGCGGCGAGGCGCTGGACCTGACCGGCCAGAGCCTGCAGGCGTCGCTCGAGTCCGAGCGCCGCTCCCGCGATCCCGCCGAAGACCAGCGAGCCCAGCACGACCAGGACCGGGACACCGGGTCCGACCGCCTGCTCGAACGCCGGAGCGCTCACCTCGGCCGCCGACAGCGCTGCGACCACCAGGGTGACCAGCCCGAGCGCGTCGGTGACCACCGAGCGGACCCGCTCGGGCAGACGGTGGCCCGCCGTCATACCGACCAACGACCCGACGATGATCGCCGCCACGTTGACTACGGTCCCGACGCCCGGGAAAGCACCATCCACGACGCGCAGCGTACGTCCCCGAGCGGGACCGGCTCAGCCTGTGCCCGCGGGGGGTCGCTGACGCAGCGCACACGTCAGCCGCGAGGTGCAGACCCGGTCTCCGGACTCGTCGGTGATGACGATCTCGTAACAGGCGATGGCGCCGCCGAGACGCAGCGCCGTGGCGACCCCGGTGACCACCGAGGGTGGGCGCACGGCCTTGTGGTGGGTCGCGTTGATGTCGATGCCGACCGCGGCGCGAGCGGGACCCGCGTGCAGGCCCGCGGCCACGCTGCCGAGCGTCTCCGCCAGGACCACACTGGCGCCACCGTGCAGCAGACCGTAGGGCTGAGTGTTGCCGGTCGCGGGCATCGTGCCCACGACACGGTCGGCGCTGGCGGACAGCAGCTCGATCCCCATCCGTTCGATCAGGGTGCCCCGTGCCATCGCGGCCAGGTCGTCGGCGGAGGCTGACGCTGGGTCAGTGTCGGTCATGCGTCATAGGGTGCCATCTGTGACGGCGAACAGCGCGACGCGCCTCTTGCTCCTGGATGGACACTCCCTGGCCTACCGGGCCTTCTTCGCGCTTCCGGCAGAGAACTTCTCGACCAGCACCGGCCAGACCACCAACGCGGTCTACGGGTTCGTGTCGATGCTGATCAACGTCCTGCGCGACGAAGCGCCGAGCCACGTGGCGGTGGCCTTCGACAAGTCACGCAGCACCTTCCGCACGCAGGAGTACGCCGAGTACAAGGCCGGGCGGGCCAAGACCCCGGACGAGTTCGCCGGTCAGCTGCCGCTGATCCGCGAGGTGCTGGACGCCCTGCGCATCGCGCACGTGGAGATGGACGGTTTCGAGGCCGACGACATCATCGCCACCTTGACCGCGCAGGCGCGTGAGGACGCGATGGAGGTGCTGATCTGCTCCGGGGACCGCGACGCGATCCAGCTCATCGACAAGCGCTGCACGCTGCTCTACCCACGCAAAGGCGTGTCCGACCTGGTGCGGATGACACCCGAGGCCGTCGTAGACAAGTACGGGGTCACGCCACAGCGCTACAGCGATCTCGCCGCCATGGTGGGGGAGAGCTCGGACAACCTGCCTGGGGTCCCCGGGGTCGGTCCGAAGACCGCTGCCAAGTGGATCGCGCAGTACGAAGACCTCTCCGGGGTGGTGGCCCACATCGACGAGCTGACCGGCAAGGCGGGCCAGGCGATGAGGGACCACGTCGGCAACGTATTGCGCAACCGCAAGCTCAACCAGCTCGTCGACGACCTCGAGGTCGGCCTCAGCGTCTCGGCCACCGTCCGTCACACCTGGGACAGGGACGAGGTGCACCGCGTCTTCGACGGCCTGGAGTTCCGGGTGCTGCGCGACCGGTTGTTCGAGACCCTCGGAGCGGTGGAGGACGAGCGCGAGGCGGACGCGGGGATCGACGTGCACGGCACGATCCTGCTCCCGGGGCAGGTGGCACCGTGGCTCACCGAGCACGCGGGCGCCGGCACCCGAGCGGCCTTGACCATGGTGGGCACGGCCGTCGAGGGCCAGGTCGCTGCCGACGCGAGCGGCTTGGCCATCGCCACGGCGGACGAGGCCGCCTTCGTCGATCTGACCACTGTGGACACCTCGGACGAGCAGGCGCTGACGCAGTGGTTGGTCCAGACCGCCTACCCCAAGGCGGTGCACGACGACAAGGGCCTCTTGCACGCCCTGCACGCACGGGGGATGCCTGTGGCCGGTGTCGTGCAGGACACCGGCCTGGCCGCCTACCTGGTCCGTCCCGACCAGCGGTCCTACGACCTCGCCGACCTGGTTCTGCGCTACCTACACCGTGAGCTGCGAGCCGACACCGCGACCGCCGACAACCCGCAGCTGGAGCTTGCCCTCGACGAGGCGAGCGACGACGCGGCCCAGCGTGCCATGGTCGCCGCTCGGGCTATCCACGACCTATCGGTGGCGTTGGACGCCGAGCTCGAAGACGTGCAGGGAACCGAGCTGCTCCGCACTATGGAGCTCCCTCTCGTCGACGTGCTCGCGACGATGGAACAGACCGGGGTGGCGGTGGACTACGGCGGCCTCAACCGGCTGGACCAGGAGTTCGCGGAGGCCATGGGCGCCGCTCAGCAGGACGCCTGGGATGCCATCGCCGACGACACCGTGAACCTGGGGTCACCGAAGCAGCTTCAGGCGGTGCTCTTCGACCGACTGGGCCTGCCGAAGACGCGGCGCACCAAGACGGGATACACCACCGACGCCGACGCGTTGGCCGGCTTGTTCGCCCAGACCGACCACCCCTTCCTGGAGGCTCTGCTCCGCCACCGGGACGCGACCCGGCTGCGGGTGACTGCCACCGGACTGCTGCGCTCCGTGGCCGACGACGGCCGCATCCACACGACCTACCAACAGACGATCGCCGCGACCGGGCGGCTGTCCTCGACCGACCCGAACCTGCAGAACATCCCGATCCGCACCGAGGAAGGGCGTCGTCTGCGCACCATCTTCGTGGTCGGCGAGGGCTACGAGTCGCTGCTGTCGGCGGACTACAGCCAGATCGAGATGCGCATCATGGCGCACCTGTCAGCGGATGAGGGCCTCATCGAGGCCTTCCGCACGGGGGAGGACCTGCACCGTTTCGTCGGCTCGCGGGTGTTCGCGGTCGAGCCCGCCGAGGTCACGCCGGCCATGCGTTCCAAGGTCAAGGCGATGAGCTACGGCTTGGCCTACGGGCTGTCCGCGTTCGGGCTGTCCAAGCAGCTCGGGATATCGACCGAGGAGGCCAGGTCGTTGATGCAGGAGTACTTCGAGCGTTTCGGTGGCGTCCGGGACTACTTGCGGGACGTCGTAGGGGTGGCGCGGTCCACCGGCTTCACCGAGACCATCCATGGTCGACGCCGCTACCTGCCCGACCTCACCTCGGACAACCGGCAGAGGCGTGAGATCGCTGAGCGCATGGCGCTCAACGCGCCTATCCAGGGCTCGGCCGCCGACATCATCAAGATCGCCATGCTGAAGGTCGCCGACGCGTTGCGGGAGCAGTCGCTGGAATCCAGGATGCTGCTACAGGTTCACGACGAGCTCGTGCTGGAGGTCGCCGCCGGGGAACGTGAGCGGGTGGAGTCCCTGGTCCGGACGCAGATGGCAGCCGCCGCCGCCTTGGCCGTTCCCCTCGACGTCAGTATCGGGGTGGGGCACACCTGGCACGCCGCGACGCACTGACGACGTGCCGGGGCGCCCGCCGGGAGCGAGGTCGGGCCGGATTGACCCGCCGAAACGCCGTCAGTAGGCTGTACCTTCGCGTAAGGTGCGCTTGCACCTTCGTGTCATCACGTGCTACTGACCATGTGTACGGCCCCAGGGCTCGCAGGCGCATCAGCGCCTCGGGTGCGGTGGGCCGTCTTCCTACCATGCCCACCATCGGAGTCCCTACTACATGACTGCAACAGCGGCCGTACAGGCCCCATCTGAGATCGCTGTCAACGACATCGGCTCAGCAGAAGAGCTGCTCGCGGCGATCGACGCGACGATCAAGAACTTCAACGACGGCGACATCGTGGAAGGTGTCATCGTCAAGGTCGACCGGGACGAGGTCCTGCTCGACATCGGCTACAAGACCGAGGGAGTCATCCCCTCCCGTGAGCTGGCCATCAAACACGACATCGACCCCTCGGAGGTCGTCGCCGTCGGCGACCCTGTCGAGGCCCTCGTCCTGCAGAAGGAGGACAAGGAGGGGCGCCTGATCCTGTCCAAGAAGCGCGCGCAGTACGAGCGCGCCTGGGGCTCGATCGAGAAGGTCAAGGAAGAAGACGGCGTGGTGACCGGTACGGTCATCGAGGTCGTCAAGGGCGGCCTCATCCTCGACATCGGGCTGCGCGGCTTCCTGCCGGCCTCGCTGGTGGAGATGCGCCGGGTTCGTGACCTGCAGCCGTACGTGGGCAAGGCCATCGAGGCCAAGATCATCGAGCTGGACAAGAACCGCAACAACGTGGTCCTGTCACGCCGCGCCTGGTTGGAGCAGACCCAGTCCGAGGTTCGCACGACGTTCCTCAAGGAGCTGCAGAAGGGCCAGGTGCGCTCGGGGGTCGTCTCCAGCATCGTGAACTTCGGGTCCTTCGTGGACCTCGGTGGCGGTGTGGACGGCCTGGTGCACGTCAGCGAGCTGTCGTGGAAGCACATCGACCATCCGGGCGAGGTCGTCGAGGTCGGCGACGAGGTCACCGTCGAGGTGTTGGACGTCGACATGGACCGCGAGCGGGTCTCGCTGTCGCTGAAGGCCACCCAGGAAGACCCTTGGCAGCACTTTGCTCGCACGCATGCGATCGGTCAGATCGTGCCGGGCAAGGTCACCAAGCTCGTTCCCTTCGGCGCCTTCGTGCGCGTCGAGGACGGTATCGAGGGCCTGGTGCATATCTCGGAGCTGGCCGAGCGCCACGTGGAGCTGCCCGAGCAGGTCGTCGGGGTCGGCGCCGACATCTTCGTCAAGGTCATCGACATCGACCTCGAGCGTCGCCGCATCTCGCTGTCGTTGAAGCAGTCCAACGACGCCGTGGCGGCCGAGTTCGACCCGACGCTCTACGGCATGGCTGCGGAGTACGACGACCAGGGCAACTACAAGTACCCCGAGGGCTTCGACCCGGAGACCAACGAGTGGCTCGAGGGCTACGAGACCCAGCGCGAGAAGTGGGAGAAGGAGTACGCCGACGCCCACGCTCGCTGGGAGGCCCACCGAGCCCAGGTCGAGGC
>JBAUJO010000232.1:0-11385 GCA_049683875.1 Ornithinimicrobium sp.
CCGGGCGCAGGTCTGCGGAGCCGGCGCCGCAGACCCCGGAGGCCGGCACGGGGGACACACCGCCCCTCCCAGGGCCGCGTTGAAGCCTCGGTGGGGGCCGACGGCGCCGCACTTCGCGCAGTCATGAAAGCTGGCGGCCCACCCGGCGATGGCCATCGTGCGCAACAGGTAGCTGTCGAGCACCAGGCGTGAGTCGTGCTCGCGGGCGGCCAGCGCGGACAGACCCCCGGCCAACAGGACGAAGTGGGCGGGAGCCTCCTCGTGCTCACCGAGCAGATGGTCACACATCTCCAGCATCGCGTTGGCGGCGGTCCACGCGTCGTAGTCGTGGCTGATCATCTCGCCGTAGGGCGCCAACCCTTCAGCCTGGGTCACCGTGTCCAGGTTGCGGCCCTCGTAGCACTGCACATCCACCACCATGCCCGGCTCGAGCCGGGCACCGAACTTGGACCGGGTGCGCCGCACCCCCTTGGCCACGGCCCGCACCTTTCCCCGACCCCGCGTGAGCATGGTGACGATCCGGTCGGCCTCACCCAGCTTGTGGGTCCGCAGCACGATGGCGGCGTCCCGATAGAGCGGCATAGCTCCAGTGTCCAGCATCGGCCCGCGCTTCCGGCGCGACACGACCCCGGACGACTCACGGTCGGGCTTGGCTCATCTGCTGCGCCAGTCGAACATATGTCCTATCATCGACCCATGAAGACGGTGTGGCAGGCAAGCCTGCTCGACCAGGTGGACGACGTCGGCCTGCGGGCACTGGACGGCTCCCTCACGCGCACCGTGCTCGGGCACGGCGCATGGGTAGACGTGAGGCCGGGCTGGGTGACGGGGTCGGACGAGCTCTTCGACCGGCTGTGCCTCGGTGGCGCCGCAGGTGTCGCGTGGCAGGGTGAGCGACGCCGGATGTATGACCGCGTGCTGGACACGCCGCGACTGCTGCGCTTCTACGCGGAGGGTGAGGCGCTCCCGGACACCGTGCTGGACCAGGCACGCAGCGCGCTCAGTGCTCACTACCGGCCTGCGCTGGGCGAGCCCTTCCGCACCGTGGGCATGTGCCTGTACCGCAGCGGGCGCGACAGCGTGGCGTGGCACGGCGACCGGTTCGGCCGGTCCGCGCAACAGGACACCATGGTCGCCATCGTGTCCGTCGGCGCCCCCCGAGCGCTGATGCTGAGGCCACGGGGTGGAGGTGCCTCGCGCCGCTTCGTCCTGGGACACGGCGACCTACTCGTGATGGGCGGCTCGTGCCAACGGACCTGGGACCACTGCGTTCCGAAGACGTCCGCGACGGTGGGGCCACGCATCAGCATCCAGTTCCGGACCCGGGGGGTGCGCTGAGCTTCAGGTGGTCAGCTCCTCCAGGAGGGCGTGCACCGCCTCGGCGCTGTCACAGCCCAAGGCCTGCTCGCCGAGCTGGCGGAGCTGGGTCACGGTGTGTCGACGCAGCTCGGCCTTCACCCGAGGGACGGCCACCGCGGTAGCGCTCAGCTCGTCCACGCCGAGCCCGACCAGCAGACACGCGGCCGCCGGGTCGCTGGCCGCTCCACCACAGACACTGACCTCAACGCGCTCGCGTGCCTCCAGGCATACCCCGCGGATGAGCCGCAGCACTGCAGGGTCCATCGGGTCGAAGAGATGCTCGACCGCCGCGTTCCCGCGTTCTGCAGCCAGGGTGTACTGGGTCAGGTCGTTGGTGCCGATGCTCACGAAGTCCAGGTCCTCGGTCATCGCGGCCACACGCAGGGCGGCGGCCGGCACCTCCACCATGATCCCGACCTCGAGCCCGTCCGGCCGCGCGCCGGTCTCCTGCTCGACAGCCAGGTCGAGCTGTCGCAGCGCCCATCGGACTTCGCTGACGGTGGCGACCATGGGAAACATGACCCGCACCGGATGCTCGGCCGCCACCCGGCACACCGCACGGAGCTGGTCGTGCAGCACATCGGCGTGAGCCGCGAAGGACCGGATGCCACGCACGCCCAAGAAGGGATTCTGCTCCGGCTCCTGCTGCCAGAACGACAGTGGCTTGTCGGCTCCGATGTCCCACGTCCGCACGGTCATCGGGCGGCCCCCGAGCGCTGCAGCGACCGACCAGAGCGCCGCAGTCTGCTCCGACACCGTCGGGGCCCGCCTCCACGACTCGAACAGCACCTCGGTGCGAACCAGGCCGGAACCCTCCGCGCCGAGCTCGACCGCGCGCTGGGCCTCCGCGCTGCTGGTGACGTTGGCGTTCACACTCACTCGAGTGCCGTCACGGGTGCGCGCCGGCTCCCGCGCTGCAGCGCGCTCGCGCTCCTGCTCGTGCTCGCGTCGGGCCCCCAGCTCGTCGATCTCCGCTCGCGACGCGCCATCTGGGTCGACCCACACCATCTGGCGGCGGGTGTCGAAGGCGACCCAGGTGCCCGACTCCACGTCGGACACCTCCGACCTGCCGGTGATCGTTGGGATGCCCCGGGCCTGCGCCAGCAGCACCCCGTGGCCTGTGCTCCCTCCCGCCGTCGTCACGATCCCGCCGACGTGACGCGGGTCGACGCTCACGGCCGTGCCCGGGTCGAGCTCGGATACCAGCAGGATCGTGGCCTTGTGGGAGCCATCGACGTCCTGGCTCGACGGCGTCTCGGCCGCCGTTGACGTGTCGCTGGTCGTCGAGAGCGCGACGAGCAGCCGCAGAACTCGGCGGGTGACGCTGCGGATGTCCTCGGCGCGCTCACGCAGATAGTCGTCGTCGACCTGCGCGAGCTTCTCGGCCGCCGAGATCCCTGCCTGTTCCCACGAGGACCCGGCGGGCTCACCCCGCTCGGTCCCGGCGAAGGCCGGCCCCGTGATCTCAGGGTCGCGCACCCAGGCGCGGTGCGCCACGAAGACCTCCGCCTGGTCGCCTCCCAGGCCCGCCCTGGTCGTGGCCACCAGGTCTGCGAGCTCGGCGTCCGCCTGGTCCAGGGCGCGCTGCAGACGCTCCCGCTCGGTCGCGGTCTCACCCGAGCTGACGTAGTCCGAAACCTCGGCAGCCTCGCCACGTCGCTGAAGCGGCCCGGCGGCCATGTCCAGCCCCGACCCCATCGGCAGCGGCTCGGTCGGTGACGGTGCTTCGTCCTGTCCTTGCCCCTGCGGTGCTGGCTGAGCCGACACCACGGACTCCGAGAACTCCGCGCGCGCAAGCTCCTCCAGCGCGTCCAGCGCCACCTGGGCCTCCTCACCCGCGGCGCGCAGCTCCAGCAGCTGTCCCTGCCGGACATTCAAGGTCGCCACGGCGCTCAGACTCCCGGCGCTCACCCACCCTGAGGCCGTCTGCGGGTTGCGCGCCCTCACCTCGGCACCGGCGAACCTGTTCACGCATCCGACGAACGCAGCCGCCGGTCGTGCGTGCAGCCCGTGCGGTATGCCCACGCGCACCTCGCGGGTCATCTCTCCGTCTACCAGGGCATCGTCAGCATCTGCGTCTTGCCCGCGGACGCCCTCGTCGTCGCCCTGGCCGGCCGCCGTCGCGGCGACCCCGCCCAGCTGACCGACCTTGGCGGCAAGGCCGCGCTCGGCCTCCACCGACACCTGGTGCAGGGTGGCGCCGCTGGCTGCCGTCACCACCGCGGCAACCAGACCTTCCACCAGCGGCGCGCTGGACAGACGGACCCGGGCGGCTGCTTCCGGCTCCAAGAACTCCAGGGCCATCTCAGCGGACATCACCGCACTACCCAGGTCCAGCAGCACCAGCACTCCGTCCGTGGTGTCGACGGCGGTGATTGCCTCCGCCACGGCAGCGGCATCGGTGCCGAAGGTGGTCTCGTCCAGACCCGCAGCCAGCTTGACCGCCGGCCGATCGGCTTCGTCCACCATCTCCAGGGCCAGGTCGACCGCGGCCTGGGCCAACGCTCGACTGTGGCTGACCACCACCAGGCCGATCACGCCCTCACGCCCCGGAGCCGCTAGGACAGGGTGCGAGCAGCGGCCTGCAACAGCAGGACGGTACTGGTCGCTCCCGGATCGATATGACCCCGGCTGCGCTCACCCAAGTAGCTGGCCCGACCCTTGCGGGCGATGAGGTCCTCGGTGCCGTCCCGACCCGTAGCGCCCGCTGCCGCCGCGGCTTCCAGCGCAGCGCTCAGGCCCTCACCCGAGCGCGCGTCGAAGGCCTCGACCGCCGGCGCCCAAGCGTCGTACATCGTCTTGTCCTCGAGCTCCGCCTTACCGCGCGAGAGCACTCCCTCGACACCGGCACGTAGCGCGGCTCCGACCTGGTCGGCGTCCGCATCCTCCACGTCGGCCAAGGGCCCGGCCATGCGGAGGAAGAAGGTGCCGTAGAGCGGCCCGGAAGCGCCGCCGACCGTGCTGACCAACGTCATGCCCACCTTCTTCAGATAGGCAGCCACCGACGAGAAGTCGCCCTCCGGTGCCAGCTCGGCGACCTTGGTCATCCCACGCGCCATGTTGCTGCCGTGGTCGCCGTCGCCGATCGCGCGGTCCAGGTCGGTCAGATGCTCGGAATGGGCCTGCACCTCCTCGGCGAACGCGCTCATCCACGCCTGGAACGCCGCGAGATCAGCCATCAGATCCCCCACCGAAGCCCTGGCGCGTTGACCGGCGCGTCCCACAGCCGCACCAGATCGTCATCGGCCCTGACCAAGGTCACCGAGGCACCCGCCATCTCGAGAGAGGTGATGTAGTTGCCCACCAAGGAGCGCGCCACGCTGACTCCGGACTTCTCCAGGATCTGGGCGACCTCGCCGTACATGAGGTAGAGCTCGATCAGGGGCGTTCCCCCCATGCCGTTGAGAAAGGCGATGACATCGTCGCCACGGGCGACCTCCAGCTCGGCCAGGAGCGGCTCCACCATCATGGCGGCGATCTCACGGGCGGGCGCCATGGCTCTGCGCTCCCGCCCCGGCTCACCGTGGATGCCCACGCCCAGCTCGAACTCGTCGTCGGAGAGCTCGAAGGTCGGTTTGCCGGCCGAGGGAACCACACACGAGGTCAGGGCCACGCCCATCGAGCGTCCCGAGGCGTTGACCCGCTCGGCGAGCTCTGTGCAGCCCTGCAGCGAGGCCCCCTCCTCGGCGGCCGCGCCGACCACCTTCTCCAGCACGACGGTGACCCCGGTCCCCCGGCGCCCGGCGGTGAAGAGGGAGTCCTCGACGGCGACGTCGTCGTTGGTCACGACCGACCTGACCTCGGTCCCGGCCTCGTCGGCCGCGAGCTCGGCGGCCATCTCGAAGTTCATCACGTCGCCGGTGTAATTCTTCACGATGTGCAGGACGCCGGCGCCCCCGTCGACCTCCTTCGTGGCCGCCATCATCTGGTCCGGCACCGGGGAGGTGAACATCTCGCCGGCGCAGGCCGCATCCAGCATCCCCGTGCCCACGAAACCCCCGTGCAGAGGCTCATGCCCGGAGCCGCCGCCGCTGACCAGCCCGACCTTGCCCTGGGTGGCCCCTTCCCTGCGGTAGACGATGTGCTGGTCGTGGTCGATGCGAAGGCGGTCAGGGTGGGCCAGAGCCATTCCGCGCAGGGCTTCGGCGACCACGTCGGCGGGGTCGTTGATGAGCTTCTTCATGCTCTCCACCCAACCACGCCGTCACGGCAGAGACTAGTGCGGGTTTGGCGCCCGCCCGGACCGGGTCACGCCCGGTGTGCAGCCCCCTCAGAAGCCCAGGCGCTGGAGCTGCTTGGGGTCGCGCTGCCAGTCCTTGGCCACCTTGACGTGCAGGTCGAGGTAGACCCGGTGGCCGAGCAGCTGTTCGATGCCGCGTCGTGCGGTGCTCCCCACGGCGACCAGGCGGGCACCGGCACGACCGATGACGATCGCCTTCTGGCTCGGGCGCTCGACGAAGATGTTCACCCGCACGTCGGTCAACGGATCCTGCGCGGGTCGGTCGGGGCGCAGGACCATCTCCTCGACGACGACCGCGAGCGAGTGTGGGAGCTCGTCTCGGACCCCCTCAAGGGCGGCCTCGCGAACCAGCTCGGCGATCATGACCGTCTGGGGCTCATCGGAGACGGCGTCGGGGGGATACATGGCAGGGCCCTGCGGCAGGTAGGAGGACAGCACCTGCGCCACCTCGTCGACCTGGTCACCACGCACCGCCGAACAGGGCACGATCTCGGTCCAGTCCGCGAGCCGGTCGAGCGCCATGAGGTGTTCGGCCAGCCGGTCACGTGTCACGGCGTCGGACTTGGTCGCGATGGCCACGACGGGCAGCTTCTTGGCCCGATGCAGCTGAGCGAGCTCTTCGGCGATGAACCGGTCGCCCGGTCCGGGGCGCTGGTCGGCCGGGACACAGAAGCCGATGACATCGACCCCCAGCAGCGTCTCTCGGACGAGATCGTTCAGGCGCTCACCCAGCAGGGACCGGGGGCGGTGCAGCCCGGGAGTGTCGACCAGCACCAGCTGCGTGGAGGCGTCGGTGCGGATCCCGCGGATGGCGTGACGGGTGGTCTGCGGCTTGCTGGAGGTGATGGCGACCTTGGCCCCCACCAGGGCGTTGGTCAGCGTGGACTTCCCGGCGTTGGGGCGGCCGACCAGGGCCGCGAACCCCGAGCGGTAGGCCGTCTCGCTCACGTGCCGGTCCGCGTGGGCTGAGAGTCGACGTCGCGGGTGTACCGCTTCTCGCTCGACGAGGCAGCCGTCGAACTGGCGGAGTGGGCCCGGTCTTCACGCGCGTCCCCGTGCTGGTCACCGGTGTGCTGGCCGGCGCTGTCCTCGCTGCCAGTGTGCTGGTCGCTTCGCCCCGCCTCGTCGGCCGCTGCGGGCTCGTCGGTGTCGGCTTCCTCAGGTAGCGGCTCCACGATCACGGTGGCAACCCGGCGACGGCGCCCGGCCATCCGCTCGGCTGTGAGCCGAAGCCCGGCAACCTCCCCGGCCGAGCCCACGATGGGCACCATGCCGATGGTGGAAGCCAGGAGACCACCGACGGTGTCCACGTCCTCCACCTCGATCTCGGTGTCGAACAGATCGGCCAGGTCGTCCACCGGCATGGAGGCCGGTACCCGGGTCCGGCCGTCTGGCAGCTGTGCGACCTCCACGACGTCGCGGTCGTACTCGTCGGTGATCTCCCCCACGATCTCTTCCAGAATGTCCTCGATGGTGACCAGGCCGGCCGTGCCGCCGTACTCGTCGATCACCATCGCGAAGTGCAACCGCTGCTGCTGCATCTCCCGGAGCAACCCGTCGACGGGTTTACTGTCCGGCACCCGGTGCACTGCCCTCATGACCTCGGTCACGCGAGTCGCCTCAGCCTGCTCCCGGCGGGCGTTGACGTGGCGGGCCACGTCCTTGAAGTAGAGCAGGCCCAACACGTCATCGCTGTGCTCACCGATGACAGGCACCCGAGAGAAGCCCGAGCGCAGGAACAGCGACATCGCCTGCCGCAGGGTCTTGTCCCGACCCACCGTCACCATGTCCGGACGGGGCACCATCACCTCACGGGCCACGGTGTCCCCGAGCTCGAAGATGGAGTGGATCATCTCCTGCTCCCCCGCCTGGATGACCGAGCTCTCACCGGCCAGGTCCACGAACTCCCGCAGCTCGGCCTCGGAGGCGAACGGGCCGTCGTCGTACCCCCGACCCGGGGTCACCGCGTTGCCGAAGGCCACCAGCAGCTTTGCCGCGGGCCCCAGCACGAGCCGCAGCATCCGGATCACCGGCGCCGCCAACAGGGCCACATCCTCGGAGTGCTGGGCTCCAAGCGTCCGGGGCGATACCCCGACGAGCACGAACGAGATGAGTACCATGATGGCCACCGCGATGAGCGCAGTCTGCCAGTGGGCCGCGGTCTGGGTGGCCACTGCCACGGCGACCGCCACCGCCGTCAGCGACTCCGCGGTCACCCTTCCGAACGCGGCCACGGCGAGGTAGGGGCCCGGATCGGACACGATCCGCGCCAGTGCATCCGAACCCCGGCGTCGTTCCTCCTTCAGCTGTTGGGCGCGGGCGCGTGAGGTGCGCTGCAGCGCCGTCTCGGCGGCCGAGAGGAGGAAGGCGACACCGGTGGAGAGGATCGCCACCAGGATCAACGAGGTCACGGGAGCATCCTGCTTGCTGCTCGCGGCGCCTTCGCGGTCACGACGTCGTGCCCAGCTGAGGCACCGGGGCCGCCGTCGTGCTCCGGCCGCGCCCCGCCAGGTAGGTCAGCAGCAGCGTGCGCTGCAGGTCGAACATCTCTTTCTCCTGCTCCTGCTCCGCGTGGTCGAAGCCGAGCAGGTGCAGCACTCCGTGGGTCAGGAGCAGGAGCAGCTCGTCCGCGGTGGAGTGCCCGCTGCCTGCGGCCTGTCGACGAGCGACGGCGGGGCAGAGCACCACGTCGCCCAGCACCCCGTCCGCACTACCGTCCTCGCCACCTCCCGGACGCAGCTCGTCCATCGGGAAGCTCATCACGTCGGTCGGGCCGGGCAGGTCCATCCACTGCCGGTGCAGCGCCTCCATCGCCTTCTCGTCGAGCAGGGTCACCGCGAGCTCGGCCCGCGGGTTGACGTTCAGCTCGGTCAGCACATAGGTCGCCAGGGCGCGCAGCTCCTCCTCGGTGACCGCGGCGGGCGCCTCACCCGACTCGTTCAGGATGTCGATGCTCACCGTGTGTCCCGGGCCGCCGATGCCCCTTCGAATCGTCCGTACGCCTCGACGATCGCGCCCACCAGCCGGTGCCGGACGACGTCGGTGCTGGTCAGGTGAGCGAAGTGCACGTCGTCGATGTCGCCCAGGATGTTCTGCACGACCCGTAGCCCGGAGGTGGTGCCGCCGGGGAGGTCGACCTGGGTCACGTCACCGGTGACCACCATCCTGGAGCCGAACCCCAGGCGCGTCAGGAACATCTTCATCTGTTCGGCAGAGGTGTTCTGGGCCTCGTCGAGGATGATGAAGGCGTCGTTGAGGGTCCGGCCGCGCATGTAGGCCAGGGGAGCCACCTCGATGACCCCTGAGGCCATCAACCGTGGGATCGACTCCGGGTCCACCATGTCGTGCAGGGCGTCGTACAGCGGCCTCAGGTACGGGTCGATCTTCTCGTTCAGTGTCCCGGGCAGGAAGCCGAGGCGTTCGCCCGCCTCGACCGCAGGCCTAGTCAGGATGATCCGGTTGACCTCCTTGGCCTGGAGGGCCGCGACGGCCTTGGCCATGGCCAGGTAGGTCTTGCCGGTCCCGGCCGGGCCGATGCCGAAGACGACCGTATGACGGTCGATGGCGTCGACGTAGTGCTTCTGGTTCAGCGTCTTGGGCCGGATCGTGCGGCCGCGACTGCTGACGATGTTCATCGTGAGCACGTCGGCCGGACGGTCATGGGTCGGGGTCCGCAGCATGGCGATCGCTCGCTCGACGGCGTCCCGGTTCAGCGGCTGTCCCCGACCGAGGACGGCCAACATCTCGTCGAGCAGTCGCTCGACCAGCGCCAGGTCGGCCGAGGGGCCGCTGAGGCTGACCTCGTTGCCGCGCACCAGCACGTCGACCTCCGGGAAACTGCGTTCCACGACCCTGAGCAGGTCATCTCCGGGGCCCAACAGCGAGACCATCGCGACCTCGGGCGGGATGTGCACCGTGTGCATCGGCACGTCGGACGCGGTCGCCGTCGGAGAAGTCTCGGTCATAGAAAGTCCAGTCTACCCGCGCCGCGGGCCGAGCAGCGCGCCGAGCGGGCCACCACCGACCACGTGCAGGTGCAGGTGGGCCACCTCCTGGCCCGCGTCGCCACCGACGTTGGTCAGCACGCGGTAACCCGTTCCCTGCACCTCCTCGCTTCGCGCGACGTCACCGACCAGCGTGAACAGGTCGGCTAGGCCCTGCGCGTCCACGAGCGCCATCTCGGCTGCACTCTCGTGGTGCTCCCGCGGGATGACCAGCACGTGCACCGGGGCGGCCGGGCTCTGGTCGCGGAAGGCCAGCGCGGTGTCGGACTCGGCCACCACGGTGGCGTCGACGTCGCCGGAAACAATGGAACAGAAGATGCAGTCAGCCATGTCGCCAGCCTAGGTCCGCCAGCGTGAGGCCGCGCTGAGGACGGCGATGGCGGCCGACCCTGCGGTGGAGGTGCGCAGCACGGTCGGGCCCAGTCGGACGGCGTACGCCCCGGCCTCGGTGAAGGCCCTCAGCTCAGCGTCGCTGATCCCCCCTTCCGGTCCCACGACCACGACGGCCTCGCCCGCGCCGGGCATCCCGGTGTGCGCCGAACTCACGACGTCGGCCAGCCCGCACTGCGCATCCTCATGCAGGACCCAGGCGCGAGCGGCGGCCGCGATCCGCTCCTGCAGCTGTTCTCTACCGGCCACCGGGGCCAAGCGTGGAATCCGCGACCGACGCGCTTGCTTGGTCGCCGCCGTGAGCGTGTGCTGCCATTTCTGCGCCCCCTTCTGGGCGCGCTCCCCCCGCCAGCGCACGACGCTGCGATCCGCCTGCCAAGGCACCACCTCGTCGACCCCAAGCTCGGTGGCGACCTCGATGGCCAGATGGTCACGGTCGGACTTGGCCAGTGCCTGTACCAACGTGATCGACGGGTCAGGAGCCGGCACGAGGTCGACCTGCTCGACCTGCGCCTCCATCTGCGCCTTGCCGACGTGGGAGACGCGACAGCGGGCGACGGTTCCGCAGCCGTCGCTCACCAGCACCAGCTCGCCCGGCTTGATCCGCGTCACGGTGACGGCGTGACGGCCCTCGGGCCCCGTCACGGACACCGTCGACCCTGGTTCGACCTGGGTCAACCCATGCTCGTGGACCAGGAACAGCGGAAGGCTCACCGCCCGGAGAAGGCTTCCCGGAACTTGCCGAAGATCCCACCGTGGGCCGGTGTCATCTGCCCGGCGGGCCGCGACTCACCGCGCGACTCCGCGAAGTCGGTCAGCAGCTGACGCTGCAGCTCGGTGAGCTTGGTCGGCACCTTGATGTCGAGGTGCACGACGAGGTCACCGCGACCGGTTCCGCGCAGGTGCGTCACGCCGTGCCCGGCCAGGGTCAACGTGTCCTGCGGCTGAGCGCCGGGCTTGAGATCGACCTCCGTCGGTCCGTCCAGGGTGTGCACGGTCAGCGTCGCGCCCAGGGCCGCCGCCGCCATCGGGACCTCGATCGAGCAGTGCAGGTCGTCGCCGCGCCGGCGGAAGGTCTCGTGGTGCTTGACGGCGATCTCGACGTAGAGGTCGCCCGGCTCGCCACCGGACGGACCCACCTCGCCCTCACCCGTCATCCGGATCCGCGTGCCGCTGTCCACACCGCCCGGCACCTTGATGGTCAGGTCGCGGCGGGTCCGCACGCGTCCCTCGCCGGAGCAGTCGAAGCACGGGTTCTCGATCACCTCGCCGTAGCCCTGGCAGGCGCTACACGGACGCGAGGTCATGACCTGGCCGAGGAAGGAGCGCTGCACCTGCTGGACCTCACCGCGTCCTGAACAGACCGAGCAGGTGCGGTGCCCCGAGCCGGGC
>JBAUJO010000233.1:0-17217 GCA_049683875.1 Ornithinimicrobium sp.
GCTCCGCGCCGCGACGGACGGCCGCATCGACCAGGGCCGCATCGAACGTGCGTCGCGGCACCACCCGGGCCGGTCGGGCCATCGTGCGGTCGACGCGCACCCGGCCGCTGTCCAAGCCCAAGGACCACACGGGTGGGTGGTCGGGGAAGTGCAAGGGCTCCCCCAGCCGGGACCAGACATCGAAGACGTGCGGCGCAATACCGTCACCGCAGGCCTTGTCCCGGGGGAAGTCGGCGCGATCCAGCAGCAGGACCCGGCAACCCGGGCGGGCCCGCAGAGCGGATACGGCCGCCGTCGAGCCTGCGGGCCCTGCGCCGACGACCACCAGATCCCAGAGCACACCGCCATTGTCCGCCCGTAGGCTGAGGCCCGTGCTCAGGACCGGAACCGCTTCTGCTGACCTCGACGGAGTGCATCTGTGGATGCGGCACGAGTCGCGACCCACCGAGCGTCGTGCCCCCATCACCCCTGACGACGCCCGCACGATCGTCGACCACGGCGCGAGGCTGACCGTCGAGGAGTCACCTCAGCGGGTCTTCCCCATCGAGGACTACGCGCAGGCCGGCGCCGAGGTCACGCCGGCCGGGTCGTGGGTGGACGCTGAGCCGTCCGCCTACGTGCTCGGCATCAAAGAGCTGAGCGACGAGCCGGCAGCGTTGCGGCATACCCACATCTACTTCGCTCACGCCTACAAGGAGCAACAGGGGTCCACCGACGTGTTGCGACGCTTCGTCGCCGGGGGTGGGGAGCTCATCGACATCGAGTACCTGTCGGTGAACGAGCGTCGAGTCGTCGCCTTCGGCTACTGGGCCGGGTACGTCGGGGCGAGCCTGTCGGTGCTCGCTCACTCCGGGCAGCTTGCGCCACCGCTGGAGCCCACCACGCGGATGGATCTGGACGAGGGCGTCGCCCGGGCCTCGACGTCGCCCGGATCCGCGCTCGTCATCGGCGCGCGCGGCCGCAGTGGCCGAGGAGCAGTGGATGCGCTGGCCCGCGGCGGGTGGGAGGTGACGCGCTGGGGTATGGAGCAGACCCGGGTGCTGGACCGTGACGCGTTGCTGGGTCACGACCTCCTGGTCAACTGCGTCGTCTCCTACCGGCCGCAAGAGCCGTTCGTGACCGCCGCAGACGTCGACGTGGCCCGCCGCCTGCGGGTGATCGGGGACGTGACCTGCGACGTCACCTCCGAGAACAACCTCATCCCGTTGAACACCGCGACCACCACCTGGGCGCAGCCGGTCCGCCGCTTCGGAGCGGCGGACACCACCAGTCCGTTGGACGTGATCGCGATCGACAACCTGCCGTCGCTGCTTCCCCGCGAGGCCAGCGTCAGCTTCTCCGCCGACTTCACTCCCCTGCTCCTCGACCTGGCCCGGCGGGGTGGAGCCTTCAAGGCCGCCCGTGAAGCGTTCGTCACCGCCACCGGCCCGCTGCGCTGAGCGTTCGGGCCGCAGACCAGAGCCGGAGCATACTGTCGGGCGTGTCCACCCAAGCTCCCTCGGCGGTGCTGCTGATCCGCCCGCACCATTTCGCACCCAACCCAGCCACCGCGATCGACAACGCCTTCCAGTCACTCGACCCCTCCCGTGACGCCGCACAGATCGCGAGCGACGCCTGGACCGAGGTCACCGGGGTGGCCGAGGCCCTGACACGTGAGGGCGTCCGGGTCCACGTCTTCGAGAACGAGCAGGCCACACACCCAGACAGCGTCTTCCCCAACAACTGGTTCTCCACCCACGCCGGCGGCTATGTCGCCATCTACCCGATGCACTCGCAGAGCCGCCGGATCGAACGGCGTAGCGACATCGTGGAGATGCTCAAACGGAACTACCGGGTGCAGGAGGTAACCGACTACTCGGGTCTGGAGTACGACCAGATCTTCCTCGAGGGCACCGGAGCCATGGTGTTGGACCACGTCAACCGCCTGGTCTTCGCGGCCCGGTCCAACCGGGCCAACCCGATGGCTCTGGAACGCTTCTGCACCCGGTTCGGCTACGAGTCCCTGGTCTTCGAGGCGCTGGACTCCGGCGGCCAGCAGATCTACCACACCAACGTCATGATGTGCATCGCCACCCACTTCGTCATCATCGGGGTGGACATGGTCTCCGGCCGCACGCGGCGCGAGGAGGTCGTCGCCGCCATCGAGGACTCCGGACGCGAGCTCATCGCGCTGCGTTCGGATCAGATCCACGAGTTCGCCGGCAACGCCATCGAGCTGCACACCCCGTCCGGCCACATCCTGGTCATGTCCAGGCGGGCGCGCGCCTGCCTGGACAGCGCTCAGGTGGAGGTCATCGAGCGCAGCTGCCGGATCGTCGACGTCCAGGTGCCGACCATCGAGCTGGCGGGCGGATCGGTCCGGTGCATGCTCGCGGGCATCCACCTCACCCCCCGGCGATCCGCTCCGACAGGTGCCGGTACGACGCCCGCCGCGGGGGTCTGACCTCACCTTCGAACAACCTGAGCGGTTGCTGGACGTCCGCTGGGCTGAGAGGGTGTGCGGACACCGCAGCGCAGTGAGGCGTCCCCGCAGAGAATCGAGAAAGTACCATGACCGCTCCGGCAATCGGGTTCGCCATCCTGATCCTGGGCTTGTTTCTGCTCATCGGAAAGATCATCCGGGTCAAGACACCGGTCGTGCAGAAGCTCTTCCTGCCCAGCTCCATCATCGGCGGCTTCCTCCTGCTCGCCTTGGGACCACAGGTCCTCGGCAAGCTCGGTGGCCCGGAGAACGGCTTGTTCACCGCCGACATGCTGACCGTCTGGGCCGGTCTGCCCGGGTTGTTGATCAGCATCGTCTTCGCGACTCTCTTCCTCGGCCAGGAGCTGCCCAAACCCAAGCGAGCCGTCGAGCTGGCCGGGCCGCAGCTGTCGCTGGGCATCGCCCTCGGCTCCGGACAGTACGTCGTCGCCCTTCTGCTTGCCGTCACCGTGCTCGTCCCGCTTCTCGGCGCAGAGCCGATGGTGGGTGCGTTGTTGGAGATCGGCTTCGAGGGTGGCCACGGCACCGCGGCGGGCATGCGGCCCACCCTCGAGGAGCTGGGCTACGCCACTGGGGCCGACGTCGCCATCGGCATCGCCACCGTCGGAGTCGTCGGCGGCATCGTGATCGGTATCGCCTTGATCAACTGGGCGGTCCGAACCGGCAAGACCGAGATCGTGACCGCCAACGTGGAGGCCTCGGTCGACGAGCAGAAGGGCCTGTATGCCGAGGACGAGCACTACCCGGCCGGCGAGCTGACCTCTCGCCCCGCGTCGGTCGAGCCCCTCTCGTTGCACATCGCCATCGTCGCGCTGTCCATCCTCATCGGCTGGGTCTTCCTCGAGGCACTCAAGCTGGTCGAGCAGGCCCTGTGGGCCGACACCATCGAGATCTTCGAGTTCGTTCCCCTGTTCCCGCTCGCCATGCTGGGCGGAGTGGCGGTGCAGGTCATCGCCGACAAGCTCGGTGCCGGCCGTCTCATCGACGCGCAGATGATGCTGCGAATCCAGGGCCTTGCCCTGGACTTCCTGATCATCGCCGCACTCGCGACCCTGTCGCTGGAGGCCATCGGCAGCAGCATCGGCTCGTTCCTGATCCTCTGCATCGCCGGCATCGCCCTGAACGTGGGGCTGTTGCTGTTGTTGGCCCCCCGCATCATCCCGCGGTACTGGTTCGAGCGCGGGATCGGTGACTTCGGGCAGTCAATGGGTGTGACCGCGACCGGTCTGATCCTGATGCGCATCGTCGACCCGGATGCCGAGAGCCCCGCATTCGAGGCCTTCGGCTACAAGCAGCTCGTGTTCGAGCCGTTCTTCGGTGGTGGGCTGGTGACCGCCGCCGCGGTGCCCTTGATCTACCAGTTCGGGCCGTGGCCCCTGCTCATCGGCATGGCGGTGTTGTTCGCTGTGGCCGTGGTCGGAGGTCTGCTCATCTACGGTTCGGCCGCGAAGGAACAACGGCAGAAGGACAAGGAGAAGCAGGGCGCGGCCACCTCGGGGTAGCCCTTCTCATCGATGACTCGGGGCCGGATGCGCAGAGATGCGCGTCCGGCCCTGTGTCGTCGGTCTGCCGCATCACGCTGCGGCTCGATCGACCGCGACCCTGCGGCGCCATGTATCACCCAGCCCCGACCCTGCTCCTGACCTCCAAGCATCGGAGCGTCAGCGAAGGAGGCCGCGAGCAGAGTGGGCACGGTGGGCACGGTGGGCACGACAGCTTTTGAGGTGGCAGGGGTGGCCGACCTCTCTCGGCGGATGCACAGCATCCATCCGGACGAGCAGGGCGTTCGCTGGGCTCACACGCCGGGACGCATGACCTTCCTGGGTGTCCGCGAGCTCGCGGTGAGCTACGACGACTTCGTGCGCCGGGTGGACACCTCACGGGTAGCAAGCCTGTTCCGGGGGGTGGGTGGTCCGGCGCCACACGTGTTGCGAGCTGACGCCTGGGGTCGCCCTCTGCTACAGGTCGAGCCCCGAGCTGTGCTGGCCCTGCCCATCCACTCCGGCTACGCCGGGCGGGTCCGCAGTGACGTCGGCACCCTGGAGCGGTTCGACTACCTCGTGCACCAGCGCAAGGTGTGGCTCCGCACGCTCGACGACTCGCTGGACCGGCCCGCCCAGGACGCGCTGGTGACCTTCGCCTCCGGGTATGAGGGCACGCTGCGCCTCGAGGTGCTGACCAGCATGCGCTACCAGACGGCGTCCTTGCTGAGCATGCAGGGGGCGGACCGGCGCGGTTGGCTTCGCGGGCACACCAGCGCCTACGCGTTCTCGTGCGCGCTCACCCACCTCGCGCGACGCCTTCAGGGCGCGTGCAACGCCACCGCGACGTCCGCGCTAGCCTGAGCGCGTGATCGCTGCCTTCTCCGTCGCGCCGATGGGCGAGGGCGACTCGGTGTCAGCCGCCGTGACCGAGGCCGTCCGCGTGGTGCGCGACTCCGGTCTTCCCTACCGGCTCACCTCGATGTTCACAGAGGTCGAGGGCGAGTGGGCCGAGGTGTTCGAGGTCATCCGCCGCGCGACCGAAGCGGCCGGAAGCCACGGCGGACGGGTGTCGCTGGTCATCAAGGCAGACATTCGCCCCGGGTGGGAGCATCAGCTGACCGAGAAGATCACGCGCGTCACCGAACGGCTCGACGAGCGCGACAGCTGACACCCGCAGAGCCGCTGTTCCCCCTCCTGATAAGGGGTCGTGAGGCTCCCGCTAGCGTCTGGGGCATGGTGCGGTTGCGCAGGACCTCCCCGGACAGTCCGGGATGGAGTCGCCGCCGCGCCGGCAAGGGGTTTGCCTATCTCGACGCCGGCGGCGACCGGCTTCCCCCCGAGCACATCCAACGAATCAAGGACCTGGTGATCCCGCCGGCGTGGAGGGACGTCTGGATCACTCCATACCCCAACGGCCACCTACAGGCCGTTGGCACCGACGACGCCGGACGGCGTCAGTACCTCTACCACCCGGCCTGGCGGAAGCGTCGCGACGCCGAGAAGTTCGAGCGGATGCTGGTCTTCGGCGAGGCGTTGACGCGTGCTCGCTCCGTCGTGCTGGCGGACCTCGGACACCAGGGCATGCCGGTCGAGCGAGCGTGCGCGGCGGCGATCCGTTTGATCGACCTCGGGTCGTTCCGCATCGGCAACGACATCTACGCCGACACCAACGGCAGCTTCGGGCTGACCACGCTCGAACGCCGACACGTACGCCGCGACCAGGAGCGACTGGTGTTCTGCTTCGTCGGCAAGTCCGGCGTCTCACACCGGATCGAGATCGACGATCCGGGGGTCATCGAGGCCGTGCAGGTGATGCGCCGCCGCCGCGCGGACGACCCGCGCCTCCTGGCCTACAAGCAGCAGCGCTCCTGGCAGGCAGTGCTTCCGGCGCTGGTCAACGACTACCTACGCGAGACCACGGGGGTCGAGGGTAGCGCGAAGGACTTCCGCACTTGGCACGCGACGGTCCTGGCCGCGGCAAGTCTCGCGCAGACTCCGGAGCACGGACGCACCGACGCCTCACGCAGGCGAGCCGTCGCCGCTGCCATGAGGGAAGTCTCCGGGTTCCTGGGCAACACTCCTGCTCTGGCGCGTTCGTCCTACGTCGACCCCCGCATCGTCGAAGCCTACGAGCAGGGCCGCACCATCTCCTCGGCGGTTCGCGTCGACCATGCCGGTCGCGACGAACGCCAGGCCGCCTGGGAGAGTGAGGTGCTCAGGCTCCTGGAGGCCTGAGCGCCGTCCGGTGCCGCCGGCTCTGAACTCCTCAGTTGGGACTCATCGGCACGTCGGGCGGGCGACCACGCGTGCGGAGGGACGCGGTCAGTCCGCGTTCGCGTCGCACGATGCGCAGTGCCTGGCGCAAGCGATCCTCGGTGGTCGCGGCCGCCAGGATGGACTGCCGCTCGCCCAGCCCCAGCTCGACCACCTGCGGGAGCCAGTACGAGATCGCCTCCGAGGACTCGGGGGCCAGCACCGGCTCCGATCCCAGCGACCGGCGGTATGCCGCCACGTCCTCGCACAGCCGCGCCGCCAGCGCCAGGCTGGTGACGGCATCACCGGTCTCGGGCAGCCACTCGACCTCGGCCCGGGCGTAGGCGGTCCGCTGGTCAGTGGTCACCTCGGCGAGCCGGAACCGACTGTGCCCTTCGCTCACCACCACATACCTGCGGTCACCGAGATCGGCGGCCTGACGGATCCGAGCCGAGCACCCGACCTCGTGCAGCTGGGGACTACGGCGCTCACCGACCTCGAAGCCACGACGGATGGCCACCACCGCGAAGTCGGGTGGGCGGTCGTCCTGCGCCGCCAGCAGATCCGAGAGCAGCGCCACGTAGCGCGGTTCGAAGATCTGGAGCGTCAACGTCGCCCCCGGCATCAGCACCGTGCCCAGCGGAAACAACGGCAGCACCGTCATGCTCGTAGCCTACGGCCCATCGGCAGAGCCTCAGAGGCTGCCTGCCGCCAGCTCGGCGACGATGTGCTCCGCCTGCCGCATGGCCAGGGCCACGATGGTCAGGGTCGGGTTCGCCGCAGCGCCCGTCGTCATCTGCGAACCGTCGCTGACGAAGAGGTTCGGCACCTCGTGAGCTCGGCCCCAGCGGTCGACCACCCCATCCTCGGGCCGCTCGCTCATCCGAGCGCTGCCCAGGTTGTGCGTGGCCGGGTAGGGCGGAGTGTGATGCACCGCCGTGGCCCCGACGGCACTGTAGATACGGTCGGCGCAGTCGTAGGCGTAGGTGCGCATGGCGATGTCGTTGGCGTGGTCGGTGTAGTGCACGTTCGGCACCGGAAGACCGTGCTGGTCGGTGACGTCGTGGTTCAACGTGACACGGTTGCTGGCCTGGGGCATGTCCTCACCGATGAGCCACATCCCAGCGACGTTGGTGTAGTTGTCCAGCCATGTGGTGAGCTCACGGCCCCACGAGCCAGGCTCGATGAAGCTGGCCAGGAACGGCGGACCCAGCGAGATCGTCTCCATGTAGAAGCCTGCGCTGAACCCGCGCGAGGGGTCGTGCTTGGCCTCATCCGCGATGAGGCCGGCCATCGTCTCCCCGCGGTACATCCGCACCGGTTCGGGGAACATGCCGTATGCCGTCCCGGTCAGGTGCCGCATGTAGTTGCGGCCGACCTGGTCGGAGTTGTTGGCCAGACCGCCCGGATGCCGCGACGAGTCGCTCATCAGCAGCAACCGCGGCGTCTCGATGGAGTTGCCAGCCACGCAGGCGACGCGCGCGGCCTGCCGGTGCAGGTTGCCCGCGCCGTCCAGGTACTCCACCGCGTCGACCGCCCCGGAGTCGTCGTGCGTGATCCGCACCGCCTGGCAGTTGGGGCGCAGCTCCAAGTGCCCGGTCTCCAGCGCGCGGGGGATCTCACGCACCAGGGTGGACCACTTCGAGCCGTGCTTGTCACCCTGAAAGTTGAACCCGTCCTGGACCGAAGCCGGGCGACCGTCGTACGGCTCGGCGTTCGTCGCGTACGGCCCGGTGGCGTAGTAGCTGTAGCCCGCCCTCTTAGCACCCTCGGCCATCACCTTGTAGTTGTTGTTCGCGGGGATGGGGGGTCGGCCGTGTCGGTGGGTGGAGCCCATGGCCTTCTCGGCACGGTCGTAGTAGGGCTCCATCTCGGCCAGGGTCAGCGGCCAGTCCAGCAGGCTGGTCCCCTCGATCTCGCCGTAGGTGCTGAGCGCCGCGAACTCGTGCTCCATGAACCGAGGCGTGGCACCCGCCCAGTGGGTCGTGGTGCCTCCCACCGCCTTGACCAGCCAGGTCGGCAGGTTCGGGAAGTCCTGTGGGATCCGCCAGCCACCGGAGGTGGTGCGCATGTCCAGCCACGCCATCTGGTTGAACGCCGGCCACTCGTCGTTGACGTAGTCATCCTGGGTGATCCACGGCCCGGCCTCGAGCACCACGCACTGCACACCCTGCTGGGTCAGCTCGTGCGCCAGCGTGCCGCCCCCGGCGCCGGAGCCGACGATCACCACGACGGCCTCGTCCTCGCCGATCGTGGCGCCAAAGGTCTTCGTGCTGGTCCGGTCTACCTCGGTGCTCATGCCGACTCTCCCTCGCTCGCCACCAGCTGGGTCCTTGGTGGGCCGTCGAACTCCTCGATGCGCGGCTCCGGAAGCCAGTCGAGGTCGTCGAAGCCGCGGTCGACGTAGCCTCCGTGCTCGTAGGAGGAACCCTCGTACCCCAGGAGCTCCCAGACCTCCTTGTCGTCGTACAGCGCGACGACGGCCGTACTGCGGATGCGCACGAAGAAGTAGTCGTCGGCGCGGTCACGTAGCAGCTCTTCCACCTCCGCGTCACTCAGCGCAAGGAAGTCACCGCCCGCGGCCCGGTCCAGGCTGGCCAGGCCCTGGGAGAGCGCGCGGTCGTCGCCGGCGTCGGTGGCGGCCTCGTCCTGGACCGCCGTCGCGGTGCGCTCGTACGGTCCGTCGGGGAAGCGGTCATGTGGGTAGGCCACTCGCAGCAGACGGGTCAGCATCCCGTGGGCTTTGTCCGACCCGGGGATCTCCGGCTCAGCCGGTGGGCCTTCGTGCTGGGTCTGGTCGACCTGCAGGTCGATCGGATCCTTGGGGGACTGTTGCTGCACCATCGTTCCTCCTGCGTCGGCGTCGTTGCCGGGTGAGCGATGATCGCGCCACCGCACACCGCACTTCACTGTGCGACAGGATCCTCGGCTTGTCTACTGGTCCCGACGCAGCCGGCCCGGGGCGGGTTGACGCGCACCGCGCCGACGCGCAGCATGAGCGGGATGTACCTCATCAACGTCAAGTTCGAGACCAAGCCCGAGTACACCGACCAGTGGATGGACCTGGTCCGGGACTTCACCGAGAACACCCGGGCCGAGCCGGGGAACCTGTGGTTCGAGTGGAGCCAGAGCGTGGAGGACCCGCACGTCTTCGTGCTGATCGAGGCGTTCACCGACGACGGGGCCGGGCCTCACGTCAACAGCGACCACTTCGCCCAGGCGATGAAGGACCTACCCCCCGCACTACAGTCGACCCCGAAGATCGTCAGCCACCAGGTGGACGGCCAGGGCTGGGGCGAGATGGGTGAGATGACGGTGCAGTGACCCGCTCGGCGGAGGCCGTTGCCTGCACCGCCAGCATCCCGGGTGGCGCGTGGCCGTCGCGGTCGAAGGCGCGGCTGATGCCGGCGGCGATGTCCGCTCGCGCACCGTCCGGGCAGACCACGACCGCCGAACCGCCGAAGCCTCCCCCCGTCATGCGAGCCCCGATGGCGCCGGCTTGCACGGCGCTGTCGACGACGAGATCGAGCTCGGGGGTGGAGATGCCGAAGTCGTCGCGCATCGAGCGGTGGGAGGCGCGAAGGATCGGGCCGAGCGTTCGCCACGACCGCGCGCGCAGCGCCGCCACCGCATCGTGCACGCGCTCGGTCTCGGTGACGATGTGGCGGACCACGCCGCGCAGCTCCTCGTCCGGCAGACGTCCCAACACCGCGTCGAGGTCGGTAGAGGAGATGTCGGTGAGCCGCGCCACCCCAAGCATGTCGACGGCCCGCTCGCACGCCTCTCGTCGCCCGCCGTACCGGCCATCGGTCAGGGAGTGTTGGGTGCGGGTGTCGACCACGAGCAGCTGAGCCCCGTCGGGCAGTCGGACGTGCTCGGCCCCGAAGTCCCGGCAGTCCAGCAACAGGGCGTGTCCCTGTGTGGCTCGCAGCACCACGGCTTGGTCCATGCCACCGGTCGGCGCGCCGGCGAACTCGTTCTCCGCGCGGACGCACGCCTGGGCGAGCGTACGTCGCACGTCCTCGGCATCGACCTCCCGGTTCCTGGAGCCGGAGGCGAGATCGTGAAGGGCGAGGGCGACGGCACAGGTCAGAGCAGCCGAGGAGGACAGGCCCGAGCCCGAGGGGACCCGCCCATCCACGAGCGCGTCGAAACCCACTGGCACATCGGCAGCCTCGTGCATCGCCCAGTGGACCCCTACCGGGTAGCGACACCACGGCTCGACGTCGTCCGGTCGGACCGACGTGGCTGACCCCTCCCACCCCTGGTCGTGCTGGCGCGAGCGCAGTCGGATGCGGTCGTCGGAGCGAGCCGCCACCGCCACCATCGTGCGGTGGTCGATCGCGAACGGCAGGACGGGACCGCCGTTGTAGTCGAGGTGCTCACCCATGAGGTTGACCCGCCCCGGGGCCGACCAGACGCCGTCGGGCGGAGCGCCGAAGGTCTCCTGGAAGCTGCCGGCCACCTCCTCGCGATGCTGGTCGCGACCACCGGGCTCCACCCAGTCCACAGCGACCGTGGACGGACTCATCTCGACCTCGAGCCGGGTGGGTAGAGGGCCTGGAGCCGCTCGGCGATGGCCTCCGGGGTCGTGTCGGACACCCAGGCCCCCTGCGCGGACTCCGAGCCGGCCAGGTACTTCAGCTTTGCCGGCGCGCGCATGACCGAGAACACCTGCAGGTGCAGGCGCGGCAAGGAACCGGGCTCGTCGCGACGTCCCGGAACAGCGGCCTGCGTCGGGGCCCCGAACCATCCGGCGATGTAGGGCAGCTCGATGGGGGCACCGTCCTCGCTCTCGAAGAAGCGGTCCAACGCCCGCAGCAGCTCGGGGTAGAGGCTCGCGAGCTCGTCCCGCTCGGCGTCGCCGGTATCGGTCAGGTCCAGGACGTGGCGGTGCGGCACCAGGTGCACCTCGACCGGCCAGCGCGCGGCGGCGGGGACGTAGGCGGTCCAGTGCTCGCCGCGGACGATGATCCTGCGCTCGGCACGGTGCTCGGCCTCCAGCACGTCGCCGAGCAGGTCACGGCCGGTCCGCGCGTAGTGCTTCCCCGCCTGCACGACGTGTTGGGCGCTGCGCGGCGGGACGTAGGGGTAGGCGTAGATCTGGCCGTGCGGGTGGGCGAGCGTCACCCCGATCTCCTCGCCCCGGTTCTCGAAACAGAAGACCGAGTGCACCTCCGGTCGGGCGGAGAGCTCACGGCAGCGGTCGGCCCACGCTTCGACGACGGTGCGAGCCCGGGTCGGGGACAGCGCCGCGAAGCTGGACTCGTGGTCGCTGGTGAAGCAGACCACCTCACATCGCCCTGCGGATGCGCGCTCGGGCCAGATCGACTGCCCGTCGACGGCTTCAGGGGCCTGCGCCTCTCGCGCGTTCAGCGACGGGAACCGGTTCTCGAACACCACGACGTGGTAGTCCGAGGCGGGCACCTCACTGGGGGGTCCCTCCGGCTGCGTGGGACAGAGCGGACAGTCGGCCCGTGCGGGCAGATGGGTGCGGTTCATCCGGTGCGAAGCGAGGGGGATCCACTCACCGGTCAGTGGGTCGCGTCGCATCCGGGCGCCCGCCGGCATCGGTGGGAGCTCTCGGGTGTCCGGGGCGTCCCGGCTCTGGCTCGGGTTGCTCTGGGCGTCGTCGTAGTAGAACAGGTCGCGTCCGTCGGCGAGCTGCCGGTCCGTGCGTCGTGCGTACACGCTCATCCCAGGTCCTTTGTCCGGATGATGCCCTCTTCCTCGTCGTCGGCCACGATGAGGCGACCCACGTACGAGCGCAGCATCGCCTGGTCGTCGGCATGCAGGCCAGGGTCGCTGATCAGTACGTCGATCTCGTCCAGGCCGATGATGGTAGACAGACCGACCAGGCGGAGCTTGGTGTGGTCGGCCACGACGACCGTGGCCGCCGCGGAGGCGATCAGGGCCTGGTTCATCGCCGCCTCCACCATGTTGGGACTGGTGCACCCGGTCCTCTCGCTGAAGCCGTGGACGCCGAGGAAGACCTGGTCGACATGAAGGTGGCGCAGCGAGCTGACCGCGACCGGACCGACCAGTGCGTCGGAGGGGGTGCGCGAACCCCCGGTCAAGATGACCGTGCGGTCACCACGCGCTGGGTCGTGCAGCGCGTTGGCCGCCGGTATGGAGTTCGTCACCACGGTCAGGCCGTCCACCTCGCGCAGCTGCTCCGCGACCGCCAGGGTCGTGGTGCCGGCCGACAGGGCCACAGAGGAGCCAGCAGGGACCAGCTCGGCGGCAGCCCGGGCGATCGCGAGCTTCTCAGCCACCTGTTCGCCCAGCTTGGTGTTGAACGTGGGCTCATAGCTGGAGCCGGGGATGTCGGCCACCGTGGCACCCCCGTGGACCCGCACCAACAGACCCCGCTCCGCCAGCCGGGCGATGTCCCGGCGGATCGTCATGTCCGAAACGTCCAGCGCCTCGACGAGCTCACCGACCCGGACGGCACCGTCACGACGCACGCGCGCCAGGATCTCCTGCCGCCGCTGCCGTGCGAGGGCCGCCACCGCTACCGCCCGTCCCGTCCGCTGCCGGAGTCGATGACCGCGACACCACCCGGCGGCAGGGTCAGCGGCTGGCGGGGCCCGCAGTCTTGCTGGCTGACCAGGTCGGTGCCGGGCAGAGGAACCCGAGCGCCGGCACCCGCGTGGTCGATGACGAAGGTCCAGGTCTGCTCCCCCGAGCGTCGCTGCACCACGTCAACCCCCGGCGGCCGTTCGGGCCACGGCGCCCGGATCTCGGCATCCTTCGCGAGATCGGCCACGAGGGCGTCCAGACCAGGCTCGCTCAGCCGGGTGGCGACGTACCAGGCCGCCCCGTTGCCTGTCGCTCGCCTGGTCACGGCGGGGCTGCCGGCCGCAGGCCCGTCGGCGAACGAGGCGACGACCTCGGTGCCGGCTACGGCGCGCCCCCGCTCGGTCCATATCCTCCCGTGTTGGCCGTGGAGCCCGGGAAGGCGAGCGTCCTGGCCCGCGTGCAAGGCTGCGACACCATCGGCCGGCAGCGGGGCGAACTCCTCCATCCGCACCCCCACCAGACCGGCGAACGCACCCGGGTAGCCCCCCAGACGAATGTGGTCGCGCTCGTCCACCGTGCCCGAGAAATAGGTGATGACGATCTGGGCCCCGGCCTGTGCGGCGTTCGTGAGAGACGCGGCGGTCTCGTCGCTGACCATGTGCAGCGAGGGCACGACGACGAGACGGTAGCCGCTGAGATCCTGTGCGGGACCGACCCCGTCGCACGTCACCCCGGCCCGCCACAACGCGTCGTACCAGGCACCGACCTCCTCGCGGTAGCGGTGCTCGGTGGTCGGGGTGGCCTCCGCGTCGGTGCTCCACTGAGAGGGCCAGTCGTAGACCAGAGCGGCGTCGGCCACGGTGTGGCTGCCCGCCAGAGGGGCACATCGCCGGAGCACCACCCCGAGCTCTGAGGCCTCGCGGAACACACGCGAGTCCGTGCCCGCATGTCCCAGGATGGCCGAGTGGTACTTCTCGGCCCCCGCGACGGAGGCTCGCCACTGGAAGTAGCCGACCACGTCGGCGCCGCGGGCCACATGGGACAGGGCGTCCCGGGCCATCTGACCGGGTTCCTTGGCCAGGTTGATCGGCTGCCAGTTCACTGCGGACGGTGAGTGTTCCATCAGGATCCACGGCCGGCCGCGGGCCAGACCGCGGGTGATGTCGGCCGACATCGCCAGCTCGGTGTAGCTGTGCGGTAGGTGGTTGGCCAGGTAGTGGTCGTTGGAGACGATGTCCTGCTCGTCGGCCCACTGGTGGTAGTCCAGGCCGGTGAAGGAGAACCCGACCATGAAGTTCGTGGTGACCGGCGTGTCCGGGCAGTGTCGGCGCAGCACCTCGCGCTCGGCGAGGTAGTGCTCCTTGTGCGCGTCGGAGCAGAAACGGCGCCAGTCCACCTCTGCGCTCGGGTTGGGGATCGCGGACGTGAGACGAGGGGGGATGACGTCGGCCCAGGCCGCATACCGCTGCGACCAGAAGGTCGTGCCCCAGGCGTCGTTGAGGGAGCTCAGGTCGCCGTACCGACCGTGCAGCCACTTCCGGAAGTGCTCAGCAGAGCGGTCGCAGAAGCACATCAGGTTGTGACACCCGAACTCGTTGCCGACATGCCAGAGGGCGACCCCAGGATGCTCGGCGAAGCGAACCGCGAGCCGCTCCACCAGATCGAGCGCGCCCCGGCGGTACTCCGGGCTGGAGGGGCACCAGGTCTGGCGGCTCCCATGCGAGAGCCGGAGCCCCTGACGGTCGACCGGCATGGCCGCGGGGTGGACCCGCGCGAACCAGGGCGGAGGGGAGGCAGTCGCCGTGGCCAGGTCCACCACGATGTCGGCGCCGTGAAGGCGATCGACGATCCGCTCGAGCCAGTCGAGCTCGTACCGCCCGGGCTCGGGCTCGAGCAGGGCCCAGGCGAAGACACCGACGGTGGCGAAGGTGAAGCCCGCGGACTTCATCGCCTCGACATCCTCGTCCAGCGTCTGCACGCTCCACTGCTCAGGGTTGACGTCTCCACCGAACAGGAGACGATCACCGGGCCAGCGAGACATCGACATAAACCCACCCCTTCGTCAGCGAAAGCACCATGCAACATATTCACACAGGGCTAGGTGCGATCATAGAGTCATATGTCGTTTTATGTCGAGATCTCTTGACACGGAGCGCAGTATCCGCTTCAATCGGCACAGCTTGACGTTTGATTATGCGCGAATTGGGTCCGTTGCGCCCGAGTGCGTATTCCAGGTCTGTCCACTCAGTGCCGAGTGCGCCCAGGAGGGTCCGATGCCAGCACGTTCTGACTCCGGTCAGCCACCGAGCCCGAGCCAGTGCGCGCGGTACGGCGGCGCGATACCCACGCCTTTCTCGCGGCGCACGCTGCTGCATGGCCTGGCCGGAATGGGTGCCCTCGGCGCGCTGAGCGCCTGCGGCTCGCAGCCGAGCCCGAACCAGATCACCGTCGGCTCTCGGGCAACCGAAGAGGTCCCACGCAAAGCCCTGACCGCGATGATGGACCTCTACACGAAGCAGTCAGGAGTGCAGGTCGAGGTCAACGCGACCGACCCCAACACCTGGCAGGAGCAGATCAACTCCTACCTGCAGGGCAAGCCCGACGACGTCTTCCAGTGGTTCGCCGGCTACCGCGGACGCTTCTTCTACGAGAACGGACTCGTCGGCGAGATCAGCGACGTGTGGGACAACGTCGTCAGCGGGTTCCGCGATGCGTTCAAGAAGGCGTCCACGGCCGAGCCCGGCACGCAGATCTTCCTGCCGCTCTACTACTACCCGTGGGCGGTGTTCTACCGCCCCAGTGTGTTCGAGAAGAACGGCTACACCGCACCGGAGACGATGGACGACTTCGTCGCCCTCTGCCAGGACATGCAGTCCTCCGGGTTGACCCCCATCGCCTTCGGAGCCTCCGACGGGTGGCCGCAGATGGGGACGTTCGACTACCTGAACATGCGCATGCACGGGTACCAGTTCCACATGGACCTCATGGCCGGCCAGGAACGGTGGGACGGCGACGAGGTCCGGGCCGTGTTCGACCTGTGGGCCGACCTGCTGCCCTACCACCAGGAGAGCCCGCTCGGACGCACCTGGCAGACGGCAGCGCAGTCCCTGCAGCGGGGCGAGAGCGGAATGTACGTGATGGGGCTGTTCCTGAACCAGCAGTTCACCGAGGACGAGGGCGACCTGGACTTCTTCAACTTCCCCGAGATCGACAGCCAGATCGGCGCCACCGCCATCGAGGCTCCGATCGACGGCTTCATGATGCGCTCTGACCCTGTCAACGAGGCCAAGGCCACAGAGCTGCTCACCTTCCTCGGCTCGGCCGAGGCAGCCACCGCCTACGTGGAGGTCGACGCACAGATCGGCGCCAACACGAACACCGACACCTCCAGCTACGACGCGCTGCAGCGCAAGTCGGCGGAGCTGGTCACGAACGCCGACAACATCTCGCAGTTCATGGACCGCGACACCAGGCCCGACTTCGCCGCCACCGTGATGATCCCCGAGCTCAAGCGCTTCCTCGCCAACCCCGGCAACGTCGCCGACGTGACCGCCTCCATCCAGGCACAAGCCGACTCCATCTTCCCCCAACGCTGACCGGCTGCAGACCCTAGGAGCCCCGCATGGCCACCACGTCTCAACCCGGAGACCACACCGGCGAGCTAGACCGCGACCACTCCGCGGATAGTGCTGATCCGAGCGAGGAACAAGCCCCGCGCAACGGCAGGCTGCAGCTGCTCAGCGGCAGCGACCGGACCATCCTGACCCTCATGGTGGCCATCCCGGCGGTCCTGGTGATCGGCCTGGTGTGGATCCCGGCGCTGATCAGCGTGCTGCTCTCGTTCACCAAGTGGAACGGCATCGGGCCGATCAGCGACATCCAGTGGATCGGCCTGCAGAACTACACCGATCTGGTCACGATCTACCCACCGTTCGTGCCGGCGGTCACCAACAACCTGCTCTGGCTCGCCGTGTTCTTCCTCATCGCCACGCCACTGGGGATCTTCATGGCGACGTTGCTGGACCGCGAGGTCCGCGGGACCCGGCTCTACCAAAGCGCGCTCTACCTGCCGGTGGTGCTGTCGCTGGCACTGATCGGCTTCATCTGGCAGCTGATCTACAGCCGTGACCAAGGGCTGCTGAACGCGATGCTTGGCCTGGACGGATCCAACCGGATCGACTGGCTCGGCAACGCCGACATCAACATCTACGCCGTCCTGGTCGCCGCATCCTGGCGACACGTCGGCTACATCATGCTGCTCTACCTGGCCGGCCTCAAGGGGATCGACCCGGCCCTGCGTGAGGCGGCTGCGATGGACGGGGCCAGCGAGGTTCGCACCTTCTTCAGCGTGATCCTGCCCGCCATGCGTCCGATCAACGTCGTCGTGCTGGTCATCACGGTGATCGAGGGCCTGCGCGCCTTCGACATCGTCTACGTGATCAACAAGGGGACGAACGGCTTGGAGCTGCTCAGCAC
>JBAUJO010000234.1:0-2933 GCA_049683875.1 Ornithinimicrobium sp.
GCGGTGGGCCGCACCGCGGCGCCCGCCTCGGGTGCGGTCACGGTCGCGGCGGCGTGCGTCGGGGCGCTCTGGGGGGTGGCGGCCTACGTCGTTCACGGTGCGGACGAGCCGAGCGCGGCCGACGTGCTCGCCGGCATCCCCGAGCGTGACCGTGTGGTCCGGCCCGTGGCCCCTGACGAGGGTGCACCCCGCAGACAGGATGCCGCATGGCAGGTGAGCGTTCGTCTACCACGGATGCGGGGTCTGGCGCTGTTCGGCGGGCTGGTCTTCGGTGCTACCGCCTGGCTGTCGTGGGGCACGACGCCGGGCTGGTGGACCGCGCTCGTGGGTTTGGCCGGTGCGCTGTTCTGCGCGGTGATGCTGGCGTGGTCCTCGGTGCTGGTCCGCGTCGACCCTACCGGCCTGATGGTGCGCTCCATGGTGTTCCCGGTCTCGCTGATGACGGTCGCGGCTTCGGACGTGCTCGGCGCGGGCAGTGTCGAGGTCGACCCCATGGACTGGGGAGGCTGGGGCCTGCAGTGGAGCGCCCGGCATACCGCCGTGGTCGTGCGAGGCGGGCCGGGCATCGTGGTGCACCGCCGCAGTGGTCGGCCTCTGGCGCTGGAGGTCCCGGCGGGTGCCGTGGCCGCCAGCGAGGGTGCGGCCCTGCTCCGGCGGGTCGCCGGTTGGGCCGCACCCTGCTGACGCGTGGAACTGACCAGAGGTCAGGAGCGGCCCGAGCCGTTGGGACGGAAGACGTGGACGATGCCGGGACGCGGCTGGCCATCGCCGAGGTAGGGGAAGAGGGAGGCGACGTTGCCGGGACCGGCCCCGTCGACCTCACCCGGATGCTGCACCGCAACCAGCACGGTGTTGTCCTCCAGTGACACGACCGGCCCGCAGCACTCCGCGCCTCTCGGCACAGACAGGAACTGCTGGACGTGGCCCTGCTCGCGCCCACGCAACGGCATGAGGAACAGGCCGTCGCAAGCCTCAAGGGTGCCCGGCATACCGTCCGTGGCGATCCACAGGTCACCGGCGGCGTCGAAGGCGACGTTGTCCGGGCAGCTGATCGGGCTCACCTCGCTCTTGTCGTACCCGTTGAAGTAGGTGGTCGGGTCGTCCGGGTCGCCGGCGATGAGCACCAGCTTCCAGCGGAACCTGGTGCTCGTGGGGTCGTCCCGTCGCTCGCGCAGCTCCAGCACCTGGCCGTACTTGTTGGTGGCCCGGGGGTTCGGCTCGTCGATCTGGGCGGGGGTGCGGTCGGTGTTGTTGGTCAGCGCCACGTAGACCCGGCCCGTCTTCGGGTCGGGCTGGACATCCTCGGGGCGGTCCATCTTGGTCGGCCCCACCTTGTCCGCGGCCAGTCGGGTGTGCACGAGCACGTCCTCGACCGAGAAGCCCTCCACCTGCGAGTCGCCGTCGAGCACCAGCGGGAGCCAGGTCCCGGTGCCGTCGCTCACCCCGTCTTCGAAGCCGTCGCCGACGAACTTCGCGACGTAGAGGTCGCCCTCGGCCAGCAGGGTCATGTTGTGGGCGTGGTCGTGGCGTCGATACGTCTGCTTGGAGACGAACTTGTAGACGTAGTCGAAGCGCTCGTCATCACCCATGTACGCCACGGCGTGCCCGTCGTGCGACAGCCGCACGTTCGCGCCCTCGTGCTTGAAGCGACCCATCGCGGTGTGCTTGACGGGAGCGGACTCGGGGTGCTGGGGGTCGACCTCGATCACCCAGCCGAAACGGTTGACCTCATTGGGCTCCTGGGCCACGGAGAAGCGCTGGTCGACACGCTCCCACCCGCGCCCGGATGAGGTGATCCCGTAGCGCGCCAGCGCCCCGTCGGGGTCGGCGGCCCCGGTGGCGTCGAAGTACTGGTTGAAGTTCTCCTCCCCGGACAGCACCGTTCCCCAGGGAGTGTCACCCCCGGAGCAGTTGTTCAGCGTGCCGAGCACGGTGGTGCCGGCCGGGTCGGCGGAGGTCTGGAGGGCCGGCGCGCCGGCCGCCGGGCCATCCACGCTGAACTCGGTCCAGGCGTGGATGCGACGGTTGCGCCGACCGTCCTGCCGGTAGGTCCACGCCGACTTGCGGTGCCGGCGAGTGACCTCGACGACCGTCATACCGTGGGCCGACATGATGATCTCAATCTGCTCGTCGCTGAGGTCCTCCGGGCCCGAGATGTCGCGGAACATCAGCTCGTCGTTGGTGTACTCGTTGTTGAACACCAACAGCCCGCGGTTTTTGTGGTAGCCGCGCCGGCCGTCCACCAGCAGGGTGGTGTAGTCGCAGTTGTACCCCGCCTGTTGCTGTTGTGCCTCGACGCTCTGGTTGTCGAAGTCGAACTCGGGAGCGCCGGCGGTGATGGGGTCGCCCCAGGAGATGATCGGCTTCCAGGTGAAGCCGTCGGGGACGACGACGTCGTCGACATCGGCCGGCGTGCTCGCGATCGGTCGGAAGTCGCCACGGTGGTGACCGTGACGTCCGTGCGCGGCCACCTCCGTGGCGCCGCTCTGCTCGGCGTTGATGACGCTCCACGCGCTCAACCCTCCGAGAACGCCGCCGACCGCACCGGCCTTGACCATGTGGCGACGCGACAGACCGCGGGCTACGACGTCGCCGAAGTACTCGTTGTCGCTGGTGTTCGGTACCGCCTGTGCACAGGCGTCACCGCACCGGTAGTGGCAGGTCATCGCACTTCGACCACCGGAACGCGGGGTCATGGCGAGCGGGAGCAGGCGAGAACGCCGCGGGGGAGTGCTGATCGTCATAGCGCTGATCCTAGGTCTCACAACGAAACTGCCGGTGTCCACGAGGTCAACCCTTGGTATGGACTCGGCCAAGGCGTGGGGTCAGCCCCGGAGTGCCTCTTGGGCACGGGCGACCCCCTGCTCGCCTTGGATACGCCAGGCCAGGGCCTCCGCCCGGCGCCTGCGGGCCTGGCCCGCGTCGCCGAGCAC
>JBAUJO010000235.1:0-20203 GCA_049683875.1 Ornithinimicrobium sp.
TCACCTACCTGGTCGTGGGGCTGGCTGGTATGCCCTGGTTCGCGGGTGCCACCGGAGGCCCGGCGGCTCTCTTGAAGCCCTCCTTCGGCTACATCATCGGCTTCGTGTTCGCCGCCGCTCTGGTGGGCTGGCTGGCCGAGCGCACCTGGGACCGGCGGCCGATGCTGGCCATGGCGGGCTTTCTGCTGGCCTCCCTGGTGCCGTTCCTGTTCGGCGTCCCCTACCTCGCCTGGATGGTGGGCACCACTGATCTTGCGCAGGCCCTGTCCTACGGGTTCACCCCGTTCATCGTCGGCGGCATCGTCAAGGCCGGTGTCGCCGCCGTACTGTTCCCTGTGGCGTGGAGCCTGGTGCGGCGGGCGGACTCCGGCAAGGAATAGCCCGCTTGCGAACCGCTGGCCTGGGCAAGCGGTGCCACGTTCATTAGATTGTCGTAACATCCTGGCGTGAACGGCCTGGTGAGAACGCTGACGTCCCGCGTGAGTTCGCGGCTGGTCGCCCTGCTGGCTGTGGTGCTGGCTGTCGGCCTCATCGTCGGGGTGGGCTCCGGTGAGCGCTCGCCCTCCCCGACGGACGCGTTGGCGCAGGGCTACGGCAGCACCGAAGGCGTGGAGCTCATCGACCGGCTGCCCGCCGACGACAGCTCGACCGCCATCGCCCTGTTCACCGTGGACGGTGACCGCATCGAGGGTCAGCTCGGTGCCCTGCAGAAGGTCGTCGACGAGCTCCAGACCAGCGCTGGCGAGGACTACCCCCAGAGCCAGGTCATCCCGTCCGACGACGGCACGGCCGCCATCGCCGTGCTGACCGTGCCCTCCGCGACGGCCACCGCCACCGCCGAGGAGGTCAACGCGCTGCGTGACACGCTTGACGAACAGGTCCCAGGCTCGGTGACGGCTGCAGTCACCGGCCCGGCCGCGGTTCAGGCCGACTTGGCGGCGGTCTTCGACGGCGCGAACTTCACCCTGTTGCTCACCACCGCGTCCGTGGTCGCCGTCCTGCTGCTGGTCACCTACCGCAGCCCCATCCTCTGGCTGGTCCCGCTGCTGGTGATCGGCCTCGGTGACGTGTTCGCCTCTACTGCCGCGACCCGGGTACTCGAGGCCACCGGTGTGCCGTGGGACGAGTCGACGACCGGGATCTTGTCGGTGCTGGTCTTCGGTGCCGGCACCGACTACGCGCTGCTGCTCATCTCCCGCTACCGCGACGAGCTGAAGCGCCATTCCAGTCGACACGAAGCGATGGCGCTGGCCCTGCGCCGGACGTCCGAGGCGGTCTTCGCCAGCTCCTCCACCGTGTTCCTGGGCCTGCTCACGCTGTTGTTGTCGGTGTTCCCGACCACTCGCGGGCTGGGTCTGGCCTGCGCGGTCGGCATTGTGGTGGCGGCACTGTTCGCCCTCGTCCTGCTTCCTGCGGTGCTGGTCCAGTTCGGTCGCTGGGTGTTCTGGCCGATGGTGCCCAGGGAGGGGCAGCCGGCCCTGGCCGACGGACGCTCGGTCTGGAAGCGCGTGGGCAACACGGTCAACCGGCGTCCGCCGCTGTTCATCGCGGCCACGCTGACCGTGCTCGCGGTGGCGGCTCTCGGCACCACCCGGATCGACCTGGGGCTGCCGACCAGCGAGCAGTTCCTCCAGGAGCCGGAGGCGATCAGCGCCGCCGAGCGGCTCGGCGAGTCCTTCCCGGCCGGGAGCGCCGACCCGACGACGATCGTCACCGACACCACGGACGACGAGCGCCTGTCCGAGATCCAGGACGGCGTCGAGGGCGTCGACGCCGTGGTCTCGGTGCGTCCGGGGCAGCAGGAGGCCGGCATCACCACCTTCGAGGCGGTGCTGTCGGTGGAGCCCAGCTCAGAGGCAGCCGAGCAGGCCGTACGTGACCTGCGGCAGGCGCTCGAGAGCCAGCCGGACACCTATGTGACGGGCGCGGATGCCGAGGCCATCGACACCGACGCGGGCACCTCGCGCGACCGGATGCTGATTCTTCCGTTGATCCTGGGTCTGGTGCTCGTGGCCCTCTTCGGGTTGCTGCGGTCCGTCCTCGCGCCCATCATCCTCGTCTCGACCGTGCTGCTGACCTACCTCTCGGCGCTGGGAGTCTCGTGGTTGCTCTTCACCAATGTGTTCGGTTTCAGCGGGCTCGACGCCGGGGTGCCGTTGCTGGCCTTCCTGTTCCTGGTCGCGCTCGGCGTCGACTACAACATCTTCCTCATCACCCGAGCCCTGGAGGAAGGCAAGGCCCGGGGCAGCCGGGACGGCATCCTGCGAGCACTGGCTGCCACCGGTGGCGTGATCACCAGCGCCGGGATCCTGCTCGCCGCCGTCTTCGCCGCGCTCGGGGTCCTGCCGCTGGTCGTCCTGGCGCAGCTGGGGGTGATCATCTTCGTCGGAGTGCTCATCGATACTCTGGTGGTGCGCACAGTCCTCGTGCCGGCGATCGTGCTGACCATGGGCGAGACCTTCTACTGGCCGCGTCGGCTGCAACCCGGCAGACACACCGAAGAAGCGGTCGAGACCGCACAGGCGCGCGACGAGGCACGACCAAGCAGAGACGACGCAGAGATGAGGTAGCTCGATGGCGGTGACCGACATCATGCGCCAGCAGGTGCGACGGGCCAGTGGCTCGGTGCAGGTCGTGATCGGGCAGGCGTTGCGGTCCAAGGTCGCCGGCGATGACGCTCCCCACCGCGCGCAGCGCATCTGGGGCGCCGAGGGAGAGCGGTGGTTCACCCCCGAGGACCCGGTGTGGCGGGTGCACGCCGATGCCGCCATGTTCCCTGCCGGGGTCACGGCTCTGCTCATGCAGATGCTGCACCCGATGGCGATGGCGGGGGTGGCCGGCCACAGCGGCTACAAGGGAGATCCCTGGGGCCGACTTCAGCGCACGAGCAACTACTTGGCCACCACCACCTTCGGCACGGTCAGCGACGCGGAGGACATGATCGCCCACGTGCGGGGCATCCACGAACGTGTCCGTGGCCGCGACGCACGAGGCAGGCCGTACCGAGCCAGCGACCCTGCGCTGTTGATGTGGGTGCACATCGCCGAGGTCGACGCCTTCCTACGCGGCTTTCAGGCCTACGCCGCACAGCCGCTGACCGAGGCCGAGGCCGACACCTACGTCTGCCAGGCCGCCGTGTCGGCCGGCAAGCTCGGCGTCATCGAGCCGCCGAGCACGGTGCGTGAGCTGCAGGCCGAGCTGGCCGCCTACCGGCCGGAGATGGAGGCCACGCCGGCGGCACGGGAGGCGGCACGGTTCCTGCTGCTGTCCCCACCGCTGCCCTGGGCGGCCCGACCGGGCTACGGCGCTCTGGCCGCGGGTGGCGTGGCGCTTCTCCCGACCTGGGCGCGGGAGATGCTCGGCCTGCCGATGCCCGAGCTCGTGGCTCGCTGGGTCGGCCACCCGCTGGGGAATCTCGGCGCGGCCACGGTGCGCTGGGCCATGGCCGGGCTGGAGCGCAGTCGTGCGGCCGAGGTCTCCCCGGGCACGGAGCGGCCCGAGGCCTCCTGATGAGCAGCGTCAACGCGTCCGGACGCGGCGGGGCCTCAGGAGCCTCCTGGGACGCCGAGGTGATCGTCGTCGGGGCTGGTATGGCCGGGCTGATGTGCGCCACCGAGCTGGAGGCGGCCGGCGTTGACGTGCAGGTGCTCGAGGCCGGACCGGGGGTCGGGGGCCGCATCACGACCGACGAGATCGACGGGTTCCTGATGGATCGCGGGTTCCAGGTGCTCAACCCGGCCTACCCGGCCGTGCGCGAGCACATCGACCTGCACGGTCTGGGGATGCAGACGCTGGGTGCCGGGGTGGGGGTGCTGCGGGACGATGGCCGACGGGTCGTGCTCGCCGATCCGCTGCGGGAACCGCGCCACCTTCTCGACACCCTCACCAGTGGCTACCTGAGGCCGCGCGAGCTGGTGGCGCTGGCCCGCTGGGCCGGTCCCAGCCTCGGGCCGGTCTCGTCGCTGACCACGGGCGACGACCGCGATCGTGCCGCGGCGATGGAGGCCGCCGGTCTCACCGGGCCGCTGCGGCGCGTGGTCGACGCCTTCCTGTCCGGCACCGTGCTCGAGGACGACGGAAGCACCTCGAACGCCTTCATCCAGCTGCTGCTGCGCATGTTCGCCTTCGGTTCACCGGGCCTGCCCCGGCGGGGGATGCAGGCACTTCCCGAGCAGCTCGCCGACCGTCTCAGCCGGCCGGTGCAGACCGGGGTGCGCGTGGAGCAGATCAGCCAGCAGCGCTCCGGTGCGTCGGTCAGCGCGCAGGGCGTCACGGCCCGGGCCGACCTCGTCGTGGTGGCGACTGCGGCAGGGCCGGCGCAGGAGCTGCTCGGCGTCCCCGCAGGGCCGACCAAGGGGGTCGTGACGGACTGGTTCACCATGGACGAACCGCCGACCCGGCTGCCGATGCTGATCGTGGACGGTCGGGCCGCGCCCGGCCCGATCAAGAACACCGCGGTGATCAGCGCCGGGGCCCCGTCCTACGCGCCCACCGGTCGGCCCCTGGTGCAGACCTCGGTGTTGATGCCTCCCGGCACGCCCGCGCTGCCACTGGCCGACGTGCGCCGCCACGCGGCCGAGCTCTACACCACACCGACCGATCGCTGGCAGCACGTGCACCGGCACGAGGTCGCCGAGGCGTTGCCGGCCCAGCCGGCGCCCCTGCGCACGCGTCAACCGCTGCAGGTGAGCGAGCACATCGTGCTCTGTGGCGACCACCGCGACACGGCCTCCATCCAGGGGGCAATGGTCAGCGGGAAGCGGGCTGCGCAGGGCTATCTACGGCGCCGTCCTCGGCGGCCTTGACCAAGCCACGGTGCATGGCCGCGAAGGTCGGCTTGTGTCCGGCCCACAGGCCACCCCAGTAGGTCAGCCCGGGCAGACCCGCCGGGATGAACTCTGCCTGCTGGGTCAACACGGCCTCGTCGGGACGGGACCCGTCGTCAACGGCGAGGATCATCCGCGCCTGTCCGGGTGCTTTCATCCTCGAGCGAAGCGTGACCGACCTCCCCGGGGCGAGCGACTCCACGACCCATGAGTCGACCCGCATGCCCTCGCGCAGAGGGCCGGGCTCGCGACGGGCGACGTGGCCCTGACCTCCGACCGCGCGATCCATCAGACCGCGTACCCGCCAGAGGAAGTCCGGCACGTGCCAGCCCCGTTCGCCGCCGAGCTGTTCGACCTGTGCCCAGACGCGTTCTGGTGAGGCATTGACCGTTGAGCGGTGCTCGTCGATGAAGACGGTCATTCCGGCCCACGGCGGGTCGGCCGCGCTGATGCGTGCCGGGTCTTGGTCGTCGACGTCGGCGCGGAGGGCGACGGGCTGCGGGCCGGCCAGTGCACGCCGGATCGCCTCGTCGAACGGGATGAACCCCCCCTCGGGATCGGGGATGTACTGGGCGATGTCGTGCTCCTTGCAGACCACCTCGTGGACCAGTGAGCCGACCAGAGGCTTGGCGATACCCGACGGGACGGGGGTGACCAGCCCGATCCAGTGACTGGCCAGCCCGGGGGTCATGACCGGCAGGGTGCGCACGCGACGCTTGTTGAGCCGGGACACGCCCGCGTACCGGTCGATCATGTCCATATAGGTGAGGATCTCGTCGGCCCCGATGTCGAAGCCACGGTTGACCGCCGGCGGCAGGTCGGCCGCCTTCACCAGATAGCGCAACACGTCTTCGATCGCGATCGGCTGGATGCGGGTGGACAGCCACTTCGGCGCGATCATGATCGGCAGACGGTCGGTGAGGTGGCGCAACATCTCGAAGGAGGCGGAGCCGGCGCCGAGGATCACCGCGGCGCGCACCACCGCCGTCGGCACGGAGGAGCTCAGGAAGACGTCCTCGACCTCTTTGCGCGACCCCAGGTGGGTCGACAGCTTCTCCCCCGGCGGGTACAGGCCGCTGAGATACACGATGCGGCCGACCCCCTGCGACTCCGCGCTTCGGGCGAAGGACTGCGCCAGGTTGCGGTCGCGCTCGACGAAGTCGCCAGAGCCGTCCATCGAGTGGATCAGGTAGTAGGCGACGCCGACATCAGTCATCGCCTCCCGCAGGTCGTCCTCGTCGTCGGCGTTGCCCTCGCTGATCTCGACCTCGGCATGCCAGGGCCGCGATTTCACCTTCTCGGCGCTGCGGGTCAACACACGGACGGACCAGCCTTGCGCCAGGAGGGCCGGCACCAGGCGCGCTCCGATGTATCCGGTGGCGCCGGTGACGAGGGCGCGTCGTTCAGCCACGGGGGCTCCTTTGTCGGGGGTCATGTCATCGGGGTGAGGGTCATCAGTAGCGGGGGCAGGATGAACAGCATCGACAGCGACCACGTCAGATGGGTGATGATCGGGCCCAGGACCCCGCCGGTGACCCGGCGCTGCAGCCCGACCATCACCCCGAGGACGGCGGCGGCGAAGACGAGCATCAGGTTGCCGGTGCTGATCGTCACCAGGGCGTAGAGGGCCGTGGAGATCTCCACGGGGTGCTTGCGCCCGATCGCGGCGAAGGCGGCCCCTCGGAAGAAGAGCTCTTCGGCCACCCCGTTGATCAGCGTGATGCTGGCCACCAAGGCGATCGGGGCGGCGCGCGCATAGTCGAGGACGTCGTTGACCGGGTCGCGCAACACCGCGAACTGAGCCACCACCACCGCTCCGAGACAGAAGACGGAGACTGCGAACACCCCCAGCAGGAAGGGCTGCAGGATGGGTCGGGCATGTCGCTGACCCATCCGCGTGTGCGCCCACCCCAGGTGCAGCGGCCCGGAGGCGAAGGCTCCCACGGTCCAGACCACCGCCAACGCGGCCGTGGCGACGTAGAAGCTCGTGTCCCCGGGCTCTCGGGTCAAGCCGTAGCCCAGCAGAAACGAGCCGATGAACAGGGTGCACACGACCACGATGCGCCGCCGGCGGAACTGGGCGTTTGTCTGGGCATGGTCACGCGGCACCGGCGTGACCAGGGCGGCGCGCAAGAACCGGAGCAGCTCCTTCGGGCTGTTGCTGGGCCGGTCGGGAAGCAGGTCCTCCTCGGTGCCGGGCTCACGTCCCGGCTGCGGCTGCGATCCCATGGGCGTCCGCGCTCAGCGCGCGATATCGGCCGCGTCGGTCTCGGAGCGGGCTGCGGCGTGAGCCAGCTGGCCGCCGATGTCCTCCAGGTGCGCACGGATGAACCACTGGAACTTCTCCAGCTCGGCGGTCTGACCGATCAGCAGGTCCTCGGTCACCGGGTCGATCTCGGCGAACTGGCCGATGGCGGTGCGGTTGTCGGTGATCAGGCCGACGTAGACGAGGTCGAGGGCGGCAAGATGGGCCAGCACGCCGTCGCGCCCGATCGAGTAGTCGTCCCAGCTGCGGTCGGCCTCGATGGCACCGGTCGTGCCCCGAGGGGCTCCGCCCATCGTTGCGATCCGCTCTGCCACCTGGTCGGCATACCCCCGGACCAGGTCAACCTGCGGGTCGAGCATCTCGTGCACGGCGATGAAGTGTGGCCCGACGACGTTCCAGTGCACGTGCTTGAGGGTCAGGTGCAGGTCGTTGTAGGCCGAGAGCCGGTTCTGCAGGGTGGTCACCACTGTGGCGCTGTGCTCGTTGCTCAGCCCAGGAACGGTGTACGGGATATCTGCCATGGTCGCGCGTGCTCCCTGTCGTGGTCGACGTATGGTGATGGGGACGACGGTACTCCTCGGTGCCGACGCCGTTCGCGTGACCCCTCGACCGACGTAGACCTCGGAGGATGCCGTGCCGGCACCGCCTGCCCGCCCGACCGAGTCGGTCTGGGACTACCCCCGCCCGCCCGACGTCATGCCCAGCGCCGAGCTCGTCGAGGTCCACCTCGCCGGCGAGGTCATTGCGCGCACCCGGCGGAGCCTGCGGGTGCGTGAGACCAGCCACCCGCCCACGTACTACCTGCCGGCCGAGGCGTTCTCGGCTGGTGTGCTGCGGCCGCTGCGTGGCACGACGTTCTGCGAGTTCAAGGGTCAGGCGCACTATTTCGACCTGGTGGCGGCGGGCGGCGACGAGCACAGTGACGCAGCTGGCGGGCACGGGGAGCAGGTCGCCGGGCGCGCAGCCTGGCACTACCCCGTGCCCACGCCGGGATTCGAGGCGTTGCTCGGGCACGTAGCGGTGATGCCTGGGGCGGTCCAGGCCTGTTTCGTCGACGGCGAACGGGTCCAGCCGCAGGAGGGGTCCTTCTACGGGGGGTGGATCACCTCGCGGGTGAGTGGGCCGTTCAAGGGCGCACCCGGGACGTTGGGGTGGTGACAGACCCGGCGCACGTGCGGCTGGTCTTCCCTCATCAGCTGTTCGCTGAGCACTTGCAGGCTGCCGATGGCACGACGTTCGTGCTCATCGAGGACGACCTGTTCTTCCGCCAGTACGCCTTCCACTCCCAGAAGCTGATCCTGCACCGGGCGTCGATGCGGCGTTTCGCGAGCCGACTGCGCGAGGCCGGGTACGCCGTGCGTGCCGTCGAGACGGAGGCGGAGCGCTCGTCCGGCGAGCGCTGGCAGGAGCTCGTGACTGACCTGGACCCGGAGCGCGTGACCCTGTTCGACCCGGTTGACGACTGGCTCTGGCAGCGCACCCACAGCATCCTGGACCATCTGCAACGGCGCGCGGGCAGCCGACTGCGGTTCACGTCGCACGAGGACGTGCTGGAGTCACCGAACTTCCTCACCACCCGGCAGGAGCTCCGCGAGTGGTTCGCGGAGAACTCCGCACGGATGCAGCACTTCTACTCCTGGCAGCGGCAGCGTCTGGACGTTCTGGTCGACCACGGTCGGCCGGTAGGCGGGCAGTGGTCGTTCGACAGCGATAACCGCAAGAAGCTGCCGAAGGGGCACCCGGTGCCGGCCGTGAGCTCTCCGGAGCGGGTTCAGGAGGTCACCGACGCCATCGCGTGGGTGAAGCAGGACTTTCCGGAGGCACCGGGAGCCCCTGACGCCTTCGCCTGGCCCACCTGTCACGACGAGGCCGAGTCGGCATACGGCCAGTTCCTCCAGGAGCGGTTCGCCCAGTTCGGCCCCTACGAGGACGCGGTCAGCAGCAAGCACCCTTTCTGCTTCCACTCCGTGCTCACCGCCGGGCTCAACATCGGCCTCATCGACCCCCGGACCGTCCTGGAGCGGGCCCTGAGCGCCGCGGAGGGGCAGGACATCCCGCTGGCGTCGCTCGAGGGGTTCGTGCGCCAGGTCATCGGCTGGCGTGAGTACATGCGCGCCACCTACGTGCTGTGGGGCTCGCGCATGCGCACCTCCAACGCGCTACAGCACTCACGCTCGCTCGATGCCGGATGGTGGACGGGCGACGTCGGTCTGGCCCCCGTCGACCACGTGCTGACGTCGGTCGACCAGACGGCCTACGCACACCACATCGAGCGGCTGATGATCCTCGGCAACCTCATGTGCCTCCTGCGCACCGATCCCACCGCCGTCTACGAGTGGTTCATGGAGATGTTCATTGACGCCTACGACTGGGTGATGGTGCCGAATGTCTACGGGATGAGCCAGTTCGCGGCCGGTGAGGCCATCACGACCAAGCCGTACGTCTCCGGCAGCAACTACCTGCGCAAGATGTCGGACTTCGCCGCCGGAGACTGGGCGGCCGACTGGGACGGCTTGTACTGGGCCTTCGTAGCCGACCAGCGCGAGGTCTTCGAGGCGAACCACCGCTCACGGATGATGACGCGGATGTGGGACGGCATGGACGGGGACAAGCAGGCCGAGCACCGCCGGAACGCACAACGTTGGCTCGGCTGAGTGCTTCACCCGGCGTCGAGTGAGGGTAGGCAGGCAGGGTCGACCATGCTGGTCTAGGCATACCGGTGTCCCTGCCGGTTGTCGACCCTGCCTGCCCGGGTGCTCAAGCGACCGGTACGTGCCGCGAGCTGGTTTATCGTCCCACAGGGCAGGCCAAATGCGAAACTCGAATTCCCTGCCGCAGTTGAGAAAAGGATAACCGAGACACCAGAGTTCCCACCTCACCCCAGGCCACCCTCGCGCGCCACCTACCCTGGCCCTATGCCTACCGTGATGCTCTGGTTGAGGCGTGACCTGCGACTGCACGACCTGCCGGCCCTGGAGGCGGCCGCGAAGGCCGCCGACGGTGGCAGAGTGCTGCCTGTCTTCGTGCTCGATCCCGACCTGCTGCAGGCCTCAGCCGTGCGGACCCACTGTCTGTTGAGCGCGCTGGAGGTGGCTCAACAGGCCTACGACGGCGCGATCGTGCTGCGCACCGGCCGAGCCGACGAGGTCGTCCCCGCGTTGGCCCGCGAGTGCGGCGCCACCTCGGTGCACATGTCTGCGGAGACGACGCCCTACGGCCGGGCACGGGATGAGCGGGTGCGCGAGGCGCTGGGCTCGGATGTGCCGCTCGTGGCCACCGGGTCGGCGTACGCCGTGGGGCCGGGCACCATCCGCAACGGGTCGGGAGGGGCCTACCAGGTCTTCACGCCGTTCTCGAAGGCCTGGCGCGAGCACGGCTGGCCGGACCCGGCACAGCCGCCATCCGACCTGCGCTGGTATCGCCAGGTCGACTCCGAGCCGATGCCGGAGCGGCCCGAGCTCGACGCCGAGATCGACCTGCCTGCCGTCGGTGAGCAGGCCGCCCTCGATCGGTGGCACGACTTCCTCGACGCGGCGGTGGCGGACTACGACGACGAGCGCGACCGGCCCGATCACGACGGCACGAGCCAGCTGTCGGTCCAGCTGAAGTACGGCACGATCCACCCTCGGACGTTGCTGGCCGACCTCGCCGGTCGACGCGGCAAGGGGGCGTACGGCTTCACCACCGAGATCGCCTGGCGCGAGTTCTACGCCGACGTGCTGTGGCACAACCCCTCCTCCGCCTGGCAGGACCTCAAGCCACAGCTGTCGTCGATGACATACGACGATCCCGAGACCGATGACGAGGTGGCCGAGCTGGTTCAGGCGTGGCGCGAGGGCCGCACCGGGTACCCCTTCGTGGACGCCGGCATGCGCCAGCTACTGACGCAGGGGTGGATGCACAACCGAGCCCGGATGGTCACCGCCAGCTTCCTGTGCAAACACCTGCACGTGTGGTGGCCACACGGCGCGCGGCACTTCATGCGGCATCTTCGTGACGGCGACATCGCGTCCAACAACCACGGGTGGCAGTGGGTCGCCGGCACGGGGACGGATGCGGCGCCGTACTTCCGGATCTTCAACCCCACCACCCAGGGCCAGCGCTTCGACCCCAGCGGCGACTACGTGCGCCGCTACGTGCCTGAGCTTGCCCACCTGCCGGGAAAGTCGGTGCACGAGCCCTGGAAGGCCGACGACGGCTACGAACACGGCTACCCTCGGCCCATCGTGGACCACAAGCAGGCCAGGCAGGAGGCCCTGGCCCGCTACGAGCAGGCACGGTCCTGATCAGCGCCCGCTGGTGTGGGTAACGGCCTGCCGCCGATCTCCCCCGTGCGCTGCTCGCGCAGGGCGCGCAGGTGCACGGCGGCCCAGGTGCGGAACGGGCGCCATGACTCCGAGATGTCTGCCAGCGTCCGCTCGGGGCCGTAGCGTTCGACGATCTCGTCTTCGAGGCGGCGCTCGTGCCGAGGCAAGACGTCGGGCGCGTTGGCGCCGCGGGCCACGACGAGCTCGGCGGCGAACGGCCCGAGTCCGGTGATCTGCTGCACCGCTAGCAGAGCCTCGCCCGGGTCCAGTGAGCGCAGGGACGCACCATCCAGTCGGCCCTCGAGCGCGGCCTCGGCGACGGCATGCAGGTACTCGGTCTTGCGGCCGGGTAGGTCGACGTCCAGGCCCCGCAGAGTCTGCGGTGAAGGGAGGGCGCCCTGGTCACCGTGGCGGACGATGAGGTCGTTGCGGAGCCGGGCAGCCTGGGTGATGCGGACCCGCTGGGACAGCACGGCCCATACGGCGGCCTCGTAGGGAGAGTGAAAGCCACAGGGCCGCAGCCCCGGTAGTCGCATCTGCGCGTCTGCGATGACCGGGTCGCGCGTGGCGACAGCGGGCCAGGCGCGGGCGTCGACGTCGAGGCACAGGAATCGGGTCGCCTGCACCGTTGCCGCCTCGAGGTCACCGTCTCCAGCCACCACAACCCGTGCCGTGTCGCCCTCCTGGGTCACAGTGAGCTCCGCCCGGCGCCAGTCGGTCTCGACACGGAACACCGTGCGAAGCCCATCGGCGTCGTCCTGGGCGGTCAAGGTAGTCGGCGCGAAACCCTCCCAGAACCTCCGGCTGGTGGCCAGCGACCAAGGGCCGAGGACCTGCATCGTGACGTGATGGCCCTCCATCCGACGTGTCCTTGCGCCGCTCATGCCCGGTCGTGAACGGTCACGGCGTACCCGTCAGGATCGGTGAAGGTGAAGGTGCGACCGAACGGGCTGTCGAAGGGAGCCTGGATGATGGGGACCTCGGCCACTACGAGCTCATCGTGCAGCGCCTGGGCGTCGGTGGCGTGCAGCCACAGCGCCACTCCGAGACCCGGCCGCGGTGTCGCGGCGTCCAGGTCGATACCCGGGGCGTGCTCGCGGACGGCGAAGGGGATGGGCGCGGTGTCGAACACGACAGCCCCCGGGGGGCTCTGCGAGAGCCGGTGCAGGCCGAGTCGGCTTTCGAAGAACTGGGCCGAACGGTCCAGGTCGCGCACGTGCAGGGCGATGAAGTCGGGCCCGGTGACGCTCATGTGGCTCCTCCGTGTTGATGTCAGGGTCTTGACATATGGAGTGTGTGTCAAGATATTGACATGTGTCAAGACGAGACGGTCGGCGACCTGGACCTGTCGGTGGGTTACGCGCTCAAGCAGGCGGCCACGGCTCTGCGCAGCGCGATGGACGCCGCGTTGCGACCATCCGGGCTCACGGTGCCGCAGTACGCCTGCCTGGAGCTGCTCGGGCAGCGGCCGGGGTTGTCCAACGCCGACCTCGCGCGCGGCGCGTTCGTGAGTCGTCAGGCCATGAACGGGGTGCTGCGCGGCCTTCAGGACCGGGGCCTGGTCAGCCGCCCGGTGATCGCGGCGCACGGCCGCGCGCTGCCCACACAGCTGACTCCCGCTGGAGGGGAGCAGCTACACCGCGCGAGCGCCGCCGTTCACGCGATCGAACAGCGGATGCTCTCCGGCTTGCCCGCCGGGGCGCAGAGCCGGCTACGGCAGGACCTCGCCAGCTGCGTCACGGCACTGACGTCGCGGCACTGACACCGGGAAACCCCTCGCCGCCGCATTCGACCGTCGATGCCACGACACCCTTTCGTGCACGCCAGACTCCGTGATGGCGCACCAGGACCCCAGTGGGCCGGGCCGGCGTGCTGCCAGGGCGCTCCTTCCCGGGGGTAGCGTCGACGTCCGTGACCGCCGCGCGTGCCCGCCTGGTCAGACCGGATCGGTCGTGACCTGCGTGCGTCGGAGCGCCACACCGGCGAGCCACGCCGCCGCGTCCGGCAGCACCGAGTCGTCGAAGGCGGCACGCGGCGAGTGGTTGTCCTGTGCGTCGCTCAGGTCGTCGGTGGCGTGGGCGCCCAGCCAGAAGTAGGCGCCGGGGACCTCCTGCAACAAGAACGCCATGTCCTCCGAGCCCATCACCGGCAGGGGTGCCTCGGTGTACCGGCCCTCGCCGAAGAGGTCGAGACAGACCTCGCGACCCAGCTCGTACTCGCTCTTGTCGTTCACGGTGGCGGGGTACCCCTCGCTGAACGTGACCGAGGCGGTCATGCCGTGGGCCGCGCTGACCCCGGCGACCACGCGTTCGACGGCATCACAGGCGACCTGGCGGACGTCCGGAGAGAAGGTGCGTAACGAGGCCGCCAGCTCCGCGGTGTCCGGGATGATGTTCTCCTTCGTCCCCGCGCTGACCCGGCCCACCGTCACCACAACGGACTCGAACGCGTCGAACGTGCGGGTGACCATGGTCTGCAGCGCCAGCACGATCTCGCACGCCACCGGCACCGGGTCGGCCGTGCGGTGCGGGGTGGACCCGTGCCCACCACGACCGTTGACCGTGATGGTGATCGTGTCGACACCGGCCATCAGCCGTCCGGGTCTGGCCGACCACTCACCTCGTAGGAGCCGTCCGGAGAACACGTGCAGCGCGTACGCGGCGTCGACCCGCCGACCCGCCGCATCCAAGAGTCCCTCCGCCAGCATCGGCTCCGCTCCACCCGGCCCTTCCTCGCCGGGCTGGAACATGAGGACCACGTCGCCTGCGAGATCGTCGCGTCGTGCGTGCAGCAACCGCGCGGCGCCGATGAGCGCGCTCATGTGCAGGTCGTGCCCGCAGGCGTGCATCGCCCCCGGATGCCGGGAGGCGTAGGCCCCCTGAACCTCCTCGGTGACAGGCAGGGCGTCCATGTCCGCGCGCAGCAGCACCACCGGGCGGGCGCCCTGCCCAGTGGGGTCGGTGCCACGACCGCGAAGCACCGCCACCACCGAGGACAGCCCCTGACCGGTGGCGATCTCCAGATCCAGCCCTTTTAGCTCGGACAGGACCCGGGCCTGCGTCTTCGGCAGGTCCAGACCGACCTCAGGGATCTGGTGCAGCTCGCGTCGCAGCGACTGCAGGTCACCGGTCATCGAGTGGGCCAGGTCGAGAAGAGACGACATGTCCTCATTGTGAGCCGCTGACCACCTAGGAGTGGACATTCTGCAGAGCCGGCCGCTCCAACATCCGCGACGAGACCAGAGCCGCGGCGAGGGTGATCGTGCCACCGAGCATCTGGATGGTGAGGTTGACGCCGCTTTCCTGGCCCTGCTTGCTGGCCGACACCGCCCCCATCACCGCGGGGCGAGTCGTCACCTGCGATGAACGGCATGACGAAGCCCAGCACGGTGCTCGCGGAGATGAGGACCCACCGGGCCGGGTGTCGTCAGTGAGCAACCCAACGATTCTAGGACGGCGGGAAGAGTCTGGGCCTCTGCGACGATGGAATACCCATGAGCATCCCCCTGTCCGGTCCCGCGACGGTCGTCGCTGACGGTTCCGACCCCTCCGCGGTCCGTCTGGCCAGCGTCGCGCTGATCATGGGCGGGTTCGGCATCGGCGTCACCGAGTTCGTCACCATGGGTCTGCTGCCGCAGATCGCTCGAGGCATCGGCGTCGACATCCCGACCGCTGGGCACACCATCTCCGCTTACGCAGTCGGGGTGGTGATCGGGGCGCCGGTGCTGGCCATCCTCGGTGCCCGTGCGCCCCGCCGCGCGATGCTGCTCGGACTGATGTCGGCGTTCGCGGTGGCGAACGCGCTGGCCGCGATGGCACCCGACTACGAGACCCTCATGCTGGCCCGCTTCTTGTCGGGGATCCCGCACGGGGCCTTCTTCGGCATGGCCTCGCTCGTCGCGGTCAGTCTCGCTCCCCCGGGTCACGGCGGCCGCGCAGTCGGACGCATCATGCTCGGCATCCCGTTCGCGAACGTGGTGGGCGTGCCGCTGGCGACCTGGGTAGGCCTCGCCTACGGCTGGAGGACCGCCTACTGGGCGGTCGCGGCCATCGGCTTCCTGACGGTCGTCCTGATCCGCCTGTGGGTCCCGCGCACCGATCCCGACCCCGACCAGAACTGGCACCGCGAGATTCAGGCGTTCCGCAGCGTGCAGGTCTGGCTCACGATCTTGGTCGGTGCGGTCGGCTTCGGGGGCATGTTCGCGATGTACTCCTATATCGCGCCGACCGTGACTGAGGTCACCGGGCGTCCGGAGGGCTGGGTGCCGCTGTTCCTGCTCGCATTCGGCGTGGGTTCGATCGGGGGCACGTGGCTGGGCGGGGTGCTGGCTGACTGGTCGGTGCTGCGCTCGTTGGTCATCAACGGGGTGGTCATGACCGCGCTGCTGGCCTGCTTCTCGGTCACGGCGCAGTGGACCGTTCCCGCTCTGGCCACCGTGTTCGCGATCTCTCTGGTGGCCGGGGTCTGGGTCATCGGGCTGCAGATGCGCCTGATGAGCGTGGCCGGCGCCGCCCGCAACCTCGGGGCCGCGATGAACCACGCGTCGCTGAACTTTGCCAACGCCGCGGGCGCCTTCCTCGGTGGTGCCGTCGTCGCGGCCGGCTACGGCTACCGCGCGCCCAGCCTCGTGGGCGCAGCCCTGGCCTTCGGCGGTCTGCTGGTGCTGGCGCTCTCGGTGGCGGTGCACCGTCGCGACACGGCCACCCACGTGGCCGCCTACCGGCCGACGGGCTGAGCATGTCAGAGCCGGTACGCCGCGGTCTGCGCGCTGCCCTCCCGTTGGCCGTCACCGCCCTGCCGTTCGGTCTGGTCTACGGGCTGGTCGTGGTGAACAGCTCTGTCTCGCCGTGGGTCGGTCTGGCCGGCTCCTGGCTGATTCTCGCCGGAGCGGCGCAGATCAGCCTGGTGGAGCTCATCGACGCCGGCGCGGCGTGGCCTGTCGCGGTCGGCACGGCTCTGGTCATCAACTCCCGTTTGGCCCTCTACAGTGCCGCGCTGGCGCCGGCCTTCGCGGGCTTCGACCGAAGATGGCGGTGGTCGCTTCCCTACCTGCTCACCGACCAGGCGGCAGTCGTCGCCATCACCGAGTTCACGCGCCGCCGGGACCCTTGGGAACGTCGCACCTTCTTCGCGGCTGCGGGGTTGCTGATCGCGGTGTTCTGGTGGGTGGGGTCGATCATCGGGGTCCTGGCCGGCGGGTCCATCCCCGAGGAGGTCGACATCGGCTTCGCGGTGCCGGCGATGTTCCTCGCGCTGCTGGTGCCCTCCCTGACCAACCGTCCCGTCGTGGTCGCGGCGGTGACCGGCGGGGTGACGAGCGTGGCCGCTGCTGGGCTCCCCAGCGGAGTGAACATCACGGTGGCCGCTCTGGCCGGGATCGCGGCCGGCCGCCTCGTCCCGACGTCACGGCCGATACAGCGGGAGGAACCGTGAGCCCGCTGCTGCAGATCCTGGTCGCAGGCATCGGGACCTACCTGCTGCGCCTGTCCTTCATCGGCCTCTCGACCCGGCTGGGATCCCCCTCGCCGCGCACCGAGGCGACCCTGGGCCTGATCGCGCCGGCGGTGTTGGCGGCGATCATCGCCGACCAGCTTTTCGTCGGTGACCGCGGGCTCGTCGTCCAGTGGGACTGGTGGGTGGCAGGTGTGGTCGCCGGCCTGGTCGCCTGGCGGTGGCGCTCGGCCGGCCTCACGATGGTGGCGGGACTGGTCTGTGTGTGGGTGCTCGACGCCATACTCAGGTGGTGACCTCGGCCGAGCTCAGCGACAGGAGTCGGCGCGCCCGGCTGGGAGCCCGGCACCGACTCACGCCCAGCACCCGTAGCGATGATGTCACCGAGATCGCGAAGTCCGTGGTCGCTCTGCACTCCACCGACCCGGTCAGCGTGTATCTCGGCGTGCTGGCCCGCATGCTCCACCCGTCGCTTTCCGCCGTGCGCGCGGCGCTGTACGAGCACCGGTCGCTTGTACGCCACCACGCCATGAGACGCACGCTGTGGGTGGGCACCCCCGAGACGGTGGGTGTCATGCACCATGCGTGCACCGTCAAGATCGCCTCCCTCGAGCGACGCAGGACCGAGCAGTTCTTGGCTCAGAACGGCGTCGAGAGGCCTGGAGTATGGCTCGACGACGCCAAGGAACGAGTGTCGGGACTGGTGGGCGAGCGGGGCCCGTTGACCGCGCGCCAGATCGGCCAGGCGCTTCCCGATCTCGCCCGACCGCTGGCGATGGCCCCCGGGAAGCCCTACGCCGCGACCCAGGGAGCGCACTCCCGCGTGGTGGCGGGACTGGGCTTCGACGGTGTGCTGGTGCGCACCCGGCCGCTGGGCGGGTGGACTGGTGGCCAGTACGCCTGGATGCGGGTGGAGCACTGGTCACCCTCGCTGCACGCGGCGATCACCGACCCGTCCGCCGACATGGAGGCGGCGCAACGTGACTTGGCGTGGCGATGGCTGGCTCGCTTCGGCCCCGGGACCACCCGGGACCTGTCCTGGTACGCCGGGTGGACCCTGGCCGAGACCCGCCGCGCGCTGACGTCGCTCGAGGCGGTCCCGGTGCGCACACCCGAGGGCTCGGCGTGGCTGCTTCCTGGCGACGACGCCGGACAGTCGCCCGACGTGGACACCAAGGCCGAACAGGAGCCCTGGGTGGCCCTCCTGCCCAGCCTCGATCCGACCGTGATGGGGTGGAAGGGTCGTGCCTTCTACCTGACCCCGGGGAGTGAGGCAGCGTGGGACCGTAACGGCAACGCAGGGCCGACCATCTGGGTGGATGGCGCCGTGGTGGGGGCCTGGGCCCAGCGGGCCGACGGTGAGATTCGTCTGCACTACTTCCGCCCGGTGCCGGCGCGGCGCCGGGCCCAGGTGGCCCGACGGGCGGAGCAGGTGTCGCAGTGGCTCGCCGACACGCGGATCGCGTGGCGCTTCCCCGGTGCCATCAACGCGGAGCTTGTTCGATGAGCGTCTCGACGCCCTGACGGGGCGCGTCGGCACACGACATCCACCCCGCGCATCGCACCGGCCGCGCCTCGTGTGTCACAGTTTCCCCATGACACACGGGGAAACTCCGGCTGAACAGCCGAACTCCGAGGGCGGGGAACAGCCACCGGAGCAGTCGAATCAGCCGCGCGAGGACAGCGCGAGCACCACCGCCGGGGTGGATGACTGGCGCGCCGAGACCGACGAGGTCGCGGGGATGGAGGCGGCTACGGGACAGGGTGGCACCGACCCATCCACCGACCGCGACAGCTTCGACGGCCCGTCGAACGAGGAAGGTAGCTTGGTGCAGGCGCCGGCGGGAGGCAAGTTCGGCAGTGACGAGCCTGCCACGGACGAGGAGGCCGAGCAGCTGCAGTCTTTCGGCGCTCGCGCCCAGGATGAGATGCAGCGAGAAGCGTGATCACCGAGCTGCCCGCGTTCGAGCTGGAGGCCTTCTTCTCGCGATGGGGAGGAGCGGCGAAGCATTCCTTCACCGCGTCCGAAGCGCAGACGATGACGATCGGAGAGCTGCTCGAGGTGGCCGGAATGCCGCTCGAGGCCCTCGCTGAGATCGATCTCGGGTATCGCGCGGCGGTCGGCAGCCCGGACCTTCGTCGTGAGATCGCGCGGACCTACGACGACCTGGGCGAAGACGAACTGGTCTGTTTCGCGGGAGCCCAGGAGGGGCTGTTCTGGACGCTGGCCGACGTGCTGCGAGACGGCGGCCACGCCGTGGTCACGGTGCCGAACTACCAGTCCCTGGAGTCGGTGCCCCTGGCCACCCCGGCCGAAGTCTCTGGGTTGCCGTTATGGAGGGGGACCGGAAGCGACCTGAGGTGGGAGCTGGACCTGGATCGGCTGCAGTCTTTGCTGCGGGCGGACACGAAGGTGGTCGCGGTCAACTTCCCCAACAACCCGACCGGCTACCTGCCCGACGAGGCGACGTTCCGCGCGCTGGTCAGGATGTGCGACGAGCGCGGCATCCGGCTGGTCAGCGACGAGGTCTACCGCGGCGTCGAGATCGACCCGGCCACGACGCTGCCTCAAGCCGCGGACCTCTCCCCGTTGGCGATCAGCATCAACGTCATGTCCAAGTCGTTCGGCCTGCCTGGTGTGCGCGTGGGCTGGGTGGCGAGCCGGGATGCCGAGCTGCTCGGTCGGCTCGAGCGCTGTAAGCACTACACCAGCATCTGCAACCCGGGACCGAGTGAGTTCTTGGCCACCCTTGCCCTGCGCCACGCAGGGCCCATCCACGCTCGTGTCAGAGACCTGATCAGGTCCAACCTGGCCCTCGCCGTGGACTTCTTCGCCGACTTCCCCGAGCTTTTCGAGTTCGCCCCCCCACTGGGCGGGTCCGTGTGCTTCCCGCGTTACCTGGGCTCTGAGGGGGTGGAGTCGTTCGTTCAACGGGCGCTGGAGGAGGCTTCTGTGCTGATGCTGCCCGCCTCGGTCTACCGCAGCGGGCTCGCCGCGACCCCGGACGACCGGTTCCGCGTGGGCTTGGGGTTGGCCGGAGTGCCGGACGCCATCGGTGCCTTGCACGCGCACCTGTCCAGGCGAGAGGCGATGACACCCGCCTGAGCCTTCTTCGCAGGTGTACCGCCGCGTGACTGGCGGGTGCGGCGTGATGAGATACGGGAAAGGTCGACGTGGGCTCGCTGCGTCGTCGTGGGCCTCGTGCTCACCTCGGATATGAAAGGGACTCATCCCCGGTATGTCGCGCGCTCACCAGGACGGCTGGCGGCGGCGCGCCCTCTGTCGCGCCTCGGTCGGGCTCGCTCTCGTGCTGCTGACCGCGCCTGTGCTGGGTGCGGCGCGCGCCGCATCC
>JBAUJO010000236.1:0-15539 GCA_049683875.1 Ornithinimicrobium sp.
GGTCTGGGGAGTGGTAAGCGGGGCAGAGGTCGCCGGGCTGCTCTCGTGGGTCAGCACCAAGGTGCTGGGTCAGTACGACCTCGCGCCGCAGGGCACCCCACGCCTGTTGCTCGTCGCACCGAACATCATGGCCGCCGAACGAGAGCTCGAGGTGGACCCCCGAGACTTCCGGCTGTGGGTCTGCATGCACGAGGAGACCCACCGGGTGCAGTTCACCGCCGTCCCGTGGCTGCGTCACCACATCATCGACAGCGCACGCTCGCTCAGCACCTCCATGGTGCCCACGCCGGCCGAGCTCAACGACCGGCTCGGTGCCCTGGTTGCCGGGCTGCCGGCAGTGCTGCGGGGACAGACCGACATCACCACGTTGCTGGCCAACCCTCAGCAGCGGGCCCAGCTTGCCCAGCTCACCGCCGTGATGTCCCTGCTCGAGGGACACGCCGACGTCGTCATGGATGAGGTGGGCCCCGAGGTCATCCCGAGCGTGGCCGACATCCGGGCCAAGTTCACCGAGCGCCGCCAAGGCGCCGGGTTGGTCGACGTGCTCTTGCGGCGTCTGCTCGGGATGGAGGCCAAGATGCGCCAGTACCGCGACGGGGCTGTCTTCGTGCGTGCCGTGATCGACCGCGTCGGCGTCGACGGGTTCAACCAGGTCTGGACCGGCCCCGACACCCTGCCGCAGGCTTCCGAGATCGCCGACCCCGACGCCTGGGTCGCCCGGGTCCATCATGAGCGCTGAACCGCGAGGAGCTCTACTGTCGTGACCAGCGCAGGGCCTCGGGTGCCGTGAGCGGCCCCCCCGCCGCCGAACAGGCGTGTCGGCACGCGCTTCACAGCTCGCTGGTGCGCCACGGCCTGCAGGGCAGGCCCCTGCTCGTGGCCTGCAGTGGAGGACAGGACTCGGTGGCGCTGGCCCTGGCCGCCTCGTTCGTGGTTCCGCGCTTGGGCGGCACGGTGGGGGCCTGTGTGGTGGACCACGGGATGCAGGCCGGCTCGACCTACGCCGCGCGGCGGGCGGCCGAAACGTGCGCCAGTCTCGGTCTGGACCCGGTGCGGCTCCAACCGGTCAAGGTCACGCCCCGGTCCACCGGACCGGAGGGGGCCGCCCGGGCGGCCCGTCTGACAGGGCTTCTGCAGGCTGCCCAGGAGCATGGTGCCGCTGCGGTGCTGCTAGGGCACACGCTCGACGACCAGGCCGAGCAGGTGCTGCTGGGCCTGGTCCGTGGCTCCGGCGCACGGTCCCTGGCCGGAATGCCCGCGCTGCGTCGGCTGGGCGGGGGGCCTCCGACCGCCGGGGGGTCAGACGTGCAGCTGCTGCGTCCGCTGCTGAGCGTGACACGCCGGCAGACCGGACAGGCGTGTGCCGAAGCCGGCTTGAGCACTTGGCACGACCCCCACAACGACGACCCGCGGTTTACGCGGGTCCGGGTCAGACATCTGCTCGCCGAGCTTGAGAGCGGCCTGGACCGGGACCTGACCGTGGGTCTGGCCAGGTCGGCCGACCTGCTCCGCGCAGACAGCGAGGCACTGGACGAGGTGACCGAGACGGCATACCTCGCGCTCGGCCCGCTCCCGTGGCCGGCGGCAGCCGTGACGACCTATCCGGCGGCGGTGCGCACCCGGCTGTGGCGTCGCGTCGCGCTCGAGGCGGGGGTGCCGGGTTCGGACCTCAAGGCGGTGCACCTCCGTGCGGTCGACGCACTGGTCGCCGACTGGCACGGTCAGGCTCCGATCGACCTCCCCGGGCGCCAGGTCGTGCATCGGCAGGACGGGCTGATCTGGCTTCATGAGCGGGGGGAGGGTTAACTGTGCCTGTGAACGCTGAGCAGATGGGCCCGGACCTGGACAGGGTGCTCCTGTCCGAGGCCGAGATCCTGGAGCGGCTCGAGGAGCTCGGCCAGCAGATCTGGGACGACTACCACGACAAGAACGTGTTACTTGTGGGGGTTCTCAAGGGGGCTGTCGTGGTGATGGCCGACCTCATGCGGGCGTTGCCGGGCTCTGCGGAGATGGACTGGATGGCCGTCTCCTCCTACGGGTCCGGGACCAAGTCCTCCGGGGTGGTGCGCATCCTGAAGGACCTCGACACCGACATCACCAACCGCCACGTGCTGATCATCGAGGACATCATCGACTCCGGTCTCACCCTGAGCTGGATCCGGACGAACCTGCAGTCCCGGCATCCGGCCTCGGTGGAGATCTGCACCCTGCTGCGCAAGCCGGACGTGGCGAAGGTCGAGATCGACGTGCGCTACGTCGGGTTCGACATCGGCAACGAGTTCGTGGTCGGCTATGGGCTCGATCTCGCCGAGCGGTATCGCAACCTACGCGAGGTGGGGATCCTCGCGCCACACATGTACACCTGAGCCGACAGGACTGCGCACACGTGCCGGTCTGGAACACTTGTCTGTGTCCACACGTTATGGCGCTAGACCGGTGTGCACCATTATTCCGACTCGAAGGAGCAGGGCAGGCATCGCCTGCGGACATCGATGAGCAAGAAGAAGCAGCGTCGTAGCCCCTGGCTGTGGGTGGCTCTCATCATCGGCTTCGGGGTGCTGGTGTATGCCCTGACCTCACCGAGCCCGTACCAGCGGATCGACACCTCCGAGGCGATGAAGCTGATCGCCCAGGACAAGGTGGCCTCGGCGACCGTGACGCCCGACCGGATGGACCTCGACCTCGTCGACGGTGCCAAGTTCAGCAACGACGAGGTGAGCGACGCCACCCAGGTGCAGGCGTTCTATGTCACAAGCCGCGGCGAGATGGTCGTCCAGGCGCTGGAGGACCACCCGCCGACGCAGGGCTTCACCGACGACCCGGCCCAACAGAACTGGCTGGTGTCGCTGCTGCTCACGCTGGTCCCGCTGATCCTCATCCTCGGCCTGTTCCTGTTCCTGATGACCCGGATGCAGGGTGGCGGCCGCGGGGTGATGCAGTTCGGCAAGTCCAAGGCCAAGCTGGCCTCCCCGGATCGGCCCAAGGTGACCTTCGAGGACGTGGCGGGCGCGACCGAGGCCGTGGAGGAGCTGTACGAGATCAAGGAGTTCCTCTCCGAGCCGCGCAAGTTCCTCGACGTCGGCGCCAAGATCCCCAAGGGCGTCCTGCTCTACGGCCCTCCGGGCACCGGTAAGACGCTGCTGGCGCGCGCGGTGGCTGGGGAGGCCGGGGTGCCGTTCTACTCCATCTCGGGCTCGGACTTCGTCGAGATGTTCGTCGGCGTCGGCGCCTCGCGCGTCCGTGACCTGTTCGAGCAGGCCAAGGAGAACTCTCCGGCGATCATCTTCGTGGACGAGATCGACGCCGTCGGTCGTCACCGTGGCGCTGGGCTCGGCGGCGGGCACGACGAGCGCGAGCAGACGCTGAACCAGCTTCTGGTGGAGATGGACGGGTTCGACGTCAAGACCAACGTCATCCTCATCGCGGCCACCAACCGGCCCGACATCCTCGACCCCGCCTTGCTGCGCCCGGGCCGCTTCGACCGCCAGATCGCGGTGGAGGCGCCGGACATGATCGGGCGGCACGCCATCCTGCAGGTCCACGCCCAGGGCAAGCCCATGGCCGAGGACGTCGACCTGCTCACCACGGCCAAGCGCACTCCGGGGTTCTCGGGTGCTGACCTGGCCAACGTGCTGAACGAGGCTGCGCTGCTGGCCGCTCGCAAGGACGAGAAGACCATCGAGGACCATCATCTCGACGAAGCGATCGACCGGGTGATGGCCGGGCCGCAGAAGCGCAGCCGCGTGATGAGCGCCAAGGAGAAGAAGATCACCGCCTACCACGAGGGTGGGCACGCGCTGGTCGCGGCGGCGATGCGGCATACCGACCCGGTCAGCAAGATCACCATCCTGCCCAGGGGTCGCGCCCTCGGGTACACCATGGTGCTGCCAGCCGACGACAAGTACTCCACGACCCGCAACGAGCTGCTCGACCAGCTGGCCTACGCCCTCGGCGGTCGGGTCGCGGAGGAGATCATCTTCCACGACCCCACCACGGGGGCCTCCAACGACATCGAGAAGGCCACCTCCCTGGCGCGCAAGATGGTGACCCAGTTCGGCATGAGCGAGCGCATCGGTGCGGTGAAGCTGGGCCAGGGGTCCTCGGAGGTCTTCCTCGGCCGAGACATGGGTCACGAGCGCGACTACTCCGAAGATCTCGCCGGGGTCGTCGACCGTGAGGTACGCCGGTTCATCGAGGCCGCCCACGACGAGGCGTGGCATGCTCTGAACGACAACCGCGACGTGCTCGACCACCTCGTGCTAGAGCTGCTGGAGAAGGAGACGCTCAATGCCGAGCCCCTCGCCACGATCTTCGCCGACGTCGTGAAGCGTCCGGAACGTCCGGTGTGGCTGTCCAGCGACGGGCGGGCAGTGCACGAGCGTGGCCCGGTGCTGACGGAGGCCGAACGTCGAGGAATGTCGAACGGCCACCACGCTCCGGAGGAGCACCCCGCCTCCCAGGTGGTGCCGGTTCCTGAAGGCGGGCATGTCGACCCCGGCCGCCTCTGACTCCGGCGGCTCCGAGCCCCAGGTCGCTGCGGCGGCGTCCGAGCTCCCCGGCCTCCCGGCCGTCACCAACGGGCACGCCACGGTGGACCACGCGAGGGTCGAGGCTGCCGTTCGCGAGATCCTGATCGCCGTGGGTGAGGACCCGGACCGGGACGGGTTGGTGGATACCCCCGGCCGGGTCGCGCGCGCCTACGCCGAGATGTTCGCCGGGCTGAACCAGTCCCCGGCCAAGGTCTTGGAGACCACGTTCGACGTGGAGCACGAGGAGCTGATCCTCGTGCGCGATATCGAGGTCTACAGCGTGTGCGAGCACCACCTGGTGCCCTTCCACGGCGTCGCGCACGTGGGCTACATCCCTGGGCCGGACGGCCGCATCACCGGGCTGTCCAAGCTGGCCAGACTGGTGGACGTCTTCGCTCGGCGCCCGCAGGTCCAGGAGCGCCTGACCACCGAGGTCGCCGAGGCGTTGGAAGAGCACCTGCACCCGCGGGGCGTCATCGTGGTCATCGAGGCTGAGCACCTGTGCATGTCGATGCGGGGGGTCCGTCGTCCGGGAGCCCGCACCATCACCTCGGCCGTGCGGGGACAGCTGCGCGCCGGGGCCACGCGTGCGGAGGCGATGAGCCTGGCGCTGGCGCGCCGAGTGTGAGCCGATGACCTCGGTCATGGGGGTGCTGAACGTCACCCCGGACTCCTTCAGTGACGGCGGCCGATGGCAGGCCGCCGCGCAGGCGGTCGCCCGCGGGCTCGACCTGGCGCGCCAGGGCGCGGACATCGTCGACGTCGGGGGGGAGTCCACCCGTCCCGGAGCACGGCGCCCCAGCGAGGACGAAGAGCTGGGCCGCGTGGTGCCGGTGGTCGAAGGGCTGTACGCACGCGGCCTCACCGTCTCGGTGGACACCATGCGCGCCTCGGTGGCCGAGGCGGCGCTGCAGGCCGGAGCGAGCATGGTCAACGACGTCTCCGGCGGTCTGGCGGACCCTGCGATGACCGAGGTGGTGGCGCGAGCGGGTGTGCCCTTCATCGCGATGCACTGGCGTGGTCACTCGGCCGAGATGGACGCGGCCGCCCACTATCGCGACGTGGTGGCCGAGGTCGTCGAGCATCTCGGCGAGCGGGTCGACCAGCTACGCGCCGGGGGTCTGTCCACCGAGCAGATCATTCTCGACCCAGGCTTCGGCTTCGCCAAGGACGCCGCGCACAACTGGACCCTGCTCGCCGGGCTGAGCCGTGTGGTCGACCTGGGGCACCCGGTCCTGGTGGGGACCTCCCGCAAACGGTTCCTCGGGCAGCTGCCGCGCGTGCCGGTCGAGCTCGCGCCGGCCGAGCGCGACACAGCCACCGCCGCCACCAGCCTGCTCTGCGCTCAGGCGGGCGTCTGGGCGGTCCGCGTCCACGACGTCCCCAGCACGACGCAGGCGCTCGGTGTCTGGGAAAGGGTCCAGTGTGGCTGACACCATCGCCGTGCGCGGGGTCCGGGCCTTCGGGCGCCATGGCGTGCTGGAGCACGAGCGTGAGCAGGGCCAGGACTTCGATGTCGACGTGGTCATGGAGGTCGACACCACCGTCGCCGTGAGCTCCGACGACGTGCTCGACACGGTCAACTACGCCGAGGTCGCGGCCACCGTCGTGCTGTTGGTCGGTGGGCCGGCACACCAGCTCATCGAGACGCTGGCCGCCCGCATCGCTGACGCCGTCCTGGTCGAGCACGTCGGGGTCCAGGCCCTGGAGGTCACCGTGCACAAGCCTCAGGCGCCGGTAGGAGTGCCGTTCTCGGACGTCTCGGTCACCGTCCGTCGTCGTCGACAGGTCCCGGTCGTGGTGGCGCTCGGCGCGAATCAGGGCCACGCCGCCTCGACCGTGGGTGCCGCTGTCGGCGAGCTGGGCGACCTACCCGAGGTATGGGGGGTGCGGGCCTCGGACCTGTATCTGACCGACCCGGTGGGCGGTCCCGCGCAGAACGCCTTCGTCAACGCCGTCGCGCTTGCTCAGACGTCGCTGTCGCCGGCGGCCCTGCTGCGGCGGCTGCACCTGATCGAGGACCGGTACGGACGGGTCCGGGAGGTCCGCTGGGGCCCGCGAACCCTGGACCTGGACCTCATTCAGTATGGCGACCCACGGGCGGGCACCGAGGTGCGGCTCGAGCATGAGGGTCTACAGCTGCCGCATCCGCGGGCGATCGAGCGTGCCTTCGTCCTGGTTCCCTGGCACGACGTCGATCCGTCGGCAAGCGTGTGGACCGGCCATGAGGTGGCCTGGCTCGCGGACCTGCTCGCCGGCGTGGACACCAGCGGAGTGCGACCCGAGGCCGCGGGCCGGTGAGGTCACCGCAGGAGGGGATCAGTGTCGCCGCCGGCGGGGTGACCGCTGCGGCGAGCGGGGTGCTCGGTTGGCTGGCTCTGCTCGGCTGGCGCGCCACCGGCCGCGAGTACCCGCAGCTGCCCTGGCTCGGTCTCATCCCGATGACGCTGTACGTGGTGCTCGTGCTCGTGGCAGCTTGGCGGATCCGGCAGTACGTACGCGCCCCGCGAGCCACCTCCTCGCGCACGGTGGCGCCCACGGTCCAGCAGGCGCGCGGCACTCTGGTAGCGGCTCAGGCGGGCGCCCTGGCCGGGGCCGTGCTCGTAGGGTTCTACCTCGCCAACGCAGCGGTGCACCTGTCGACGCTGGACGTCCCCTCGGTGCGGGAGCTCTTCGTGCGCGCAGTGGTCAGCGCCCTTGCGGCCGCCTGCGTCAGCGCCGCCGGGTACGTCGGCCAGTGGATGTGTCGCCTACCCGAGGATGACGACGAGCCTCCGCCCCCCGGAGGCGAGGACGGCATGGCCTACGGCTGAAGCGACGAGGCCGAACGCAGAGCTCACTGCCATCGAACAGTTCTTGTTGTTCCAACCTCCGTCAGGGACCCGACGACAAGGATGGCCATGACGCCTGCTTCCCAGCCAACGTTCACTGATCGTTCCTTCCGCTTCCTCACCGACTTGGCAGCGAACAACGACACCCTGACCGAGCGTCTGAGCCAGAGAGAGCAGCCCTTGGCCGGCTCGGAGAAGACGATGTACCGGATGAGCCGTGATGTTCGCTTCAGCGCGGACAAGCGTCCCTACACGACGGCGGTCTCGGGACCGTTGACCCCTCGGGCACCAAGGCCGAAGACGCGGGACTGGTCTACCTCCACATGGACGCTGAGGGTGGATTCGTCGCTGGTCGTCTGCACAAACCTACTCCCCGGCAGCTGGCTGCAGCCGTTGCCCAAGGTCGCCTGGACCACCGGTGATGTCGTCGACCGGGTGGCCCGGCAACGAGGCTCACTTGTCGACGTCCCCGACGACGAAGAACGTGGAGCCGAGGATGGCGACCATGTCGGCCACCAGCGTGCCGGGCAACAGCTCGGACAGCACCTGCACGTTGTTGAAGGAGGCTGAGCGGAGCTTCAGCCGCCACGGGACGCTCCCGCCCCGGCTGACCAGGTAGTAGCCGTTCAGGCCGAGGGGGTTCTCGGTGGCCAGGTAGCGCTCTCCGGCCGGCACCTTGAGGGTCTTGGGCAGCTTGACGTTGATCGGCCCGTCGGGCAGGTCCCGGAGCACCTCCACGCAGCGCTGCGCCAGGTCGAGGCTGACGTGGACCTGCTCGATGAGGACCTCGAGCCGAGCCAGGGCATCGCCAGCGGTGCGCAGGACGACCCGACCTGGGCCGTCGTCGCCGAACAGCTCGGGGTAAGCCAGGTAGGGGTCGTCACGCCGGAGGTCGAGGTCCACTCCGCAGGCCCGCGCAATAGGCCCGCTGACCCCGTAGGCCGCGGCGGTCGCTGGGTCCAGGACCCCCACGCCGACGGTCCTGGCCCGCAGGATCTCGTTGCCCGCCAGCATCGACTCCAGGTCCGGCAACCGGGTGCGCACCGCACCGATCGCGGTCTCGACGTGGTCCAGCCACTGCGGCGGTAGGTCGTGCCGCAGCCCACCCACCTGGGCGATCATGTAGTGCATGCGGCCTCCGGAGACCTCCTCCATGACCGCCTGAAGCTCCTCGCGCTCGCGGAAGGCGTAGAACACCGGGGTGATCGCGCCGAGCTCCAGCGGGAACGACCCGAGGAACATCAGGTGGTTCAGCACACGGTTCAGCTCCGCCAGCAGGGTGCGGGCCCACGTGGCCCGTACCGGCACCTCCATCTCCAGCATCGCCTCGACGGTCAGCGCGACCCCGATCTCGTTGCTGAAGGCGGAGAGCCAGTCATGGCGGTTGGCGAGCACCAGGATCTGCCGGTAGTCGCGGACCTCGAAGAGCTTCTCCGCCCCCCGGTGCATGTATCCGACGATGGGCTCCGCGGCCACGATGCGCTCACCGTCGGCGGTGATCCGCAGCCGCAGCACCCCGTGCGTCGCCGGGTGTTGCGGCCCGATGTTGAGCACCATCTCCGTCGTGCTGAGCCCGGCCGCGCCGACCGCCACGTCGATCGGGCGCACGGATGAGGAGTCGTTGGGCGCCGACCGACCACTCACGGGGCCAACCTAGCCGGTCGACTCGGCCAACACCCACCAGAAGTCACCCAGTCCGCCGTCCCTGCTGAGCTCACGCCGGGCTTGCTGCTCGGCCAGCTGGTGCAGGTATGTCGAGGGCAGGGTGTGAGCCAGCTGCTGGTCGATGCGCGGGGTTTCGAGCAGCTCGGCGAGCGCCTCCCGTTGGCGTGCCCTCATCAGGGCCCCTGCACCCAGTGAAGCCCAGAGGGCGTCCACCGCGACGTGGGCGGTGAGGTCCATCGAGCCGTCGGGCACGGGCGGAAGCACCTCCCCGTGGCGATAGCCGACCAGCGTGCCCTGCGGCGGGCGCTCGTGCCGCAGGTGCCCGTAGTCCACCAGGAGCACGGTCGAGCGGCGCAGGCGACCACGCAGGTCGGCCACGGCACGTTCGCGGGTCAGGCCGACCTCTGCGATATCGGTGCCCGGATCGGTCCATCTCTCCAGCCACGCCCGCTCCTCGTCCGCGACCGGTGCCTCCCACGTCTGCTCCCCGGTGCGGGTATCGACCGAGCCGGCACGCCATGTGCCCGCCGGATCCTGCCTGGCCACGGTCGCCGGCACGACATCCAGCCACTCGTGGGCCACGACCAGGACGTCGCTGAGGCCGTCGAGCTCTCGTGGTAGCAGTGCTCCTCCCTCGCTCACCCACCATTCGACCTCGGCCGGCGTCTCCGGCGGCGCGGCGACCACGTCCACACCGACACACCTCAGGCCAGGGTCGATGCGCCGTACCTGCTGGATCAGGGACCCGCGGCCGGCGCCCAGGTCGACGACGACCGATCGGCCCGTTCGCCGGGCCAGGGCCACGATCGCCCGAGCCATCACCGTGCTCGCTTGTGGGATGCCGGCCACGGAGGTGCTGAAGTGCCCGGCAGGCCCCTCGGCGCGCCGGTAGAAGCCCCGCGGTCCGTACAAGGCCCGGTGCCACGCCTGAGGCCAGGGCTCCGTACGGGGGTTCACCCGCGCGATCCTCGCAGGTGAGCTGACGTGTACGCGCACTCCTAGACTCCGCAGTGTGGATGTGGTCTCGCTCCTTCAGGTGCTCGGTGGGCTGGTTCTCCTGGTCGCCGGAGGGGAGGTCCTCGTTCGAGGGGCCTCGGCTCTGGCGGTGGACATCGGCATCTCTCCCCTGGTCGTGGGCCTGACCGTAGTCTCGGTGGCCACGTCCGCCCCCGAGCTGGCCGTGACGACGGGCGCCGTGTTCTCCGGGGAGAGCGACCTGGCTCTGGGCAACGTGGTGGGCAGCAACATCGCGAACATCCTGCTCATCCTGGGCATCAGCGCGCTGGTGCTGCCCCTCGACGTCCGTCGGCAGCTCGTTCGGGTCGACGTGCCCTTCCTGATCGCCTTCGGGGTCGTGTTGCTGCTGCTGTCTTCCGACGGCGACATCGGCACTTTCGACGGAGGGCTCCTGCTAGCGGTGTGGGTGGGTCACTCCGTGCTGAGCGTGTGGCTGTCCAAACGGGGTGACATTCCGGCCGAGGCCGTCGAGACGGACGCCCCGAGAGTGTCGGTCCCGGCGGCGCTCGCACTCGTGGCCGTGGGAGTGGGTCTGCTGGTCGGTGGGTCCAACCTGCTGGTCTCCGGTGCCGTGGCCATCGCCGCGGCTCTGGGGCTGAGCAGTCTGGTCATCGGGCTCACGGTGGTGGCCATCGGCACCTCGTTGCCCGAGCTGGTGGCCTCGCTCATGGCCGTCCGGAAAGGCGCGACCGACCTGGCGGTCGGCAATGCCGTCGGCAGCTGTCTGGCGAACATCGGCCTCGTCCTGGGTGTGCCCGCGTTGATCAACCCTGGGGGGTTGCCGGTGCCGGGCGCGGCGCTTGCCGTCGACCTGCCGCTGATGGTCGCCACCAGCCTCGCTCTGCTCCCTGTGGTCTATACCGGAGGTCGCATCGCACGGCGGGAGGGCGCGCTGTTCGTCGGCCTGTACGTGGCGTACACCACCTATCTCGTGCTGGACGCCAGCGGACGCGAGAGCGAAGGAGGCTTCAGCCTGGTGATGGTCGCTCTGGTCCTGCCGTTGGTGGGTGTCACCTTGCTGGTCCTGGCCGGCCGCGAGCGGGCGCACCGGGTGCGGAGGAGGGCAAGCGCCGAAGGTCACCGGGGGGCCTGAGACAACCAGAGTGGCCTGTCGGATTCCTGCCAGCCGCGCGACGGCGAAAGAGGCAGACTAGGAGCATGAGACTCGACACCGCGGCGAGGATGGCCGCCGTGCGCAGTCGCGACCGGCGCTTCGACGGCTACTTCTACCTGGGTGTACGCAGCACCGGCATCTACTGCCGGCCGAGCTGTCCGGCCCGGGTTCCGTTGGAGTCCAACATGCGGTTCTACCCCAGTGCCGCCGCCGCTCAGTGCGCGGGGTACCGGGCCTGTAAGCGATGCCGACCGGACGCCACCCCGGGTTCGGCCCTCTGGCACCACCGAGGCGATGTGGTGGCTCGAGTGATGCGGCTCATCGCCGACGGAGTCGTGGACACCGAGGGGGTGCAGGGCCTGGCGCAACGAGTGGGCTACAGCCCCCGACAGGTCGAGCGTCTGTTGGCCCAAGAGCTCGGCGCCGGGCCGCTGGCCCTCGCCCGCGCACAACGCGCCCAGACCGCTCGAGTCCTGATCGAGACGACCACCCTGCCCATGTCGCAGGTGTGCCACGCCGCAGGGTTCGCCAGCGTCCGCTCGTTCAACGACACCGTGCAGGCCGTCTTCGCGGCCACTCCCTCGGCGTTGCGGGCAGCGGCAGATGCCCGGCGCGGACGCGCTGCGCGTGCGACCAGGGAGCAGGCACCAGGCCACCTGGTCGGGGCGCAACGAGTCCAGGTCCGGTTGCCTTACCGGGCGCCGCTGCACGCCGACAGCCTCTTCGGTCATCTCGCGGCCACGGCCGTGCCTGGAGTGGAGGAGTGGGTCGACGGGGGTTTCGCCCGGTCCGTCGGGCTCACTCACGGCCCGGCGTGGGTGCACCTGCGGCCGGCTGCGGACCACGTGTCGGCCACCTTCGCCCTGCAGGACCTGCGAGATCTGGCGAACCTGGTCGAGCGCTGCCGACGCATGCTGGACCTAGATGCCGACCCCTTCGCCAGCGAGACTCATCTGCGACAGGATCCGGCGCTCAGCGGCCTGCTCGCAGCGCGACCGGGGATGCGCATCCCCGGGGCCCTGGACGGCGCCGAGATGGCCATCCGAGTCGTGCTCAGCCAGCACATCTCGACTCGCGCGGCCGGCACCCTGACCGGTCGCCTCGTGCGAGCCCTGGGTGGTGCGCTTCCGGCGGTGGCCGGGAGCTCGGTGGACCGGCTGTTCCCCAGCCCGGAGGCGATCGCCGGCTGCGATCCCGACCTGTTGCCAGGGATGCCGGCGACACGGATGCGGACGCTGCGCGCGCTGGCGACCGCTTTGGCCGACGGCTCCGTCGCGCTGCATCCCGGGGCTGACCGCGACCAGGCGCGGCGCGACCTCCTCGCGCTGCCCGGAGTGGGGCCGTGGACCGCCGAGATGGTGGCCATGCGGGCGTTGAACGATCCCGATGCCTTTCCGGCCACCGACCTCGGGGTGCGGCGCACCGCCGCCACGGTGGGGCTGCCGGCCAAGACGGCCGACCTCATCCAGCACAGTGAGCGCTGGCGGCCCTGGCGCGCCTATGTCACCCAGGCGCTCTGGGCCGCCAGCGCTCACGCAGCCGCGCGGATGCCGTCGGGAGAGCCGGTGGGATCCGTTCCGCCCTCGAGCCACCCGGCGGAGGGCGACCATGACTGACCAACGCGACGACCACGACGACGAAAACCACGACCAGCGAAGGATGCTTGCGATGGAACGCTACTGGCACGAGATGGAGACCGAGATCGCCCCACTGATGCTGGTCAGCGACGGCCGGTCACTGGTGGGGCTCTACTTCCCCGGGCACCGCCACCTGGCAGAACGCTCGCCGAACGGGCAGCTCGTCACCGAGAGCGAGCTGGACGCCCATCCGGTCCTGCAGCGGGCGCGCCAGCAGCTCAGCGACTATCTGGCCGGACGTCGACGCGACTTCGACCTGCCGCTGGACCCCGGCGGCACCACGTTCCAGCACCGGGTGTGGGCGGCCCTGCGCGACATCCCCTACGCCACCACGCACAGCTACGGGCAGGTGGCGAGAGCCATCGGGTCGCGCGGGGCGGCCCGTGCCGTCGGCATGGCCAACGGTCGTAACCCCCTCTCGATCATCGTCCCGTGCCATCGGGTGATCGGCAGTGACGGGTCGCTCACCGGCTACGGCGGCGGAGCGGCCAACAAGCAGGCGCTGCTCGACCTCGAGCGGCGATACGCAGGGACGACTCAGTGACGGGTTGGGCCCCGGTACGCTGCTGGCGTGAGTGAACCACCCGCGTCCGGTGCCGACAACCTGCCGGAACAGATGCGGGTGCGGCGGTCCAAGCGGGACCAGATGCTCCAGGAGGGTGTGCCGCCCTATCCCGTTCGGGTCCCGGTCACGCACTCGCTTTCGCAGGTGCGCGCCGAGTGGGGTCATCTCGAGGCTGGAGCCGAGAGCGGTGCGGAGGTCGGTGTGGCCGGTCGCGTGATCTTCGTCCGCAACACCGGCAAGCTGTGCTTCGCGACCCTGCAGTCAGGCGAGGGCACCCAGCTTCAGCTCATGATCAGTGCGGCCGTCATCGGGGGCGACGAGCTGGCTCGGTGGAAGTCCCTGGTCGACCTCGGTGACCACGTGTTCGCCCGGGGTCAGGTCATCACCAGCCGACGCGGGGAGCTGTCGGTGATGGCCGCCTCCTGGATGATGGCCAGCAAGGCCCTGCGGCCGCTGCCGGTGTTTCACAAGGAGCTGTCCGAGGAACAACGCGTGAGAAGGCGCTACGTCGACCTCATCGTGCGTGACGAGGCGAGGGCAATGGTGCGGGCCCGTGCCGCGATGACGCGTGCGATCCGGGAGGTGCTGCACCAGCGGGGCTACCTCGAAGTCGAGACGCCGACCCTGCAGACCGTTCACGGTGGCGCGAACGCCCGCCCGTTCACCACCCACCTGAACGCCTTCGACCTGCCGATGACGCTGCGCATCGCGCTCGAGCTCCATCTCAAGCGTGCCGTGGTGGGTGGTGTCGACCGGGTCTACGAGCTCGGGCGCATCTTTCGCAACGAGGGCATCGACTCCTCGCACAGTCCCGAGTTCACCATGCTCGAGGCGTACGAGGCCTACGGCGACCAAGAGACGATGGCCGATCTGACCCGCGACATCATTCTCGCCGCGGCCGACGCGCTGGGCACACGCCAGATCGCCCACCACGAGGGGGTGATCGACCTCGACGCGCCGTGGGCGTGGCTGTCTTTCTACGACGGGCTCTCCGAGGCCGTGGGGGAGAAGGTCACCGTGATGACCAGCGGCGATCGATTGCGCGCGCTGGCCAACGACCGTGGATTATGCTTCGATGCCGACTTAGCGTCGCAGAAAGTGGCCATGGAGTTGTTTGAGGCGCTCGTCGAGCCTGGGCTAATTCAGCCCACCTTTGTGTGTGACTACCCTGCCGCCGCACAGCCCTTGGCCAGGCCACATCGATCTCTACCAGGGCTGATCGAAGCATGGGACCTCATCGTGGGGGGCACAGAACGAGCCACCGCCTTTAGTGAATTGATTGACCCACAGATTCAACGACAACGATTGGTGGAGCAGTCGGCCGCTGCAGCCGGTGGAGACGAGGAGGCCATGTCGGTCGACGAGGACTTCCTCCAGGCGCTCGAGCAGGGGGCGCCGCCCATGGGGGGTCTGGGGCTGGGCATCGACCGCCTGCTGATGCTCCTCACAGGGGCAGGAATCCGCGAGACGATCCTGTTTCCCTTCGTGAAGCCACAGGTGTGAGGTGGACTTCCTCAGCACGACATGGGGTATTGTCGCCGCCCTGCTTCCCACAGTGGGCTTGCTCTACCTCTTCTGGGTCATCATGACCCACATCGTCGAGGGAGACCGACGAGAGCGTGCCGCGCAACGCCTTTGGGAAGCCGAGGAAGACGCCGCGCGCGGGCTCGATGAGCAATCCGAGGGCACAGGCCAGGACGGAAACGAACACTAACGTTTCAATGTTGTCCTAGTCGCTATTTCGGGGCTATTATCACAGCGGTGGTCCGGTCCGTGTCCGGATCACATCCCCCGATGAAGCAAGAGGTACAATTCCATGGCACAACGAGTGCAAGTCATTCTAGAGGATGACCTCGACGGAAGCGAAGCTGCGGAGACAGTGGAGTTTTCCCTCGATGGCGTCAGCTACGAGATCGATCTGAGTGACGGGAACGCTGCCCAGCTGCGCAACGACCTCGCCCGATGGGTGGGGCAGGCGCGTCGCTCCGGTGGTCGTCGCCAGACCCGCCGGCGTAACGGCGGTGCAGGTAGTGGTGCTTCCCGTGAGGAGTTGGCCAGGATCCGTGAGTGGGGCCGCGCCAACGGCTATGCGGTCAGCGACCGTGGCCGCGTCTCTCAGGACGTCCAGGAGGCCTACGCCGCGGCTCACTGAGCGCACGACGTAGTGTCCCCTTCAGCCCC
>JBAUJO010000237.1:0-1514 GCA_049683875.1 Ornithinimicrobium sp.
CGCTTGGGCAGGGAAAACGCCTGTTCGACGAAGGAACCATCCCCACCACGTTCCAGTTGGCCCAGCCCGCGCGCAGCTTCCCCAAAGGTGCAGTCTCGCTCGTGTACGAACGAGCGGGCGAGGTCGAACTGCAGGATATGTAGGGGTGGCTATGGTCGTGAATATCGACGTCATCTGCTTGCGAATTCTGACGTTACCTAGTGACCCGCCGGAAGGCTAATGGACGGCCTTGGTGGGAGTTGGGTTACTTATCGGGGTGCGATCCCGAGGGCGTGTTGGTCCAGGACGTCGTCGAGCAGATCCGGGGGCCAGTCGAGGTCGGGGTGCGCGATGAGCAGGGACGCAACTCCGTGTAGGGCCGTCCATAGAATGAGGGCGACCGACTGGATGTCGGAGGGCACCATCTGCCCAGCGGTTTGGGCAGCGTCGAGGTCCTCTAGGAGTGCGTTGAAGCCCACACTGGACATCATGATCTGGAGCGAGTCCCGCCCTCGGGGGCGGGAGGTTGGGGTCATGAACAGAAGCTCATACGGCACCGGATGGGCGACGGCGAAATCGACGTAGGCGTGGGCCCGACGGCGAAGTCGGGTATCGAGATCTGTTTCGTCACTCAGCTCTAGACCGACATCGATAGCCATGTCATCTAAGGCCTGAGTCGCGGCAGCGACAAGCAGGTCGGTCTTGCTCGCGAAGTGTTGATAGAGCGCTGGCACGGTCTTGCCGACGTCGGCCGCGATGTGTCGTACCGATATCTCTTCCACGGACTGACCATCGCTCATCCGGGCGACCGCAGCCTGCAGAATCCGCTCACGCAGAAGATGCCCCTCGCCCTGCGCGGAGCGGCCATAGACCGTGACTGCCATGCCCCTACCCTATGCTAACGTCGCTAACTTAGCGTTGATAACAACATTGGCCCGAGTAAGCAGGAGAGACCATGACCGAACCGCTCGCCGCAGGAACCAATCAAGCGTTTGCGCACACCGAGATCACCTCAGGCACGCGCGATGACGTGTGGGCGCTGTGGACTGATGTGCCCACATGGGGTCAATGGGACTCAGGATTGAAAGACGCTGTTCTCAACACAGACTTCGCGCCCAGCGCTACCGGAACCATCGTTCCCAACTCAGGTCCGAAGGCTTCCTTCCGAATTGTTGAGGTTGATGACGGCTCTAGCTACACGTTCGTGACCAGCATGCCCGGAGCCACATTGAGCGTGCGGCGTGAACTGCTGGACGCTCACGCAACCACGTTCACGCACACCGTCTGGTTCGAAGGGCCCCTATCCTGGCTGTGGTCACGACTGGTGGGTCGCTCTTTCCGAAAGCAACTGCCTCCGACCATGCAACGACTGGCTCAGCTGGCCGCACAACGCCAGCGGTGAGCACACCGACCACCGCCACTTTTACGAGCGGCGGTCAACCAGTGACGGTCCACGCCATCCAAACCGGAACCATCAACATCAAGCGATCCCACCACACGTGTCGCCTGCCCGAGCGCACCCCACTGCCTATACG
>JBAUJO010000238.1:0-2422 GCA_049683875.1 Ornithinimicrobium sp.
GTTCTATATTGATCCTGCTTCCAGCGGGTTTATTTACTGGTAGTCCTGAATCCTGAAATTGGGGATTTTTTAGTTCTTTAAGTGCTGCATTTGCGTTGGCAAATCGCTTGGAAGGGGTGATTTGCACCATCTGCTGCAGCCAACGAGTCAATTGAAGGGATAGCGTGGTAAGCTGCCCAAATTCTAGTTTTAAGTCATCTGTCATCAAGTCGGCTGGGTGTTTACCTGTAACCAAATAAATTAGCGTTGCTCCCAGACTATATAAGTCAGAAACAGGAGTAGTTTTGCCACTAAACTGTTCTGGTGGCATATAACCATATGTGCCGACTACTGTAAAAGTGCCGCTATTTTGTGATGCTACTGTTTGCACCGAACCAAAATCTACAAGATACACTTGTCCAACAAAGTTGCCGGAACGATTTGTCAGCAAGACATTACTTGGTTTAATATCTCGGTGAATTATCGATGGATTGTGACTATGTAAATAAGTTAAAGTTTCTAACAGTGACTCGGCAATTTGTTTGATTTCTATTTCACTAAATTTACGTCCAGATTTTAGATGTGATTCTAATGATGGTGCTTCAATGTAGGTTTGAACTAAAGCTAGTCCTTTACTATTTTCTTCGTCTAATTCAAACGAGTTGAGATAGTTAGGAATATTCGGATGTTGGAGGGTTTGCAAGATCTGAGTTTCTCGCTCGAAAAGCTTGAGTGCTTCCCATTCAAACTCGGCATCAAACTTGAGAATCTTGACGACGACTTGCTCTCCAGTTTCACGATCAAATGCCAGAAGTGTCTGTCTTCCGGCTTTTCTGCTTAACTGTTGCTTGACTTCATAGCGATCGCCTAAAACTCGAATCATCGCCTGATGCTCCCAAACTATCTTTACAGGAGTTCATCACGACTTGGAGCTGGAATTACGGAAATTCGTAATAAAACTTTATCTACAAATTATCATGCTGTTCAGCAAACCACGACAAACTTTGAACCCTTAACTTTCTAGAATAGGGAATGTAGTCTGAAAAACTCAGCTCATTCCCTATCCCAATTTTGCCTCAATTAGCAGTGCTTGAGATACGCGATCGCCTTATTCATATATTCAGACATCGCGCTATCAACCGCACCATGAGTAACAACTTCTGAACCTTCCTGTTGATACATCTTGTTCAAAGACTTGGAAATCTCAGGATCACCACCTGTAAACTCCCGTATCAATTCTAACCAGCGTCGAGCCAAACCTTGCACCGAATCGCTAGTAGGATCAGTACCATTTGTCATTTCAGTCCGCACCTGCTCAATCAATTCTTTCCAATTAGCTTCTCCCTGACGAATTGCCTCTTCACCTAACAACTCGCGGCGTTGCTTAAGGGTTTCTAATTGTTCTGGTGTGTAGTATTTTTCAAACATACAAATTGCCTCAATAGTTTGAATCAAATCCTCAACAGAAACTGCTTCTGTCGAATTCATTTCAAGGATCATCTCTAAGCGCTTGAGCAGTTTGCCCGACATTTCTATCTGTTCTAGCAAACGTTTTATGTGCAGTTGCATCACCTGATTAAGTGAAAAGTTCTGTTGCTCCAAACACTCGCGAATTTCTTCTAAAGAAAAGCCAATTTGTCGCAAGGAAATGATTTGCTGCAAACGCATAATATCGTCAGTTGCATACAAACGATAGCCAGATTCAGTGCGTCCAGAAGGTGAAAGTAAATTAATTTCGTCGTAATAATGTAATGTCCTTACAGATACACCCGTTTGCGTTGCCAAATCACCGACTTTTAATGCAATTTTCATTACTTTCCTCCTGGTTGCTTGGAGACGATCGCATTTCGTGAATAAGTCTATGGTAGAAACCTTACGTCGCGTCAGTGTCAAGAGGTGAAGTGAAAAAAGAGGGTAATTAAATAACGGCGTTGCTGAATCAAGGTATGAAATGCTTATTGTAATATCGGCTGGAGGGCGCACTGCCGTGACGCCCCTACATACATAATTCATGCTTTAAATCAGCAACGCCTAAATAACCTTAATCCTCAAAGCACCACGGAATAAATGGGGCTACGCCAACTAAAACCGCCTTCGCAGTTTCAAGGTGTTGATTCTTTCAAACTTACTAATTCAGTTTCTACCGCCGCAGGTTTTGGGCGCGAAGGTAACACCATTGTTTCAATTAAATGATCGAGTACAGCAGACAAGTTTTGGCACAAACCTGTATGCACTCGTGAGGTTTGGATGATTGTACTGCGTGATGCAACGAGCCAGTGGAAGCGATCGCGTTGTGGCATTTCTCCAATTGCTCCAGCATCTTTTCCTACTTCTAGGAATCTTTTTGTCCCGCAAGAAATGCTCGCTCCTACATTCACAAATTCTTCCCGTTCGACTTTGGGAACAACGCGAATAATGGCATAATCATAGGTAAATTGATCTG
>JBAUJO010000239.1:0-2659 GCA_049683875.1 Ornithinimicrobium sp.
GTCTTGAACAGCGCCGAGTGGTTCGACGATGTAGATCCGGCCCCGGCCCTCCCCTGCCGCCAGTTCCGCACCCCACGTCGCGGCATCCAGGGTCTCGGTCACATAGACGTGGTTCGCCGTCCTGCCCACTTCGAAGTTTGAGAGATATCCGGGGGCAAGCAAGTCACCCATCGTGAGGTTGGCCTTCGTCCCGTGCAACAGCACCCCCGACTCGTAGATCTCGAACGGCTTCGGTTCACGCCGGCTAGCCATCACATCACCCCCTCTCGACCAGTTAGGCCGACATAGGAGCAGTGTGCACCAGGACAGGGGCCTTGCCGCAAGCCCTTACCCGCGCTCGGCTAAGAAGTCCTTCAGGATCTGGTTGAGGTCCTCGGGTGCCTCGAGGGGAGTGGTGTGAGCGCCATCGACGACGTGCAGCGTGCCGTATCGGCGGATCTCGGTGTCGAAGCCGTTGGAGATGACGTAGTCGTCGCGGCCGGCGACGAACGTCCACGGCGCTTCGAGCGAGGCAAGGAGGTCGATGGTGTCGTCGCTTTCGATCAGGACCGAGCGCAGCGTCTCTCGCAATCCCCGTCGCCCGATAGCTCGGGCTCGCTCGCCGGTATCGCTGGCTAGTTCGGGTCGGGCCTTGCGTGTCTCCTCGCCGATGAGCGCAGCCGCAGCGAGTTTGCCGTAGGTCTTCGCAGGCAGACCGAGACCCAGCATCGCGCGTTGCAGGATGAACCCGAGCCTTGCCACGCCGCGGGTTCTGCGCAGTGGCGTGTTGACCAGGAAGAGGCCGCTGAGTTGGCGGTCGCGGGCGATTCGTAAGCCGACCATGCCTCCCCAGCTGTGCCCGACGGTGATCGGGGCGTCAAGCCCGTGGTGGTCGAGCACGTCAGCAACTGCTCGGGCGTGGTCGTCGATCGATGCGCCTGGAACGAGGCGGCTGTGGCCGTGTCCGGGCATGTCCACGCAAACGGCACGGACACCTTCAAGCTCGACGTGGTCCCACAGATGACGATCCATGAAGACGCCGTGGAGGAACACCACTGCCGGGTCGCCGTGGCCGCGAATATCGTGAGCGAGTCGATGAGGCACCCTCGACGGGGGTGTGCTGTTGGTCGTCATGGACGGTTCTCGCTCTCGCTCAAGCGCCGCGCTGTAAGGCCGGCGGTATGTGTTGCGATGGCAAGCCGGAACAGGGCGCCTGTGGCGGAGTTCTCCATAACCTTGGTTCCGGTGAGTTCGAGGTTGACGAGTCCGTGGCACAGGGCCCACAAGCCGAATGTCTCGGTGGGCACTCGCGCGTCAGTGATGTCCAAGCCGAGCACGGTGGCGACACGATCGCACAGCGCGCCGAATACCCTGCTGCCGGGCCCGGAGGTAAAGCCGGCGCCGAGGGGCATCGCCCGCTCGAACATGATCGAGTACAAGCCGGGGCGCTCGAGGCCAAAATCACGGTAGGTCGAGCAGAAGTCCACTAACATCTCGGGGTTGTCGCTTGTCGGCGCGTGGGCGTCGAGCCGCGCTCCCAGTAGCTCGAACCCGCGGTTAAACAGGGCGCGGGCCACGCCGTCCTTGCTGCCGAAGCGTGAGTAGATCGTCATTGTCGTGGTGCCAGCCCGATCGGCGAGGCGTCTGTTGGTCAGACCCGCCACTCCCAGGTCATCGACGATCTCGACCGCGGCGTCCACGACGGCGCGGTCGAGATCATCCTGAACGCCAGCGGTTTCATGGGTTGAGTGGGCGAGGTCGGTCATAGTGGCGCCCAGTTCGGGCCTTGCTCATTGGTGCAGCGGGTCATGTTCACAGCAACTCCAAGGGTTCGCAGCGCCGATGCCTATATCAACGATATATCATTGATCAATCCTTAGCCATAGTTCAACCCCTACTTTCCGCCAGTCGCGCGGTCGAAACGGCTTCTAAGCGCACGGAGAGCCACCACCCCATGGCCCGCTGTCGGGGATCATCATCAGGTGCACGTCTTCGCCAAATCTGGGGCGCTAGTGTGTTCGTCGACTGAGACCGATTGGGGAGGCCGAGCAATGAGGCAGCGACGTGTTGTGGCAGGGATGCTCTCGGTGCTGCTGCTGGCGTCGGGGTGCGCTTCGGCCAACCGGGAGTCCGGGTTCGACTCGTCGCCGAACCAGGAATCTAACATGCAGGACAGTTCGTCGACCACTACATCGGCCGAGCAAGACACAACCCGCTCGACCGCTTCGGCGACACCTCAGGGTGACGTCGCCTCCGCAACGACATCGGTCGGTGACGGCGGGTCACCAGGATCGGTCAACTGTGACGCTGACGACATCGCTGAGGTCCTCGGCCGAGAAGACGTCATCGTCGAGAGCTGTCTGGACGAGTGGGCCTACGTGTACTCCGACAAGCCTGGAGATACCGGGGCTTTCGTGCGAAGGGTCGACGGCGCGTGGCAGGACTACGACCGTCAGCCAAGCACGCGCTGTCGTCCCGAGGCCAGCGACGACGGCGTCCCCGACGCGTTGCTGAAGTACTTCCGAGGCTGCAACACCCGAAGCCCCGAGTCGGACTTGGGACTGTCCACCCAGATCACCCAGCCTGCGTGCGATGGCAGCGGCATCGTTGTGCTCGGCGCGGCCACGACACCCGGGGACTATTCAGCCGACGTCATGAAGCTGCTGCAGCAATACCCGGG
>JBAUJO010000240.1:0-4290 GCA_049683875.1 Ornithinimicrobium sp.
GTATGCGGGCAGTCCGCCTACGAGAGGTTGACGATCTCCCCGTCGTCGTCCAGGTCGATGGCGTGAGCCGCCGGGTTGCGCGACAGCCCCGGCATCGTGCGCATCGCGCCCGCGATGGGGTAGACGAAGCCTGCCCCCGCCGAGACGCGCACCTCACGCACCGGCATCCGCCAGCCCGTCGGCGCTCCGGTCAGTGACGCGTCCGAGCTCAGTGACAGGTGCGTCTTGGCGATGCAGACCGGCAGCTTGCCGAAGCCTGCCGCCTCATAGGCCGCCAGCTGCTTAGCCGCCTCCGGGGAGGGGTCGATGCCATCGGCGCCGTAGACCCGCCGGGCCACCGTCTCGATCTTGTCGTGCAGCGAGAGGTCCAGCTCGTAGAGCGGATGGAAGTCGCTCGGCTCCTCGGCCGCGTCGCGCACCGCCTCGGCCAGCTCGACCGCCCCGTCCCCGCCGTCGCTGAAGTGCGTGGCGACCGCGACGCGGGCGCCCGCCCCCTCGGCGATCCGCCTGATCGTCTCGTGCTCGCTGGCGTGGTCGGTGGGGAAGGAGTTGATCGCCACCACGGGGGAGACACCGTGCAGGCGGATGTTCTCGATCTGCTTCACCAGGTTGGGCGCACCAGCCTCGACGTCGTCGGTGTTCTCGGCGAGGAGCTCGTCCGGCAGCGGCTTGCCCGGCACGATCCGGAACTTGCCCGAGTGCGCCTTGAGGGCCCTTGTGGTGACCACGACGACCGCGGCGTCCGGAGACTGCCCCGAAGCCCGGCACTTGATGTTGAAGAAGCGCTCGGCTCCCATGTCGGCTCCGAAGCCGGCCTCGGTGACCACGTAGTCCCCGCCCCGGAGCCCGACGAGGTCGGCGACGACGGAGGAGTTGCCGGTGGCGATGTTGCCGAAGGGACCGCAGTGGATCAGGGCCGGGGTGCCTTCGAGTGTCTGCAGCAGGTTGGGCTTCAGCGCCTCACGCAGCATGACGGCCATCGAGCCGGCGCCCTGCAGCTGCTCGGCCGTCACCGGGGACCCGGCTCGGTTGAAGCCGACGACGATCCGGCCCAGCCGGCTGCGCAGGTCGTCCAGGTCACTGGACAGCGACAGCAGGGCCATGACCTCGCTGGCCGCGGTGATGTCGAAGGACGACTGGCGCGTCACCCCGTCGGCACGGCCGCCCAGGCCGATCACGATCTGACGGAGCGCGCGGTCGTTGACGTCGAGCACGCGGGGCCAGGTGATGGACCGAGGGTCGATGTCCAGCTCGTTGCCGTGGTGCAGGTGGTTGTCCAGCAGCGCCGCCAGCAGGTTGTGGGCCGCGGTCACGGCGTGGAAGTCACCGGTCAGGTGCAGGTTGAGCGTCTCCATCGGCACGACCTGGCTCATCCCGCCACCGGCTGCGCCCCCCTTGATCCCGAACGTGGGCCCCATCGACGGCTGGCGCAAGGTGAGCACCGCCTGCTTGCCGAGCTTGCCCAGCCCCTGCGCCAGGCCGACCGACGTGGTGGTCTTGCCCTCCCCCAGCGGTGTCGGCGTGATGGCGCTGACCACTACATACTTGGCTTTCGGCCGGTCGGACATCGCGTCGATGGCCTCCAGCCCGACCTTCATCACGTTCTTGCCGTAGGGCTCCAGGAACTCCTCCGGGATACCCATGTCGGCGGCGACATCGCCGATCGGGCGCAACGTTGCAGCCCGCGCAATGTCCAGGTCAGAGGCCATAGCCGTTCCTACTCTCGTTCGAAGCCGAGGCGACGCGCTGATCGCGCACGCTGACGACTGGACCTCATCCGTCGCAGACGCTTCACCAACATCGGATTGTGCGCTAGCGCGGCTTCACTGTCCAGCAGTCGGTTGAGGCGCTGGTAGTACCGCGTGGAGCTGATCGAGAACTCCTCGCGGATGCTCGATTCCTTGGACCCTTGATGACGCCACCAGTGGGCCTCGAAATCCAGGATCGCGGCGTCCTCGGCGCTCAGCGACGCCGCCTTGTCAGCTTGTTCGATGCGCTGTGCGGCGCTCATACGGGACGGTCCTTTCGGGCATGACACATGCGCGGTTTCGCTGAGTCTACGCATCGAATCACAAGGGTGTCATTCATCGCTGCGACACGACGGTCCCCGGTGGTGGACGCGTCCGGGCAGCCCCGCCCGCGCGGGCGGGCACGGCCCCATACAGTGGGTGGTGTGACCTCTGCGCCGGCTCCCTTGCGCGAGCTGGTGCATCCCAGCTGGGCGCAGGCTCTGGCCGACGTGGAAGGCACGGTGGCCACGCTCGGAGGGTTCTTGCGCGAGGAGGTGGCCGCAGGGCGTGGGTACCTGCCGCCCGGCCCCCAGGTGCTGCGCGTGTTCGAGCGCCCCCTGGACGAGGTACGGGTGCTGGTCGTCGGCCAAGACCCTTACCCCACGCCCGGGCACGCGGTGGGGTTGAGCTTCTCGGTCGCTCCGACGACGTCGCCCGTCCCCAAGAGCCTGGTCAACATCTTCCGCGAGCTCAGCGCGGACCTCGACGTGCCCACGCCCTCGAGCGGTGACCTGACCCCTTGGACCGAGCAGGGAGTGATGCTGCTCAACCGAGTGCTGACGGTGCGTGCCGGCGCCCCGGCAAGCCACCGCGGTCGAGGCTGGGAGGAGGTGACCGGCGCGGCCATCGAGGCACTGGTCCGCCGGGGTGGGCCGCTGGTGGCCATTCTGTGGGGCCGGGAGGCCCGCAACCTCGCCCCGGCGCTCGGTGAGGTTCCCACGGTGCAGAGCGCCCACCCCTCGCCGCTGTCGGCGCACCAGGGCTTCTTCGGCTCGGCCCCGTTCAGCCAGGCCAACGAGCACCTGCAGGCCCAGGGCGCCGACCCCGTCGACTGGAGGCTGCCGTGAGCGACACCGACGACGGGATGCCGCTGGGCCCGGCACATCGCGCCGGGAGCGTACGGCCGGTGCCCCGTGACTGGGCGCGCTTCGTCGCCATCGGCGACAGCTTCACCGAGGGGATGTCAGACCCAGACCCCCAGGCTCGAGACAGCTACATCGGCTGGGCCGACCGGCTGGCGTCTCTGCTCGCCGCCCACGTGGACACCTTCGCCTACGCCAACCTCGCCGTGCGGGGACGCAAGCTGGACGCCATCGCCGGAGAGCAGACGCGCGCCGCCATCGAGCTGGGCCCCGACCTCGTGAGCCTCGTCGGTGGAGGCAACGACATCCTGCGGCCACGGGCCGACCTCGACGCCCTCGCCGCTCAGCTGGAACGGGCGGTCGTCGCCGTGCGGGCCTGCGGCGCCGACGTGTTGCTAGCCACGCCGTCGGACCCCTCCGAGGCTCCGGTCATCCAGCGCTTCCGGGGGCGGATGGCCACGTACACCGCGCACATCTGGAAGATCGCCGGCCGACACGGCTGCTACGTGCTCAACCAGTGGTCCTTCGACTTCCTCAAGGACTGGCGCATGTGGGCGGAGGACCGGATCCACATGACCACCGAGGGCCACCGCCGCGTCGCTCTGGCCGCCTACGCCACCCTGGGGCACGACCCGGCCGACGCGGACTGGCACGTACCGCTGCCGCACCCGCCCCAGCCGGGCCGGTTGGACATGCTGCGGAACAACGCGCAATGGGCCCGGGAGTATGCCGGCCCCTGGGTCCAGCGCCGGGTGCAGGGACGCTCGTCCGGGGACCATGTGCTGCCCAAGCGACCCGACCTGACGCCGCTGACCGAGAGACGAGACCAGTCGTGACCGCAGACCGGGGTTCCCCCTCGCACCAGCGTCTGAGCGACGTGCCCGACTGGACCTACCTGCTCGACGAGATCGACTCCGTGTACCGCTACGGCTCCGCGGGTGGCAGCGAGGCGATCGAGGAGCATCGGCGAACCGTCCGCGACCGGTTGCACGCCGTGGTCGAGGCCGACGCTGCCCTCCTGCCTCGGGCGGGGGATCCGCTGCCGGTGCTGCTGCATCTCGGCCGAGCCGTGGATCGCGGAGCCGACGGGCCGCTGTCCGGGATGACGCGCGCCTTGTCCCGTGTCGGCGACTCGCTGCCATGGGAGAACCCGTACCGCAGGGTCCCGGAGAAGCTGACCCGGGATCTGGGCTACTGCGAGATGGTAGGCCCGCGCGGGCCGGTGACCTGCGACGACCTGATCCTGGGCCTGGTCCTGCTGGCGCCCCACACGACCTACCCCCAGCACAGCCACGAGGACATCGAGGAGAGCTACGTCACCGTGTCCGGAGCGTGGTCGGAGAACGATGCCGCGGTGTACGGCCCCGGTTCGTTGATCTTCAACAAGTCGAGCGAGGAGCACCGGCTCACTGTGGGGC